>CAYRQB010000463.1:0-3960 GCA_964426025.1 uncultured Heliomicrobium sp.
TGGCCGAAATCAGCCACGAAGACAAACAGTTTTTGAAAAGCCTGAACATCAGATTCGATAATGACGAATGAAAGGAGGAAACGAATTATGGAAACTAAAACATCGGAAGAAGTTCTGACGATGAAAGAGATCGAGGAGAAATTTGATTCGGAATGGGTGCTCATTGGTGATCCGCAAACCAACGAATTGCTTGAGGTCTTAAGCGGAAAAATACTTTGTCACAGCAAAGATCGTGCTGAAATTCATCGAAAGGCGATGGAGTTGCGTCCGAAACGGTTTGCAGTGCTACATATTGGTGAGCCACCGGAAGGGATGGAATTCGCCCTATGAATTTTCCGTTTGATCCGCATGGACGATTGATCCACGTTCGAGCACAGATTAGCGGCCCTTCTGGTGTTGCCTTCTTAACTTTGGCACTCGACACCGGAGCTACACGCACCTTAATCAGCCCTGAAATGATGATTGAAGTTGGTTATGAACCGTCCAAGTCCGGGCAATTTTCTCAAATGACTACCGGAAGCCGCATTGAACGAGTTCCCTTGCTTACACTCGACAAACTTATATCCCTCGGTCAGGAACGACTCGGCCTTATCGTGGCCTGTCATTCACTACCGCCTAGCGCCGGAGTTGATGGATTGCTCGGTTTGGACTTCTTTCGCAGGCAGAACCTGAACATTGATTTTCGCAATGGCCTGATCACTCTCTCTTGAAGCACTCACACACAGCGGAGAACAACTAATGACAATCAACGCAGTCCCCATCCTCATCGCAGTTCTGTGTATTTACGCCATCGCCTATCGTTATTACAGCGCGTTCATCGCCGCCAAAGTCCTGGCGCTGGACGATGCGCGCGTGACTCCTGCGCACAAATTCAACGACGGGCAGAATTTCATCCCGACCAACAAATACGTTTTGTGGGGACATCATTTTGCGGCCATCAGCGGGCCCGGGCCTTTGATCGGGCCTGTGCTGGCGGCTCAGTTCGGATTTCTGCCTGGATTGATCTGGCTGGTGATTGGCGTGGTGCTGGGCGGAGCCGTTCACGATTTCATAGTTTTGGCGGCTTCGATGCGCAGCGGCGGAAAGTCATTGGCCGAAATCGCCCGCCGCGAAATTGACCGCGTCACGGGCGCTGTGGCGACTTTCGCGATTCTGGTCATCCTGATCGTCGCTTTGGCCGGTGTGGGTTTGGCCGTCGTCAACGCTCTGGCCGAAAGCCCGTGGGGGATGTTCACCATCGCCATGACAATCCCGATTGCGCTGGTGATGGGTCTGTATATTTACCGTCTGCGCGGCGGCAGCGAGAAAGCCATTACTCAAGCCACCGTCTTCGGCGTCATCGGTTTGATACTGGCCGTCGTGCTGGGCAAATTCGTGCAGGATTCATCCATCGGCCATTGGTTTCTGTTCGACAAAAACGGCATCACGCTGGCGATTGCGATTTACGGCTTCGTCGCTTCGATCCTGCCGGTCTGGATGCTGCTGTGTCCGCGCGATTATCTCAGCTCTTACATGAAAATCGGTTCGATTGGCTTTCTGGCGCTGGGCATTTTCATCGTCATGCCTACGTTCAAAATGCCTGCGGTGACGGCCTTCACTGCTGGCGGAGGACCGATCATTCCCGGCAAAGTCTTTCCCTTCGTTTTCATCACCATCGCCTGCGGAGCGATTTCAGGCTTCCACGCGCTGGTTTCATCCGGCACTACGCCAAAGATGATTGACAAGGAAAGGCACGCGCGCCCCATCGGTTACGGCGCAATGCTCTGCGAATCCATAGTCGGAGTGATGGCCTTGATCGCCGCCTGTTCTATGTTCCCGCACGATTATTTTCAGATCAATGTGCCGATTGAAGCCTTCGCCAAAATAGACGCCAGCCTGCGTTCGATGGGTTTTGCCGAATCGAACCTGGCGGCATTAACCGAAGCCGTCGGCGAAGAGCGATTGGCCGGACGCGTAGGCGGCGCAGTCAGTTTGGCCGTAGGCATGGCGCAAATCTTTTCGGCGATTCCGGGTATGCGCGGGCTGATGAGTTACTGGTATCACTTCGCCATCATGTTCGAAGCCTTGTTCATACTGACTACGGTTGACACAGGCACGCGCGTCGCACGATTCCTGATGCAGGAAACCGTCGGATTGGTTTGGAAGCCCTTTGCCAAAACCGATTGGCTGCCGGGCGCGGTTATCGCCAGCGCTCTGGCCGTAGTTCCCTGGACTTATCTGATCTGGACGGGTTCGATTTCAACCATCTGGCCGCTGTTCGGAATGGCGAATCAGATGCTGGCCTGCGTGGCTTTGTGCGTTTGCACGACCTTCCTGATCAACAATGGCCGCGCGCGTTACTCATGGGTGACAATTCTGCCGCTGAGCTTCATCAGCGTTATAGAAATGGCCGCCGGTTATCAAAACATAGCCGACAATTACTGGCCGAAGCGGCTTTACCTGAACGCGGGCATCACCGCCAGCCTGATGGTCGGCCTGGTCATAGTGATCATCGGCTCCGTGCGCAAATGGCACCGCGTCGCCATCAAAGGCGAACCCCACAAACCATCAGTGATGGCCACGGCAGCGGATTGATATTTCTTGGACTGAGATTTTCGGCTAACCAAAGTAGATGGGCGATGTGGAATGAGGCATCATCGCGTAATCTTGATTCATTCAATATTGACCGATAAAGTCAGCAATGTTTGATGGACAACCAAAACAGGTTTTGATCTATGAGACACTTGATGGCGTGTGCCCATTTAATGAATGGCTCACGGGCCTGCGCGACCGCCAGGCACGTAATCGCATTATCAAACGCCTTGCAAGGTTGCGTGGCGGGAACCCCGGCGATTATAAATCGGTTGACGAAGGCGTTTATGAACTTCGCATTGATTACGGTCCCGGCTATCGTCTTTACTTAGCGATAGCTGGAGAGCATATTGTTTTATTGCTGTGTGGTGGTGACAAAACCACGCAACAGCGGGATATTGATCAGGCTCACGCCGCTTGGCGTGAATACCAAAACAGGGTAATACAATGATTGATTTTGACGATTGGCTGCAAGAACGTATGACAGCAGACACGCAAGAAGCGGCAGATTTACTGCGACTAGCTTTGGCCGAAGCTGACGAAGACCCGCGCGGCTTGCTGGTAATTGCGCATGCCATAGTTGCCGCGCACGGCAGCCTGGATAATTTAGGTTTGAGCGCCACAGAAACCTTAGCCTTGTCGAATGCGTTAAGTAAACACATCAATGTTGAACAATTGAGACAAGCGGCATAAGCAAGAAGATATGATGGTCAAACCGAGAGTTTTTGCAGATTTCCACAACACAGACGCACAAGGCCGTCTGCGTTTGAATTGCATTGGCACAGTGGAAGATTTAGCGCGCCAGCAAATTACGTTACAGGAAAATCAGCCACTGACGTTGTACAGCGAGGATTTGGAGGTGGAAGCTCAGGTGAAATACTCCTCCGAAGAAAATATCTGGGTAGCCTTGATTGATTGGGCCGCGATCAAACGGCAGGAATACTTGGAAGCTGGACAAACTGCACGTTGATTCCAATAAGTGACCGGGACATGAATTTCGGCTAGCTGACCTACCACCCCTTTCAGTAATTTTGTTTCGAGGCGCAATGTCCTTGGCGCTCAATCCCGGTTCGCGTTCGAGAAGCTCGCGTATGGGCGCAAGGTCTGGAATGTTGAGCACACGGCTGATGGCGGCGTCAATCTTGCAGCGTATGGGGTCGTTCTTGAGTTGGGCAAGAGGCGCTAAACCTTCATGCGAAAGATTGTCGTAATGCTTCGCGAGAGCGTTGACCTGCTTCGATGAAAGAGTCCTTACATCAAGGACTGGCATAGATTCCCAGGCAGGCTGCTTCATCTGCATCCAAGCGCTACGAGTTACAACTCTGCGGCCAAAATAGAGAAGCAACGCAAGAGAGCTATTTAGCCAGAGTAATAGGGACTTTTCCCGTT
>CAYRQB010000464.1:0-3957 GCA_964426025.1 uncultured Heliomicrobium sp.
ATGCCGAAGGAGGGAGTCGAACCCTCAAATCAACGGAGGTTTAAGCTCCGCGCGTCTGCCTGTTGCGCCACTTCGGCAAAGCCACATAAAGCACGCTGACGGAATCGAACCGTCCTGACAGGGTTTGCAGCCCCGCGCCTCAAAGCCACTCGGCCAAGCGTGCGTTTTCAATCAACAACCAAGAGTCGGCGAGGAGGTTTGAACTCCCGACCTCGAGCGTGGCAAGCTCGCGCTCTCCCAATTGAGCTACACCGACTGAAATTCAATGTGGGTGAAAGGATTTGAACCTTCAACAACCGGCTTCTGAGACCGGCGCGTCTACCGGATTGCGCCACACCCACAAACTAAAAATCCAACAACCACCGATGCAGGCAGAAGGATTCGAACCTTCAACAAGCAGTTTTTGAAACTGCCGCGTCTTCCGTGTTGCGCCATACCTGCAAAACCAATGCGGGCGAGAGGACTTGAACCTCCAACAACAACGCTCTCAACGCTGCGCGTCTACCGGATTGCGCCACACCCGCAAAACAAACTGAAGAATCTGTTTTCAAACAACTTTCTGTTAACTGAAAAGCATCAGGCGAGATTCGAACTCGCGTCCTCAGGCTTCGGAGACCTGCGCTCTGATTTCCAACTGAGCTACTGATGCGATGTTACAATTCAAAGGAGAGTGAGAGATTCGAACTCTCATAGGTGTTACCCATCGGCGATTTTCAAGACCGCTGCCTTACCATTTAGGCTAACTCTCCGCAACTTACAAATAACATGACAGAGGCGGTGGGATTCGAACCCACAAGAGACAATAATAGCTCTCTGGTTTAGCGGACCAGTGCGATAACCAATTCCGCCACGCCTCTAAGTAACTAAAAATAACAGGAGCGCAAGGATTTGAACCCTGACGACTGGTTCTGGAGGCCAGCGTGCTACCGTTACACCACGCTCCCATAACAAATGCCGAAGGCAGGAATCGAACCTGCTCGCAGACGCACGTCTACCTTGGGTTTACAGTCCAGCGCCCGGCCATCGAGCATCTCCGGCTTAATAACCCTCTCTGAACACTCAGCCGCAAACAAGAAAAAGCGGGCAAGCTTCAGAAGTTAGTGCTGAAGCAGCCCGCTCGACCTTAAATTCCTGGTTTATGTTATTGGAATTTTCGGGAGCGGGATAACCGCTCCCGCTGAACTAACGATGTTGACTAAACAGATAACCGCCGACTAGGCATTCGGGGGTTCTGGCTGATTGACCTTTATCTTGCAACATCAACGATTTGAATGGCGTTCCCGTCGAATAAAAGCCTAAGGACGCCGGTTTATGCTGCCGTCGCCAGATCAAGCCATCCATGCGGCCCGCCGGTGTCGTGCAATCGGCTATTCGGTTTTCGCGTCCTTTGAACATCATGGTTTTTTGAAAATGTTCCTTGAAAATCTTTCAAGCAGTTAATTTTTGTTGATGACATTACGAATGCAAATATCAGTAACCATCAACGTCGTAACTTATAACTCAGTTTTTCAATCTCAGTCAACCAAATAATTCTGAATTTTCTTTTTATAACGGAAACGCTCGTTGTAATCGGCAATTATCGCAAAATATTTTTGGATTTGAGTTACTGCAAACAAGCTACTTACCAAATTACTGCGATGTCATTTATCTCATATCAGGATAGGCAAGGCAGTAAAGAATGTTACCAGTTGAATCGCATTTCAGCATATCAACGGCAGAAGGCGATGTTGACCAAACAGGCATTTGTCCGCCTGGGAACTTAATGGTTTGCGGCAAACTTATTCGATGTCTGCCAATGGTATCTTGTTGAAAGATGATCGTATAACTTGCTCCGTCACGCGCATTCAACAACTCAGTAATTGTAACGTTGCCGGTCAACATCACGTGCTGAATATTGCCCAGATTGAAATTCAATGGGAACGAACCTGAAGCGCGAGCAATTACGTTACGGCGTCCCTGACCGCCGATGACCGGACGCGGATGTGGATCATTTGCAACCGATGCCCTGCCCTGCAAACTAAACCAATCGCGTCCATCGGAATATAAAGTCAACGAACCATAATCAGCGTTGATTGCCTGAATCGTTGAGCCATCAATTTTGCTGTCATTTGCCGTGACGGTAATTTTTTGTGAACCGGCGATTCCCGCTCCGTCCTTTATTGTCACGGTTGCGCCGTCTCCGGCTGCGGCTGCGTTCATCAGCGTAATCATCACCGGCTGATTATGGCGAACATCTATCAATTTGGTTTCATTGGTTCTCATCACGTAAGAATCCGAAACCTGTTTTCGAGTCAGCCAGTCGTCAATCCGGCGCAACGGTTCGATGGTATTGGATTCAAAGTTGAAGTAATCAGTCACTCCTTTGTCGAATCCCTGATACGCGCCAACCGGTCCCCAAATAACAACCGGGGCTGGGCCGTATGATCTGATCTCGCGACCGTTTCGATAGTTTGCCCGATTGCCTGCAAACACGGTTGTGCTATCAATCAAACCTCTGACCAGTGATCCTCCGTTGAAGCGGATCGGTTCAACATTGATTGCCGAACCGAGCGGAGTGAAATGTCCGCCGATGATGTTTGACGACGACGTTTCGTGATGAAGAATGCCGAAGGCCGAAAACGCTTCAATGTTCGGATTGATGAAAGTCGGAAAAGCGGCTCGGTCGCCGGGATCGCCTGCTCTCAGGTTTTCTCCGACAATCGCCCAGGTGATTCCGGCTCCGGCTGTCTGCGGACCGTCAACCCCGTTCGCGTTGATCAACACAGGCCTTCCAGCGCGAAGCCTGTAAGCGCAAGTGTTATTCGATCCCAGTGAATGAACATAGGTATTGATGAACGTCAGATTCGGCCCGGCGCTGGAAATGTCAAAGGCATCATCGAAAGTCATGTCCGTTTCGACGTTGGTGAAGTTCGACGAAAACGCGTTTTCTATTTTCACACCATTGCCGCCGACGTTTTTGATCATGACGTTACTCATTTCAATTCCGCTGATTGTCGTGCCTCGTTGGCGAAAACCATGCTGTTCGGTCAGTTCGACGGCATTCATCGGCGTGGCAGTTCCCTGAATTTGCAGATCGCGCACGATGATGCGCTGACCGGAAGTAGCTACTTCCAAAATGGAGCGATCTTCTCCCGCTGATTTGATGACCGTCTTCGTACGACCATCGCCGATCAACATCAGGTTATCCGGCAATTGAAGCGATGTTATGCGGTAGGTTCCGGAAGGCAGGTATAACGGCTTGCTGTTTCTGGCTGCCGCAACAGCTCTGGTCAGAGCCGGAGTGTCGTCGGCAATTCCGTTGCCAACAGCTCCAAAATCCGATTTGGCATTGAACACGTCTTCAGGGCCGATGGCTGTTTCATCAGCGCTGTTGACGGTTCTGTTAACGACTTTCCCGCGACGCTTTGTCTGACTCGAAACCGAAAGACAGAGAACCGACAGCAAACATAAGACAGTGAGGACACGAAATTGCCCCTGAGTAAACTTCACCTGACACCTCCAATTTAGCTAACTTGCCTGAATGATGGCTTCGGTCAATCGAACGGCAGCTACTGTCTCGCTCACATCGTGAACTCGCAAAATATTTGCGCCGCGCAGAATGCCGATCACCGAGCTTGCCATCGTTCCGGCGGCACGTTCGTGTTCGTCATTTCTTTTGTCGGCTGTCATGACCTGATCGAGCGTGCGTTTGATGAATGATTTCCGTGAAGCGCCGAGCAGCAGGGGCAAACCGAATTCGGCGACCAGACGATCAAGCTGATTGATCAATTGCAAATTTTGCCGGGGAGTTTTGCCGAAGCCTATACCGGGGTCGAGGATTAGTTGCGATTGTCTGACTTCGCGTTGCAAAGCCTGCGAGACAGACCAGCCAAGAGCGCCGACGACTTCGCTGATAATGTCGTCAACCGGCGACAATTGCTGCATAGTTTCCGGCGTGCCGCGCGAATGCATCAACAC
>CAYRQB010000465.1:0-3951 GCA_964426025.1 uncultured Heliomicrobium sp.
AAACGCGATTTCTGGGTGGCCGACGAATCGGAAATTGACCGCGACGTGAAACCCGGGGTCAATCTGGACTGGAACGCTTTTCTGGGGCCAGCGCCGAAACGGCCATTCGATCTTGATCGCTTTCTGCACTGGCGTCGTTACTGGGATTATTCGGGCGGAATCGCGACAGACCTGTTCGTCCATCGCATCACGCGAATCATTCGCGCTCTGGATTTGAAATTCCCATCGCGCGTTGTGGCGACCGGCGGCAAATGGGAATTCCGCAACAGCCCGGCTGAAATTCCGGACACATTCAACATGATGCTGGATTACCCTGAAGGCCTGACGGTTGTCGTGCTGTCTTCGATGGCCAACGCCGAACCCATTCCGCACGTCATTCGCGGCCACGAAGCCACGCTGCAATTCACGCGCGAAGGCTTCGTCATTCGCCCCGAAGCCAGAATGAACAAAGAAGGCGGGAAGGAAATTTATACTCACAAGAAAACCGGCGGCGAAGACATCACGCTTCACCACCGCAATCTGCAAAACGCAATTCGCAATGGCGAAGCCATCAAAACAGATGTCATGACCGGTTATTACGGCGTAGTGGCTGTGCGGATGGCGATTGACGCTTACCGCAAGAGCAAGTGCATGAAATGGGACGCTCGCCGCGAACGGGCGTTCACTGCCTAACAGCTACTGTCCGGATTTGATTTCAACCGCGACGGCTTCCGAAGCGACATCGTTGAAGATCAACTCAAGCGAGGTTTCGCCCGCTTCGATTCCGGCGGGCAATTGAGCGTCAACCTGATAACCGGCAATGTCGGTGACAAAGCCAACGAAAGTCGGCGAGATCGAATGCTCGCCGACTTTTATTTTTGTATTCGCGCAATCAGCCGCTTCGTTCAGTCCTTCGACAAACAGCCGCAGCAATGACTTCGGCCCGCTGGCGCGAATTTCCGTCTGGTAATCAAATCCGTTTCTGACAGTGACGATTTTCGGCGCGACGGGAAGAGCTTCGACCAATTCAATTTCGTGATCGGCTGAAGTCTCGCCATTTTCAACCAGGATATTCACGACAACTTTTCCGCTCAGAGTTCCAGCAGGAATTCGCGCTTCGACATACGTCAGTTGGTCGAATGACTGGCCGAATCTCGCTCGCAACTCTTCGTCAAAATGCGGTCGTGGCCGTCCGACATAACGCGGCGCGACCAGATTGCCACCGATGCTAACTTTCAAGTTATTCGCATCAACCTTTTCTCGATCCAAACCGGAAGCCACCAACGACAGCCAGGCTTCGTCGCCGCCAGTCGGAATCAATCTGATCGCCGAATTATCAGCACGAGCATGAAACTCGATTCGACAATTTCCCTTCGTGTCTTCTTCGTGTGTCTTCGTGGGAGAAAAAAGCCTTAGCGGTTTTCGGATCATTGTCCAGCAAAACATCGTGTCGCCGCCGTAAACGCTGACGAGTTGTGCGCCGAGTTCGCGCGCCAATTGTCGAAGTTCGCTTTCGGTAAACGTCGCTCCCGCCCAGGTGTTCTTCTCTGCTTCGGCGTAACTTTGTGCTTCAACGCCGTTGGTGTGGATGCGCAAAATGCCCCCGGGTTTGACGACTCGGTAAGCATCGCGGATGTTCGATTCGATGACGGCTTTGCTGGGCACGTGTTGAAAGACGTAGGCCGAAAAGGCGATGTCGAAAAAGTCGTTTGGTAAAGCCGCAAAATCCACGCCGCTGGTTTCGTGCAGGTGTACATTCGGCAAATCCTTCAGCCGTTCGCGCGCTTGTCGAATCATTTCGCCCGAAACATCCGTCGCATGAACTTCGCCAAAGATCGTAGCCAGATGTTTGGTCATGCGTCCGATGCCGCAACCGATTTCCAGAAACTTCAGTTCGCCCAATTCGTGCAGACTGCGCCCGCCAGTCATCAAAACCAGTTCCGGCAAAATCAGGGCGTTGATTTCATTCAAACCGGTCGCGTCGAATTCCTCATCGGACTGATCCTTCCTGACAGTGTTGATGTACCAGCGGGAATTTTCCTGAGCGCGCTGGTTCCAATCGCGCTTCATCATTTCGGCGAAATCGCTCGATGATGATGCTTCTTTTCTCGCGTTGATGGTTTGACTACTCATTCGCTTTCTTGAATGCTTAACGGCGTATGATTTTATCGGAGGTAACAATGTTCAAATTGAAGTTGATTCGCTGCGCGATGGTCACGCTGATTGCTGTTTCAATCTGCGCTGCCGCTTTGGCGCAAAACAAAACTCAACCGGCTGCCAATCAATCGAATGTCCGCAGCGCAGTGCAAAGTTTTTTCTCTTTGCTCAAATCGCAAAAGTATTCTGAGCTTTATGATTTTCTGCCTTCGCAGCTTCAAAGCCAAACGAGTCGCGAGCAATTGATCGCCAGCCTGACTCGGCTCGGAGCTTTTTTGACGGTCGAACGCATGGAAATTGGCCGCATTCAGCAGAAGGGAGATTTCGCAGTCGTTGACACGACGATTTACGGAAACCTGAAACGAACGATGAATCTGAACGGCGAGGTAGTGAAAGAGGGACGCGTTTCGGTTCAACAATACCTGCTGAAAGAAAATGGCCGTTGGAAAATAACCACCGCCGACAACCGAACGCGCGATTTCTTTTTGAAACGAAACCCCGAATTCAAAAAACAGTTTCAGCTCTCGCAACCGCAATTCGCTTTCAAACAGAATGGCCGCTGGACGCCGCTCGGCCAACCGTCGAATGTTCCTCGTTGATTTTTATGTTGAGGTAACTCCACGACGCCGGTGGCAAATGCGCAATGCATACTCAGGAAAAATTTCTTCTTGAGAAACGACTTTACGATTTGTCTCTCCTTCATGCTTGGCGTCTTTGCGTAAGACTTCATTTCTTCAGCGTATTCCGCCGACTGTCTGCTGCCAATTCAACGTCCGCCGCAAAACGCTCAATCTGGCGCGCTCGCGTTCGTCGAATAATTCTTCCAATTGATCGGCGACGGCGTTCAGCAATTGAAAAGCAAAATCTCCGGCGTGATTTACAACCTGCGGATAATAGCCAATCTTGACCGAGCCGTTTTTTTCCAGATGAAACTGGCGAACCTCCTCTGCAGTCATCGCTTCAACCATCGAATTGATTTCCAGCACCGCGCGCGGAACGGTTTGATGACTGCCGGTTTCGTCCTGCCAACCCAACAACAGCACGCTGATCATGACGCCCTTTTCGTTCAGGTAATCCGGGCTGAAGACGGAGTTCAATTCCGGCGGAGTAGAAAGCCGCGGGCCGTAATTGCCGTATTCGGGATTGATCAGTTGCGAGTTGTAAATCAAACCGACGATTTTGATTTTGCCTTTGTCGTTTTGAATTTTGACGAACTGCGCGAATCCGTAATCACCGGGCTGCGGAACTTCGCCGGTTTCCAACGAATCCAGAATCCGCGCCAGATAATCCACATGCGAATTCGATTTGATGATTTTGGCTAACAGCATAAAACTCCTATTTGACTTTGCCTGGCCCCCACAGAGCGCGTCCGGATTTTGCGCCAGTGTGTTCGCCGTCTTTCAACACTTGTTTTCCGTTGACGAACACGTGGCGCATCCCGACGGCGTATTGATGCGGTTGATCAAATGTCGCTCGGTCGGCAATTGTCTTCGGATCGAAAATGATTACGTCGGCAAAGTAACCCGCTTTCAGCAAACCGCGCCGATCCAGTCCCAGATTCGTCGCGGGCAAATTGGTCAATCGTCGAACGGCTTCTTCCAGCGTGATGACTTTTTCCTCGCGAACGTATTTGCCCAGCAATCGCGCGAAGTTTCCGTAAGCGCGCGGATGCGTCGAAGATTTCAGAAATACGCCTTCAGTCGCCATCGAACCGGCGTCCGATCCGAACGACACCCAGGGAAGCTTGATCTGCTTTTTGATGTTTTCTTCGGACATCATGAAATAAACCGTGCCGACGCGCGATTGATCTTCCAC
>CAYRQB010000466.1:0-3928 GCA_964426025.1 uncultured Heliomicrobium sp.
GAGCCGGGAGCTTCGCCGACATACACCGACTTGGCGATTGAGACTATGGCGACCGTCCAGGCCATCTATGGATTGCCCGGTCGTCAGACGCAAGGCTTCCTGCAATCGGTCTTTGGATTGATGAAACTCGATCTGACAGCGCCCGATCATTCGACGCTTTCACGGCGTCGGCGACAATTAACGGTCAGCTTGCCGGTCAAGAGTTGTCACAAGGCGCGTCACCTGGTGGTGGATTCGACCGGCGTCAAAGTCTACGGCGAAGGCGAATGGAAGGTCCGCCAGCACGGAGTCGGCAAACGCCGAACCTGGCGTAAACTCCACCTCTGCTCGGATGAAGCGACGCTCGAAATCATCAGCGTTGTGGCCAGCACGAACGATGTCAGCGACGCCTGTCAATGAAAGCTGAAAATTGATCCAAAGTGAAAAATGAAAATTGACCCACCTCGGCGGTCGGTCGGAGGCTGTGAATCAAAGAACAATGATCCAGTCTCGCTGAACAATGATCCAGTCTCGCTGAACAATGATCCAGTCTCGCTGAACAAGGAGTCAGTCTCGATGTCTCTGCTGGTCTTGTTCAATTTTTTGATTGGCTTGCGGGGCGCTTTCGACTTGCGCAGCTTCGGCCGCCGAGTCAGCCAGCATTGTTGCGGCGCTCAATCGTTCGCGCAGCCGGTAGCTGTTGCCCTTGATTGAGAAGACCTGCGCGTGGTGAAGGATGCGATCCAGAATCGCCGTTGCCAGCGCGTGATCGCCGAACAGCTCCGGCCATTCGCTGACCGCTTTGTTCGAGGTCAGGATCAGGCTTGAGCGTTCGTATCTGGCCGCGACGACTTGAAACAGGTAATTCGCTTCGGCTCGATTGAGCGGCAGATAGCCGACTTCGTCAATCACCAGCAATTGCGATTTGGTGGTGAAGCTTTTGAGCTTTTGCGAGAGTTTGCCGGCCGCATCGGCTGCCGACAGCGCGCGGATCATTCCATCGAGCGTGGTGAAGTAAACGCTCGCGCCGTGTTGGCAGGCGCGCACGGCCAGCGCGATGGCCAGATGCGTTTTGCCTACGCCGGGCGGCCCCAGCAACAGGACGTTTTCTTTTCGCTGAAGAAAGCTCAGCGCGGCCAGGTCCATCACCCGCGCTTTCTCCAGCGAAGGTTGAAAAGCGAAATCAAAAGCATCGAGCGTTTTGAGAAAAGGAAAAGCCGCCAGCTTGAGCGCGTTTCGGATGCGGCGCGATTCGCGCGCGGCGATCTCTTCTTCCAGCAGTTGATCGAGCAATTGCGCGTGTCCCCAGCTTTCGGTTTCGGCGCGGCGCAAACTGTCGCTGAGCGCAGTTTGCAAATGCGTCAGCCCCAGCCGCCGGCAATGATCGAGAATGCGGTCGAGTTGAAGTTCATTCATCGCGCCACCTCCTCGATCAGTTTGAGGTAATCGGCAATCGGACGCGTGGCGACTGGAACGGTGGGCCAGGCGACCAGTTGCAGCGCTGCGGCGATGCTTGAATCCGTTTGCTTCGCGGCTGGTGAAGCCGCGCGTCGCAGGCGATCCCAGCGAGGCTGTCGCAATTCGGCGATGTGCTCTTCAAGAATGATGCGTTCACCTTTGGCCGCTTGTTGATGAGCCGCGACCCGATCGGCGCCGTCAAAGATTTCGATCTTCCCGTTGCGCGGATCGCTTTTGACCGTCAGCCGTTTGCCGACCATTTGATGCGGGACGGAATAATAAGCGGCCTGATAAGAGATCGTGCAATCACTGAGCGCGCGCCGTGTTTCAGGTAATCGCGGATCAAAAGGCACGGCGGGCAACGGCAACAAAAACGGGCGCTCGCGTTCGAGCCGCGCGGATGGAGTTTCGCCGGTCGTCGAATGAACGCGCTGATTGTATTGCTCGTCGGCCTGATCCAGCGCGCGTTGCAGCTCCACCTGGTCGGCATAAACCTGATGAATCAGGTCAGATTCCGAAAGGTCGCGGAACGAACGTTCGGTCTTGCCTTTGCGCTGCGGCGAATAGGGCAATGCAGGCGCAGGCTCGATTCCGTAATGATCACAGAAGTCGGCGAAGAAAGGATGGAGCCGCAATCCGGGACGCGGCTTGATGACGGCGGCTCGGAAATTATCAAAGACCAGCCGCTGCGGCAGGCCGCCAAGCGCGCTCAGCACATCAATCAGATCGGCCAGCACTGCGGGCAGCGTTTGCAGCATCACTGCGCGCGTCACGCGATAGCGCGAGTAGCCCATCACCAAACGGAAGAAATAAAGTTTCTGTTCCGGCGCCGAAGCAATCAATCCGCTGACAGGCCCTTTCCAATCGAACTGAGCTTCCTGAGCCGGAGCGGTTTCAAACCGAACGCAGGCACGGCGAGCAGCCTGTTGTTGCCGGCGCACAGATCGGCAATGAACCTTGACCAGTTCGTAACATCCGTCGTAGCCCTGCGAAGAGATTTCGCGAAAGATCTGCGCGGCGCTGACCCAGGGACGCTGATCCAGCTGAGATTTCAGGTAATCCAGATAAGGCTCGATCTTGTGCGCTCTGGCCGGACGAGGTTTGTAACCCGGCGGAGTTTTTGCGGCGAGCGCCCGCCGCACTGTGTTGCGCGAAAGCCCTGTAGTGCGGGCGATGGCGCGAATAGACATCCCTTGACGAGAAAGCAATTTGAGATCCATCCAAAGCTCCTGAGTAATCACGAGAGTTCCTCCTTCGGCGGCAATAGTTCCGCGACGAGCCGCGGAAGGAGAAAGTCTGATAGAGAAGTACCTCCGGCGGAACCCCGACCCACCGAGGTGGGTCAGTTTTCAATTTTCGGAATGGATCACTTTTACATTTTCGTTCACACTACCGCCAATCGTCCCGCCGAATCATATTTGTGCCTTCGCCAGACGCCGCTCGATGTTTCTCCGCGAGTCTGGTTGCCTGCCGGATCGTATTCGTAACCGGCGGTTGTTATGCGGTTGCTGACGGTCTGGCTCTGAGCGTTGGTGTAAACCAGACTGGCCAGACCATCCGGCGGAATGCTGCCTTTCGCTTAAACCAAGTGTGCTACCTCAAAGCTTATGCCTTTAATACTTTCGCCTTTCAGTCTTTCCTCTTCAATCACACGCCACAACTTTTGTGAGATGAAAATCAGACGCTGAGGGCGAATCAAGCCACGACGTGTCCCAACGAACTGTTTTGAAGAAAAGATGTCCTCCCCGTTGTAACTGTCGTGTTTAAGCGAGACCTCGCTGATAAGATTTAGGCCAAGCAGGTCCCCAGTTGGACAGGGTTCACCATCGAGAGGGTGGAGATGCTGGACGTAATTGCCAACGACGATCTTTTTAGGTTCATCGGTGTGGGGTTGATCTTCATCATCATCGAATAGTGTACTTCTAATGATAGTAGGCGGAGCGATCTCCGCACCCATAGATATTACTGATAACTGAAACCATTCATTCGATTCACTGTTCGGATCATGCTTTTGTCTTACCGGCAGGAATTCGGCTCCCTCGATGTTGTGTTTCAGAAACAAATCTACCACACGGCGTGAAACCACAATCTCTCTGGCGATTGTCTTGGCAAAATCTTTTTTTTTTGGAATTCGTCGCCAATCAAGAAACAAGTCCGTGACTTGCTTAGCGCCCGAGCTACACATAGGGCATACAGATGCTTCATCATACTGTGTTCCGCATTCCTCTCCTGCTGGTTCAAACAGAGCGGTAATGAATAACAGGAAAATTGATGCCATTTCCATTTCCTGCTTGCTGTAGATTCGGCGAATGTTCCAGCCATAAAAGAAAGGGCGGCTGGCTGTTCGCCGTAAGCTTTTTTGAAGCCGTCCTATTTCTGGGAACCGGGGGTCAGCAGTCGAAATCAATATTTTGCGAACGGATCCCAACTTTTCCCCTTCATTGTCTTGAAAGAGTATTGAAGCAAAATCTTCGTTTACTCTGAATTCAGC
>CAYRQB010000467.1:0-3917 GCA_964426025.1 uncultured Heliomicrobium sp.
TCCGCAATCCGCAATCCCAGCAGTGACGATTTCCGTCGCCAAGCGCAAAGGCAAAAATGCGATTGAGATTGCCGACAAAGTCATTGAGAAAGTCGAGCATCTGAAAGGTTCGCTGATTCCAGGCGAAGTCACCCTGACCACCACGCGCAATTACGGCGAAACCGCCAGCGAAAAATCCAACGAATTGTTGCTGCACATGATGATCGCCATTTTGTCGGTCGCGTTGCTGATCTGGCTGACACTGGGTTTGCGCGAATCGGGCATTGTGGCGATTGCCATTCCGGTGACGCTGGCTCTGACTTTGGCGGTCTTTTATTTTTACGGTTACACGCTCAACCGCATCACGCTTTTCGCGCTGATCTTTTCGATAGGCATTCTGGTGGACGACGCCATAGTCGTTGTCGAAAACATAGCGCGGCATAACAGACTGCCTGAAAACAAAGGACGCCCGCTGGTTGACATCGCCGTCGAAGCCGTTGACGAAGTCGGCAATCCTACGATTCTGGCGACCTTTGCCGTCATCGCGGCGATTTTGCCGATGGCGTTTGTCGGCGGATTGATGGGGCCGTACATGGAGCCAATTCCGATTGGCGCTTCGGCGGCGATGATCTTTTCGCTGCTGGTGGCCTTCATCGTCACGCCGTGGGCTAGCTTGCGATTGCTGAAACACGGCAATGGCCACAACGGCGGCCATCACGGCGAAGCGAATGAAGGGCGAATGACAAAGCTCTATCGTCGCGTGATGACCAAACTGATTCGCATTCCACGCTGGCGTTACGGATTTTTGCTCGGAGTAGTTTTGCTGTTGCTGGCTTCTGTTTCGTTGTTCGCCTTCAAACTCGTCCGCGTCAAGATGCTGCCTTTTGACAACAAGAGCGAATTCCAGATCATCATTGACACGCCCGAAGGCGCGACGCTGGAACAAACCGCTGCGCTGACTGGCGAAATCGGCAACTACATTCGCACGGTTCCCGAAGTCGTCAATTACCAGATGTACGTCGGCACGGCATCGCCATAAAACTTCAACGGCCTGGTGCGGCATTATTATTTGCGACGCGGAGCGAACGTCGCAGACATTCAGGTCAATCTGGTCGGCAAAGACGAACGCGACGCGCAAAGTCACGACATAGCCAAACGCGTGCGACCGGCAATTCAACAGATTGCCGCCAGGTACAACGCTCGCGTCAAAGTTTCAGAAGTTCCGCCGGGACCGCCGGTGCTGCAAACTCTGGTCGCCGAAATTTACGGACCCGATTACCAGCGGCAGATTGAAATCGCTCGCGGCATTCGCGACATCTTCGATAAAACTCCGGGCGTGGTGGACGTGGATTGGTACGTCGAAGATGACCAGCCGAAATTCCGCTTCGTGGTTGATAAGGAAAAAGCCGCGCTGAACGGAGTTTCGGCGGAACAGATTGCAGCGACTTTGCGAATCGCCGTTGATGGCATGCAGGTCGGTTTGGCGCATCAAGCCAGCGAGAAAGAAGACTTGCCGATTGTTCTGCGCTTGCCACAATCCGAACGTTCCAGCGTCGAAGACCTGAAGCAGATCAAGGTTGCAGGCACGCGCGGAAATCTTGTCGCGCTTGGCGAACTGGTCAGGGTAGAAGAACAGACGAACGACAAAAGCATTTACCACAAAAACCTGATGCCGGTGACTTACGTGACCGGCGACGTTGCAGGCAGCGTAGAAAGTCCCGTTTACGCCATCCTGCAACTGAACGACGCGATTGAGAAAATGAAACTGCCGGAAGGTTACAGCCTGGAACGCTTCGTCGCCCAACAACCTTTCACGACCGAAAAGTTCGCCATGAAATGGGACGGCGAATGGCACATCACTTACGAAGTCTTCCGCGACCTGGGTTTGGCTTTCGCGGCGGTGATGGTGCTGATTTATGTGTTGGTCGTCGGCTGGTTTCAATCCTTCAAAACTCCGTTTGCGATTATGGCGGCGATTCCGTTTTCGCTGGTCGGCATTCTGCCCGCGCACGGAATGATGAACGCGTTCTTCACGGCGACTTCGATGATCGGCTTCATCGCCGGAGCCGGAATCGTCGTGCGCAATTCCATCATCCTGGTGGATTTCGTCGAACTGCGATTGAAGCAGGGAATGCCGCTGGCCGAAGCGGTGATTGACGCCGGAGCCGTGCGCTTTCGACCGATGATGTTGACGGCGGCTGCGGTCGTAGTCGGCGCGACGGTGATTCTGTTCGACCCGATTTTCCAGGGCTTGGCCATTTCGTTGATGGCTGGCGAAATTGCTTCGCTGTTGCTGTCGCGAATGACCGTGCCGATTCTGTATTACCTGAGCGAACGCAAGAAGCACAAAGCTACGGAAGTGCCGGTTGAAGACACGCCGGTTGAAACCGTCGAGGAACAGACATCCGCTGGATGAAGGTAGAGCGATCTGCCAAGATCGCTCGGCGTTCTCGAAAGACGTCTTCATAATAACCAGAGCAAGCTCGGCAGGTTGCTCTACTGTGAAGGAGGCAGGTATGACACGAAAAATTTTGATCTTATCAACCTCATTGATTGTTTCTTTGTTTGCGACGACGGCGTTGGCTCAAGGCAATGGGCAGGGACGCGGACGAATGGGCGAAATAGGGATGGGCGGCAATCAGCCGCAAGACATGAAAACCATCCACGCCCTGTTCGACGATCACAAGAAAATCACTCGCGCTGTCAAAAACATCAGCAACGGAGTTGAAACCGTCACCGAATCCGACGATCCGAAAGTGAAGGCTTTGATCGTCGAACATTCGTGGGCGATGAAAACTCGGCTGGAAAAGAAACAACCCATCCGCCAATGGGATCCTCTGTTTGCCGAACTGTTCAAACACTCCGACAAAATCAAAATGGAAATATCCAACACCGCCAAAGGCGTGAAGGTCACTGAAACATCCGACGATCCTTACGTCGTCAAACTGATTCAATCCCACGCGGCAGGCGTTTCCGAATTCGTCAGCGAAGGCGCTTCGATCATGCATAAGCAGCACGATTTGCCGGACGCTCCGAAAAAGGAAGAAACAGCCTTCGTCGGCAAAGGCGATGGCGTTGAAACCTGTCCGGTGACGGGCGAACCGGTCAACAAGGAAATCAAATTCGGTTTCTTTGGCCGCACGGTTTATTTCTGCTGCGAAAGCTGTCTGGAAGCCGCGAAGAAAAATCCTGAACGATTCATCAAACCCTGAATCACGAAGGTTCGAGTTCTAAGGTTGAAATCTTCTGTGCGCTGGCAGACTATCCCGTTACGCACTGAACAGATTCAACTGTGGAGCCTTGCTTTATGAAAAAGACTACGCCGTTTGGTGAGATCGAAGTTTTCGACGCTCACTGCCATTTCTTTTCCCGCAAATTATTCGAAACGCTGATTGGCCAATCGCCTGCGCTAAGCCAGGAAGTTGATCCGGTTGCCAGCGTGGCCAAGTTGACCGGATGGATAATGCCGCCGCCAAGTCCTGCTGAACTTGGCGGCGTCTGGGTTGCCGAGCTGGACAAATTCGATGTCAGCGCGGCGATGCTGATAGCCAGCGTGCCGGGCGATGAAGATTCGGTCGCAACCGCCGTCGCTGCTTTTCCTGAACGCATCGCCGGAGCTTTCATGTTCGATCCAACCAAACCAGACGCCGAAACGCGAGCCAAACGGGCTTTTGATGATTTGAAGCTAAAAGTCGCCTGCCTGTTTCCGGCAATGCATCAATACTCAATCGCCGAAAGCGATGGCGCGCGAGCGGTCGTCGCGCTGGCCAGCGAACGTCCGAGCACGGCGGTCTTCGTTCATTGCGGAGCTTTGTCGGTTGGCATCAGGAAAAAGCTGGGATTGAAATCTCCGTTCGACATGCGGCGATCAAATCCTCTGGATATTTACAAGCTGGCGGCGGAATTTCCGTCGGCGAAATTCATCGTGCCGCATTTCG
>CAYRQB010000468.1:0-3916 GCA_964426025.1 uncultured Heliomicrobium sp.
ATGACTTTGCGGCCAATCAGTTTTTCGGGTTCGTAATATTGCGCGATGCCGGCCAGAATCTGTCGCGGTTCGGCTTCGCCCAGATCAATCGTGAAGCGCAACAGCTTGTCGGCTTTCGGCACGCGTTCAGCGGTCTTGATTTCGCCGACGCGCAATTCGACTTTGGCAAAATCTTCTATGCCGATGTAAGCGACGCCCGGCGTCGGTTCATTGACTGCCGCCGCAGTCGGCGCAACATCGGCGGGTTTGGCTTCAGTCGTTGACGCTGTTGTGGCTTCCGGTTTCGTTTCCTGTGCGCGAGCCGCCTGGCTCGCCGCTTCGTCCTGTTTGATTTCTGACATAATTTTCTTCTTGTCCAATCTTGGAAAAATAGCCGTGACCTCTCCGATTTGTTTCAAACTGCATTCGCTCCATTGCAAGCTGCCCGGTGGGATTTCGCCGACCTGACCGGTTTCGCCAAGCTGTTGCCAGATTGCCTGTGAAGCATTCGGCATCACTGGCGCAAGCAGCACAGTCAGATGCCGCAACGATTCCGCCGAAGTGTGCAGAACCAATTCCAAAGCGCCGCGTTGTTCTGAGTCTTTGGCCAAATCCCACGGCTTGGCGTCGGAGATGAATTTATCTATGCGAAAGCGCGCGTTCGAAACCGCTTCAAGCGCGCGGCTGAAATTGTATTCATCGAACTCACGGTCGAATGCAGTGACGGCTTGCTCGACTGATTCGCGGACTTCGGCGGCTTGCACTGTCAATCCTTCACCCGCTTTGCCCGGCGATGGAATCACGCCGTCGCAGTAATTGCGAATCATCGTCAACGTGCGCGAAGCCAGATTGCCAAGCCCGCTGGCCAGATCGGCGTTGACGCGATCCAGCAATGCTTCGTAAGTGAAATCGCCGTCGTGCCCGAAAACCATTTCGCGCAGCACGAAGTAACGAACGACTTCCGGCGTGAAATGTTTTTGCAGCACGGCCAGGTCAATCACATTGCCCAGCGTTTTAGACATTTTGCGCCCGCCCGACAACCACATGCCGTGCGAATAAACAGTCTTTGGCAGATCAATTCCCGCCGCCATCAAAAACGCAGGCCAGTACACGGTGTGAAAACGCAGAATGTCTTTGCCAACCAATTGCAAATCAGCAGGCCAGAATTTTTTGAAATGCTCTTCGCCGCCGAATTGCTGATTTCCATAACCAATGGCCGTTATGTAATTCGACAGCGCATCGAACCAGACGTACATCGTATGTTCAGGATCGTCCGGCACTGGAATTCCCCATTTGACCGAAACGCGGCTGACAGACAAATCGTTCAGCCCTCCGCGCACAAAACTCAATACTTCGTTGCGACGAGTTTCAGGGCGGATGAAATGCGGATTTTTTTCGTAATGTTCGATCAGCCTGTCCTGAAAAGCCGATAGTTTGAAAAAGTAACTTTCTTCGGAAAGCAGTTCCAGCGCGCGTTCGTGCGTGGGGCAAAGCAGCGCGTCGCCTTCTCCTTTTTGAGCTTCGGCTTCCTGATAAAACTCGTTGCAATTGCCGCAATACCAGCCTTCATATTTGCCTTTGTAAATGAAACCGTTTTCCGCCGCCTTCTGCCACAGTTTGCGAACGCCCTGCTTGTGATATTCGTCCGTCGTGCGAACCCAGTGTTGGTTTGTGAATTGGAATGGAGCGAAAGCGGTTTTGAACGCCTCAACGATTCTGTCCACGTGCTGTTTGACCGGCATCCCGGCGCTTTCCGCCGCGCGTTCGATGTTTATGCCGTGTTCGTCCGTGCCGGTCAGGAAGAATACTTCAAACCCGCGCTGGCGTTTGTATCGCGCCACTGTGTCGGCAATGATCGTTGTGTACAGATGGCCGAGATGCGGATAGGAATTGACGTAATAGATCGGGGTTGTGACGTAAAACTTGTTCATTGGCTTGATACCTTTGCAAAAAGAAATCGTTATTCTTCACATCGCGGCGCAGTTTGGCAAACAACCATCACATGAAAAAACGGCTGAGCCTGAATAATAAGGCTCAGCCGTTTTTTGATTATTGAATCAGACGAGAGCAGTTCAACGCTTGCTGGTCGAATTGGCCAGCGTGGCGTTCATGAAATCCCAGTATGGTTGCGAAGCTTTTGCAGCGCCGACCTTGTGCGCTTCTTCCATCAAGCGGCGAATCGTCGGTTCGGCAAATCGTCCGTAAGGCAGAAGCGCTTTGATCGCTTCGGCGCGCGTTTCGCCCGATCCCGCGACAAACTTCGCAGCAGCGGTCTGAATCGCGAGTTCCATTTCCGGCGTGATGATTTCGACTCGTCCGACCAGCACGCGAACCAGTTCAGTCGGTTCCGGTTTGATGGTGATCGGCAAAATCGCGTCAGTCGCCCGGCGCGGGACGATGTAAAAAACACGCAAGCCTTCTTCAAACCACGAATCGCGCCAGGTTTTGACCATCGCAGCGGCTTCTTTTTCGTAAAGGCCTTGTGCGGTCAAATACTTTTCCAAATCGCAACGCAACGAATCAATTGTCTGGCCAAGCTCAGGCCGCGCGACAGTCGTTTCGCCTTTCAGCGAATTCAACAACTGCCAACCAATTCGACCGCCTCGGTTTTCAAACACGACGACAGAGGCCAGTTCTTCACGTCCGACATTTTTCACCGTCACCTGATTGCCAGCCAATTTGGCAATGATCGGCAAATCGAAATTGCCGACGCCACGATAAAAGAGAAACTTTTCATGCTCAGCGCCGAGTTTGATTGGCGCAGCGTCGGTTTCGCGCGCGGGGTAATAATGACTTTCGGCTTTTTCAACCGGGAAGTTTGCCGTGGCTCCGGGCGTTACAGTAAAGCTCCCCCAGTTGATGCTGCTGCCGACTTGACCGGCTTGCGGATACCATTCGGTAATGCTGCCTTTCGGGAAATCAACATTGACTGAAACGTTGGTTTCGCGGTCGGCGTAAAAATACAAAACCGGCGTTTCCATTCGCACATAAGCCCAGCCGCATTTGACGCAGTTGTCACGAACGAATTGAGTTTGCTGTTTCGACCTGTAAACAAAGCCGGGCAAATCGCTGGGGCCGGTCAGCGGACTCCACAACTGGCGCTCGCCGTTGGCGCTTGTCACCGAAGTGAACGTGCCCCATTCGTGAACGACAAGTTTGTTCGATGACGGAGACGGCTTCACGTCGAAGATCGTTGCCGCTGAAGTCAATGTCACTGCGATAAGCAAAGCCGCGATAGAAAGTTTGCGGTTGATGAGTTTGAACATGACCAACTCCCTCCGTGATGGTGGAACAATCCCCCGGATTGTTCCACCATTTGAAATTCAATTCTTTGCCGCAGCGATTTGAGCGCGCAACGATGAAAGATTTTGTCCCGGTTTGCCGAAATGTTTGACCAGATTGATCGCCAGCAACGAACCTTCTTTGGCTCCGGCAATCGCTTTTTGCAGATGTTCCTGATGCGATGCCTGGCGAGGATGTTCCGAAATGATCGCCAACGCAAATTCGATTTCGGGACTGCCTCCCTGATGAGCCGCGCCTTTGCGAACCATGGCGTAACTTTCGGCCAGACTGGGCGTGTTGACGTTTGATTTGTAACCAGCCTGTTTGAAGCAGGCGTCCAGGTATCCGGCGTCGAACAAAGCCATCGAAGCGTTCTTGTTCAACCTGAAAGCTTCTCGAACGCGTTCCATCAATTTTGCCTGAAGCTCTTCGGCAACCGCATTGCTTTTGACCGTGATGCCGACTTCGTGGTCGCGCATTGCCCAGACGGCGTAAACCGTCGCGCGGCGCAAAGTTTCCATTCGCACCAGCACGGGCGTTTCCGGTCCGAGCAGTGCCAGCGTGTCGGCAACCAGCCGATTCAGATCGTAATCCTTTTTCACGTCGCGCCAGTCAGGGCCATTCCAGGCCAGCGATTTGGCGTTGCCGATTTCAA
>CAYRQB010000469.1:0-3902 GCA_964426025.1 uncultured Heliomicrobium sp.
CGCTCCTCAAAAAATGTGGCGCGGGTTCTTTCCCCGCGCAGTTGTTGCGGTTTGCGTGCGGGTAAAGAACCCGTGGCACACGCGTAGCAAGCGAGACTTGTTTTCAGCGGTGTCATCCACTTGCTTGCCGCTAATTCATCCGGGAAGGCGAAAACTCGCGGCGAATTGGCTCAAGCGGGTTGAATTTTTTTGTCTGCCGCAGAATTTGCGATTCTGAGGTGCTGAGTTTGTGACGAGCGAGTTCGTCGCCATTTTCATAAAAGATGGCCGTGCTATAATCCGCCGCTCACGCTCAGGTAATCATCATTCGGCAAGGAGAAAAGTAGTGAAAGAAGGTTGGGAGGCCGTCATCGGCCTGGAAGTTCACGCGCAACTGAATACCAAATCGAAAATCTTTTGTTCCTGCTCCACTGAATTCGGGCAGCAGCCGAACGACAACACCTGCCCGGTGTGTCTGGGCTTGCCGGGAGCTTTGCCAGTGCTGAACCGCGAAGCCGTCGTCAACGCGGGCAAAGCGGCGCTGGCGTTAAATCTGAAGATCAACAACGAATCCATCTTCGCCCGCAAGAATTACTTTTATCCTGACTTGCCGAAGGGCTATCAGATTTCCCAGTATGACAAACCTTTCTCTGAACTCGGCGCGGTCGAGATTCTGACCAGCGAACGCGACGATGGCGGGCGCCCCGTTGAATGGCGATTGAAACGCTTCGGCATCACCCGCGCTCACATCGAAGAAGACGCTGGCAAATCGGTTCACGACATCGGCGACGCGGAAAAATCTCACGTCAATTTGAATCGCGCCGGAACTCCGCTGCTGGAAATCGTCAGCGAGCCGGATTTTCGCAGCAGTTGGGAAGCTTATGATTACGTCGGCTTCCTGCGCCGCACGCTGCAATACATAGGTGTTTGCGACGGCAACATGGAAGAAGGCAATCTTCGCTGCGACGCCAACGTTTCTGTTCGTCCTGTTGGACAGGAAAAGCTCGGCACGCGCGCCGAAATCAAAAACGTCAACTCGCTGCGTTTTTTGCAGAAGGCGATTGATTACGAAATTGACCGGCAGATCGCCTTGATCGAAGCGGGCGGGACGATGGTTCAGGAAACGCGTCTGTGGAATGAAAAGGAAGGCAAGACTTACACAATGCGGTCGAAGGAAGACGCGCACGATTACCGCTACTTCCCTGACCCGGACCTGCCTCCGCTGGAGGTCAGCGGCGCGTGGGTGGAAAGCCTGAAGGCCGATTTACCCGAATTGCCCGAAGCTCGGCGGCTGCGGTTTATGCGCGATTTTGAATTGAACGCCGACGAAGCTTTCACACTGACAGGCGAACGCGCTCTGGCCGATTATTTTGAAACTGCGGCCAAAACGGCCAACAACACTCGCGCTGCCGCCAATTGGATTTTGTCCGAATTGCTGCGCGAACTGAAAAACTCCGAAACCGACATCGCGAGTTGCAAGATCAAAGCCGAAGACCTGGGCGCGATGATCCGCCTGATTGACGACGGAACCATTTCCGGCAAAATCGCCAAAGACGTTTTTGCCGAAATGTTCGCAACCGGCAAGGCTCCGGCGGAAATCGTCAAGGAAAAAGGCCTGGTGCAGATCACTGACACCTCGGCGATTGAAAAGATCGTTGACGAAGTGATAGCCGCCAATCCCAAAGAAGCCGAGAGCTATCGGGGGGGCAAAACCGCGCTGATGGGATTTTTCGTCGGCCAGGTGATGAAAGCTTCCGGCGGCAAAGCCAATCCGAAAGCGGTGAACGAAATTTTGAAAGCAAAGCTCAGCAGTTGAGGCAGTACCGCGACCGGTAGGGAGCGGGTCAAATTGAATGATCAAAAAATACAGAAGAGGACTTTTACTTCATGAAACTCACTCGAATTTTGCTCGTCTTGGCGCTGGCGCTGGTTGCCGGTTCCTGTTCAAAAAGCGGCGGCGGAATCGCCACCATTGAAACCGATTTTGGACAAATCAAAATCAAACTCGACGGCGAAGTCGCGCCGAAGCACGTTGAAAATTTCAAGAAGCTGGCGCGCGAAGGTTTTTACGACGGGCTGGCTTTTCATCGCGCAGTGCCGAATTTGCTGATTCAGGGCGGCGACCCGAACACGCGCTCGGATGATCGAAACAGTTGGGGAGCGGGACAGCCTGGCCAGCCGACTATTCCAGCCGAATTCAGTTCCAAGCAGTTCGTTCGCGGAGTTTTGGGCGCGGCCAGGCGTGGCAATGACGTCAACAGCGCGACCAGTCAGTTCTTCATTTGCCTGCGAGACTTTCCGAGTTGGAACGGCCAATACACTGTTTTCGGCGAAGTCATCGAAGGCATTGAAGTCGTTGACAAGATCGCCAATCTGCCGACCGATCCCAGACAAAATTTGTTGAACAAGGCTGTGATGAAGAAGGTCACGATTCAGGATTGACCAATGCGGAAGCGGAATGTGGATTGGTTGATGCGTGGCAGTCAATCCGCAATCCGCATTCTGAAATCCGCAATCCGAACTTCCCGCCAGTGAATCCTCAACGAACGCCCAAACTTGAGCCGAACCTTTGCGCGTTCGCGTTCGTAGTTTCAGCTTTGCCACAAGCCTGAGGAAAATTTATGCACTTCATCGAAGCCATCAAACTGGCGATTGCTGCAATCAACGGACACAAACTGCGCTCGTTTCTGACCTTGCTCGGAGTGATTTTCGGCGTGGCGACGGTCATCGTCGTCGTTTCACTGATCGAAGGCTTCAACAAATACGTTGACGAAAAAATCGCCAACATCGGAACCAACGCCTTCAGCGTGCAGAAATTTTCGATCGAGGATTTTTCCAGCCTTGACGCTTACGAACAGGCTCGCAAACGCAACAAGGATGTCACCAAAGACGATCTTGAAGCTCTGCTGGCAATTGCCGGAACCGGCGCAATCAAATTGGTCGGCGCGCAGGAACAGGAAATGTGCGAACTGAAGTACGGCAAGGAATCGCTGAAGGGCGTCAGCCTGCAAGCCATCACCACCAACGTCATAGAGATTCAGAACAAGGAAATTTCCGAAGGCCGTCCGTTCAATGAATCCGAAGAAACAGGAGCGCGGCTGGTTTGTTTCATCGGCGCAGACATCGCGGACAAATTCTTTCCAACCAGCAACCCGATCGGAAACAAGATCAAAATTGACGGACGCCCGTTTGAAGTCGTCGGCGTGGCCAAAGCTCTTGGCTCTGTGTTCGGCCAATCGCGCGACAAGTTCGTTTCGATTCCGTTGAGCACGTTCATGAACATTTACGGCTCGCGGCGATCAATCCAATTGTTGATTTCTTCGACCAGCCCGGAAACTTACGAAGACGCGATTGACGAAGCGCGCGTCGTCATGAGAACCCGGCGAAAACTCGATCCGAACGAAAAAGACAACTTCGGCGTCATCACTCCGAGCGCGGTCAACAATCTGCGCGAAAAGATTTTCGGCACGATTCAGGTGGTCGCCGTCGGAGTGACTTCAATCGCTCTGGTCGTCGGCGGAATAGTCATCATGAACATCATGCTGGTCAGCGTCACCGAACGAACGAAGGAAATCGGCATTCGCAAATCGCTGGGCGCTCGCCGCCGCGACATCATTCGACAGTTTCTGGTCGAATCAACGATTCAGGCTCTGGTCGGCGGAGCCATCGGAATCTTCATCGCCTGGAGCCTGAGCAAGCTGGTTTCGACGCTGACTCCGATTCCAACGGCTCTGCCGATGCTGGCCGTAGCGGTAGCTTTGCTGGTTTCCGGCGGAGTAGGATTGATCGCCGGAGTTTACCCGGCCTGGCGCGCCGCCAGCCTTGATCCCGTGACAGCAATGCGGGCGGAATGAAGCTTACGAGAAAATATGACTCGACAAGATTTTCGCGAAAATTTCTGGATGGCTTTCGACACTTTGTGG
>CAYRQB010000470.1:0-3900 GCA_964426025.1 uncultured Heliomicrobium sp.
ACGATATTTGGTGGTGATTTACATTCGCAAACCGAAAGGCGTGATCTTGCCAATATCAGCGCGTGATATGGATGACGCTGAGAGGAGATATTATGAGCAACAAAAATAAAACCATTGATCCATTGCCGGACTCATTCGCTTCCGAAGAAGAAGCCGGAGAGTTTTGGGATTCCCACAGCACGATGGATTACACAAAGTATCTGGAACCTACGACCGACGTGATCAAGATAAGGAAGCGGGTCTTTGAAGTACAGGTCGAGGAAGATGTTTTTCAAAGATTGCAGCAAGAAGCAAGCTCTAAACACAAAACGATTACCAAGGTCGTTGACCAAATTCTGAGAAAGACACTTCCCGTCACATAATGCTCCATACCAGCATTTATTATTTGTCCCCTCGCTTCTGCAAGCCTGAATAAACTTCTCTCCCAATGCCTGCAATTCTCTCTTCACCTCCGGCGGTAAGTTTTTGAACTTCCTCATCTCTTCTTTCGTGACTACGCTGATGCAGGCGTCAGTTGGCCAAGCGGGCCGAAATGCCCGGCATCGGAATTCCATTATCTTTACTGCCCCGGAATTTCGCTCAACTTTACTGGCGCGAATCGAGGCTTGCGCGTACACTCTCGCACCATTATGCACCCCTTTCTACTTTTGCTGATCGGAATGGCCGTCGTGGTCGGCGGCATTCTATGGTTACGGTTGCATGCTTTTCTGGCTTTGTTGCTGGGAGCATTGATCGTCGCTTTGCTGACTCCGCACGATGCTTTGCTGCAATTTGCGATTGCCAAAAAAATGAGCGCGGCAGCTTCTCAACAGCTTGCCGGGCAATTGTTCGTCGAACGCGTCTCTGACGGCTTTGGCAGAACGGTCGGGCAGATCGGTATTGTCATCGCAATGGCTTCGATCATAGGCGAGTGCATGCTGCGCAGCGGCGCGGCAGATCGCATCGTTCGCGCCACATTGAAACTGCTCGGCGAAAAGCGTGCTCCGCAGGCTTTTCTGTCCAGCGGTTACCTGCTGGGCATCCCGGTTTTTTTCGATACGGTTTTTTATTTGATGATTCCGTTGGTCAAAGCCACCAGGTTGCGGACGGGAAGGAATTATCTGCTATACGTGCTGGCCGTGGTTGCTGGCGCGACGATGACTCATTCGCTGGTTCCGCCAACGCCCGGGCCGTTGTTTGTCGCCAGTCAATTCAACATCAATCTGGCGACGATGATCATAGGCGGTTGCATTGTCGGAGCCGTCACGGCCTCGGCTGGTTTTGCTTATTCGCTGTGGGCGAACCGCCGCATGGAAGTGCCGTTGCGCGAATCGGAAGAATCACTGCAACAGTTGGAAGCGGTGGCGGCGCGTGATGAAAAAGAACTGCCTTCGCTGTTTGTTTCTCTGCTGCCGATTCTGCTGCCGGTCACGCTGATTACGCTCAATGCGACGTTGAGCGGGCAAAATCCGCTTCTGAAAATTTTGTTGGCGCTGGGCGATAAAAACATATCGCTGATCATCGGCGCATTGATCGCGCTGTTGGTGTTGTGGCGAGCGACTTCGGCCAAACAGGTTGAAGATTCGGTCAAATCCGCCATTGCCGATGCGGGTGTTATTATTTTGATCACCAGCGCAGGCGGAGCCTTCGGAACCGTGCTGCAGCAAACCAACATCGGGGCTTTCATCGAACGAATGGCTTCAGGTTATCAAGCCGCAATTCTGCCCATGGCTTTCGCACTAACGGTTTTGATACGCACGGCACAGGGTTCGGCGACTGTCGCCATGCTGACCGCCGCCGGAGCTTTTTCCGGCATCGCTACTGCTCAACAATTGGGTTTTCATCCGGTTTATCTGGCGCTGGTCATCGGCTGCGGATCGAAGCTGATTATGTGGATGAACGACAGCGGATTCTGGGTGATTACGAAAATGAGCGGCATGACAGAAAAAGAAGCGCTGAAGGCATTGGTTCCGCTCAACGTGGTGATGGGCGTGCTGGGGCTGCTGGTAACAATGCTGGGAGCGAAACTGTTTCCGTTGATCTGAAAGAAAAAATCATGACTGACAACAAACGCAAAATAACTCCGCAGGAATTGCGCAGTCATCGTTGGATGGGCGTGGACACCTTGCGCGGCTTCGGCCATCGTTCGCGCGCGAAACAGGTCGGTTACGCGTTGGAAGATTTCGCGGGCAAACCGGTCATCGGCATCATCAACACCTGGAGCGATCTGAGCATTTGCCACAGCCATTTCCGCCAACGCGCCGAAGAAATCAAACGCGGCATCTGGCAAGCGGGCGGTTTCCCTGTCGAACTTCCGGCTATGCCGATCACCGAAACGTACATGAAACCCAGCCCGATGCTGTATCGAAACTTTCTGGCGATGCAGACCGAAGAAATGATGCGAAGCCAGCCGATTGACGGCGTGGTGTTGATGGGCGGTTGCGACAAAACCACGCCCGGATTGTTGATGGGCGCAATTTCCATGAACTTGCCGACGATTTACATGCCCGCCGGGCCGATGTTGCGCGGCAATTGGAACGGCCAACCGTTGGGCAGCGGCAGCGATGTTTGGAAGTATTGGGCGGAACGCTGCGCCGGAACCATCACCGCCGAACAATGGAACGAAATGGAAGACGGCATCGCGCGCTCTGCCGGAGTTTGCATGACGATGGGAACGGCTTCGACGATGACAGCCATTGCCGAAGCGATGGGAATGACTTTGCCCGGAGCTTCTTCGATTCCGGCGGTGGACGCCAACCATCAGCGAATGGCTTCCCGATGCGGACGCCGCATCGTTGAAATGGTTTGGGAGGATTTGAAACCGGGCGACATTCTGACGCGCGCTTCGTTTGAAAACGCGATCACCACCGACATGGCCATCGGAGGTTCGACCAACGCCATCATTCACATCGTAGCCATGGCTGGCCGAGCCGGAATCAAAATTGACTTGCCGCAGTTTGACGAAATCGCCCAACGCACGCCGGTCATCGCCAACATCCGCCCGTCGGGGCAATTCCTGATGGAAGATTTTTATTACGCCGGAGGTTTGCGCGCGCTGCTGAATCAGATTCCCGGCTTGCTGCAACTGGATGCGCTGACGGTTAATGGTAAAACGCTTGGCGAAAACATCGCTTCGGCCAAAGTCCACAACGCGGACGTAATTCGCTCTGCTGATAATCCCGTTTCAGCCAAAGGCGGCACAGCGATTTTGTACGGCAATCTGGCTCCGAACGGAGCCGTCATCAAACCTACCGCCGCCGATCCGCGCTTGCACCAACACACCGGCAAAGCTGTCGTCTTCAAAAACTACAACGACATGGCCGCGCGAATTGATGACGAAGCTTTGGACGTGACCGCCGATTCGGTAATCGTGCTGCAAAACGCCGGGCCGCTCGGCGGTCCAGGAATGCCCGAATGGGGAATGCTGCCGATTCCGAAAAAACTGCTGAAACAAGGCGTACGCGACATGGTCAGGATTTCAGACGCGCGTATGAGCGGGACTTCTTATGGAGCCTGCGTGCTGCACGTTTCGCCGGAGGCTTTCGTCGGCGGCCCATTGGCTTTAGTCCAAACCGGAGATTTGATTGAACTGGACGTGCCGAACCGAAAGCTGAATCTGCTGGTCAGCGAAGAAGAATTAGCCAAGCGCCGCGCCGCCTGGACGCCTCCGGAGCGAAAATACGAACGCGGCTTCACGGCGCTGTACCTGGACCACGTCACCCAGGCCGACCAGGGGTGTGACTTCGACTTCCTTCATGCGGGCGCGCCAACGCCGGAGCCGGAAATTCACTGATCCAGTAATGACAACAAAAAAAAACCGCGCAAACAAACTCAGCAACGTTAACAGCGGGTTTGATCCGCGCGGGGTTTGATTTTGCCTGCAAGCCAAATTACGGACACTGACACAGTCGGCCACCACTG
>CAYRQB010000471.1:0-3895 GCA_964426025.1 uncultured Heliomicrobium sp.
TACCTGCTGCGTTCGCCCGACAAAAAACGCGAAGCCTGGGAAGATTTGAAAAAAGTCCGCGCTTTCCTGCGCGGCGAACTCGAAGTTTGATCGTCAGCTTTCCAGCCATGCCGAACCAGCTTTCCATCAAAGAAAACATACCACTCGCTCCGTTCACGACTTTGGGCATTGGCGGAGCGGCTCGCTTTTTCGTCGAAGCCGACAGCGAAGAGGAATTGATAGACGCATTCGCCTTCGCCGAATCTTGCGGCCTGCCGACTTTCATCCTGGGTGGCGGCAGCAACGTGCTCATTAGCGATGAAGGCATTCGCGGCTTGGTCATTCGCGTGGCGATCAATGGCATCAGTACGGGGAGCGTGAGCGACCTGAGCGATTCGCAAAGTGCCAATCGAGAAAGTAGCGGGTCGCTCACGCTCCCCGTACTGCATCAAACGCAAACCATTCAAGTCACAGCCGGAGCGGGCGAAGATTGGGACAACTTTGTTCGGCAATGTGTCGAGCGCAACTTGGCTGGCGTTGAATGTTTGAGTGGCATTCCGGGCTTCGTCGGCGGAACGCCAGTGCAGAACGTCGGAGCTTACGGACAGGAAGTCAGCGAGACAATCACCCGGGTTCGCGCTTTTGATCGACAGACAAAACAGATCGTCGAACTCAGCAACGCCGAATGCGGCTTCAGTTATCGCAGCAGCATTTTCAATTCGACCGAGCGCGACCGGTACGTCGTGTTGGCGGTCAGCTTCGCGCTGAAAGGCAACGGCAAACCGGCGCTGCGGTATCCAGACGTAAAAAACTTTTTTGCCGGCAAAACCGATCAACCGACTTTGGCCGAAGTTCGCCAAGCCGTCATCGAAATCCGTTCGCGAAAGGGAATGGTCATCGTTCCTGACGATCCCGACTGCCGAAGCGCCGGATCGTTTTTCAAAAACCCTATCCTGTCAGCCGAAGCCTTCGCTAAGCTCGAATCCGTCGCAGGCGAACGCCCGCCGAGCTTTCCTGCTGGTGACGGCTACGTCAAAGTTCCCGCCGCCTGGTTGATCGAACGCGCCGGGTTTCAACGAGGCTACTCCAAAGGCCGAGCCGGAATTTCTTCAAAACACACGCTGGCAATCATCAATCGCGGAGGCGCGACGGCAAGCGAAGTTCTGGATTTGGTCGCTGAAATTCAGGCGCGCGTGCAGGCTGAGTTTGGCGTTGCGCTGTCGCCGGAGCCGATATTTGTCGGTTTCAACTCTTGATACGTTCGATCTCTGCGCCAACCCCGCGCAGCTTTTCTTCGATTTTCTCGTAGCCGCGATCAATGTGATAAACGCGGTCAATCCAGGTTTCGCCAGTTGCCGCCAATCCGGCTAAAACCAAAGATGCCGAAGCTCGCAAATCCGAAGCAATCAATTGCGCTCCGGTCAGCGGTGTTGGGCCGTGAACGTAAGCCGAATGACCGTGAACGCGAATGCGCGCACCGAGTCGTTGCAATTCGCTGGCGTGCATAAAACGATTCTCGAAAATCATTTCGGTGACGACGGCGTCGCCTTCGGCCTGAGTCATCAAAGCCATGTATTGCGCCTGCATATCGGTCGGAAAGCCGGGGTGAACCGCTGTGGTCACGTCTTTGGCAATGAGTTTGCCGCTGGTGGAAACGCGCAACGTCGTGTCGTTGGCTTGTTCGATCTGGACGCCGACCGAACGCAGCTTGTCAATCACGGCCATCAGGTGAGTCGGTTCGCAATTGGTGATTTCCAGTTCTCCGCCGGTGATGGCTGCGGCGACGATGAAAGTTCCGGTTTCAATGCGGTCCGGAATGATGCTGTGATCGGCTCCGCCCAGCGCGTCAACTCCCGTGATGGTCAGCGTAGGCGAATTGATGCCTTCGATCTTTGCGCCCATTTTGACCAGCAGTTCGGCCAGGTCTGTGACTTCCGGTTCGCAGGCGGCGTTGAAAATTCGTGTTTTCCCTTCAGCCAAAACTGCGGCCATCAATAGATTTTCAGTTCCGGTGACGGTGACGGTTTCAAATGCGATGTCTGCTCCGCGCAACCGATTGGCCGTCGCGACAACCACGCCGTTTTGCATTTCGACTTTTGCGCCGAGTTTTTCCAGCGCCATCAAATGCAGATCAATCGGACGTGAGCCAATCGCACAACCTCCGGGCAAACTGACGCGAGCTTCGCCAAAACGAGCGACCAGCGGCCCCAACGCCAGCACCGAAGCGCGCATGGTTTTGACCAATTCGTAAGGAGCTTCGAAATGCTCGACGGTTCCGGCGTTGATGCGATGCGTGCGGAGTTCGGGCACAAGAACAGTCGCTCCCAAATCTTCCAGCAAACGTCGCATGGTGATCAGGTCGCGGACATAAGGCACGTTGCGAAGCGTGACCGATTCGGGCGACAGCAACGTCGCCGCCAGACAAGGCAACGCGGAGTTTTTCGCACCGCTGATTGCGACGCTGCCGCGCAATGCTTTTCCACCTGTGATTTTGAATTTGTCCATCTGAGTTGTGGAGCGCGGCGGCTCGATGCCGCTTTTCGTTCTGAACTTAAAGCTTTCCAGTAAATAGTCTGCTTTTGTCGGCGAATACCAGAGCCGCGTCGAGCCGCAGCGCTCCAAATTTTCAAATTATTTGATGGCGAGTTGACGCACGGCTTCGACCAGATCGGAAATTTCAAAAGGTTTTTCGATGAAGGCGTCGGCATCGTCGCGAATCAATCTGGATTTTTCGCTGTTGTACTGACCGCTGACGGCCAACACTTTGATGCCGGAAAGTTGAGGATGCGATTTGATCTGTCGTGTGGCTTCGACGCCGTCCATGATTGGCATGTCCAGATCCATGACTATGATGTCAGGATGTTCATCCTGTGCGACACGAATTGCTTCCAGGCCGTTTGAAGCCTGGCTGACAGTGTAATCATCTTCAAGCGCGTAAATGAGCATTCGGCGCACGCCTTCCAGATCATCCACGATAAGGACTTTAGTCACTTGGCACCTCGGCTTGGAGAGAGCAGGTCGTCGCAAATATCACAGACAGAACCGGCGGCACACCATTGTGCAAATTCGATCATTGGTAATCACGGGTTTTCGCGCATCGAAAAAGCGGCTCGAATTCCTTTGCCAAATACCGCCCGGGATTCAATAGACCGCTTTGCGCTGGAAACAGACCGGTAAGGGCTGACCAGTCGGCAAGCAGTGAAATTCGCGTTGATCCGGGGCAACCGATACATATCCGCGTTCCTGCTTTGTGCATTTGTTACGGCAGGGCTGCCGTTTAGGGGTTTCAACGGTCGGGATTATATCCGTATCAGGGAAATTCTGTACAGAGGCGAGCGCAAGATAGTTGACGCGGGCTTTCTGGTGAAATCCGCCGATTCTTAAACTTCAAATTCCATTAAATCTTCAGCGGCATAAGTTTCTGGAAAAACCTGTCGTGCTTCTTCCAGCAAAGGGCGCACGTCTGTGTAACGAGAGCTGAAATGTGTGATCAGCAAACGTTTGGCTTTGGATTCGGCGGCGATTTCCGCAGCCTGGATCGCCGTCGAATGACCGAACTGATGCGATTCTTCGATGTATTCGTCTGTGAAGGTCGCTTCGTGAACCAGCCAGTCGGCGTTTTCCGCCAGCTTGACGGCATTCGGGCAAGGCCGAGTGTCCAGACAATAACTGACGACTTTGCCCGGACGCGGTTCGCCCAGAACTTCCGACGGGTGAACGACACGGCCATCGCCAAGAGTAACGGATTTGCCGGATTGCAATTGAGCGTAAAGCGGTCCCGCTGGAATTCCCAGTTCGCGCGCGCGTTCCAGGTTGAAACGTCCGGGTTTGGTTTTTTCTTCCAGACGGTAACCCAGTGCGAAGATGCGATGATCCAGCGGACGCGTGACGACCGTGAACTTTTCCGATTCGTAAA
>CAYRQB010000472.1:0-3880 GCA_964426025.1 uncultured Heliomicrobium sp.
CGGCCAAACGCACTGGCGCTCGCGTGGCGGGACCTATTCCGCTGCCGACGGTGAAAAACAAAGTCACCGTTTTGAAATCTCCGCATGTTGACAAAAAATCACGCGAACAGTTCGAGATTCGCACTCACAAACGGCTGATGGACATTCTGGATCCGACGCCGCAAACAATGGATGCGTTGATGAAGCTCGACCTGCCTGCCGGTGTTGACGCCGAAATCAAAGCTTTCGGTCGCGACCGCAGATAACTCAGTCGGTGGTCGGCGGTCGGTGGTCGGTGGTCGGTAGTTTGTCTACTGCCTCCTGTCTACTGCCTGCTGCCTGCTAACTACGACGGAGTCACAAAAAAATGGTGAACGGAATTATCGGTAAAAAGCTGGGTATGACCCAGATTTTCGCGCCGGACGGGACGGTGACGCCCGTGACGGTGATTAAAGCAGGGCCTTGCGTGGTTGTGCAGCGCAAAACCGTCTCGTCTGACGGTTATGAAGCGGTTCAACTTGGTTTGGTCGAGGACAAAAGTCCGCGAAACACCAACAAACCGATGAAAGGCCATTTTGAAAAGGCTGGCGTGCCGCCGACTAAAATCCTGCGCGAATTTCGCCTGGACAATAGCAATGACGAAATCAAAGTCGGCGACAAAGTGCTGGTGGATCAATTTGCCGAAAACGACACGATTGATGTCGTCGGCACCAGCAAGGGGCGCGGTTTTGCGGGATTCATCAAACGTCATGGATTCGGCGGCGGACGCGACACCCACGGTTCAATGTTCCACCGTGCGCCCGGTTCAATCGGTGCTTCGGCCTATCCGTCCCGCGTCATCAAAGGCACGCGCATGGCCGGTCATATGGGCGTCGAGCGCAAGACGATCAAGAACCTCAAGATAGTCAAGGTCAACACTGAAGAGAATCTGATTCTGGTCAAGGGCGCAGTACCCGGCCCGAATGGCGCTTACGTGTTGATCAAAAAGAAAGAGACTGAATAACTGTTTGGAGTCCGGCCTTCAGGCTGTCTTTAGACGGGACAAGCCGAAGCTTGAACTTCAAACCGAATTTTGAGAGGGCAGCGATGCCAACCGTAGAAGTTAAAAACTTAAAAAATGAAAGCGTCGGCGAGTTGGAGTTGAATGATGATGTTTTCGGCGCTCCGCTCAACGAAGCTTTGATCTATTTCGCGGTCAATAACTATCTGACCAACCAGCGTCAGGGCACGGTCAAGACCAAAACGCGCGGCAACGTGCGGGGCAGCGGCAAAAAGCTTTGGCGTCAAAAAGGCACCGGACGCGCGCGCATCGCCAGTCTGCGTTCGCCATTGTGGAAAGGCGGCGGCAACGTTCATGGGCCGCAACCGCGCGACTGGAAAACCGAAATGCCAAAGAAGATGAAGCGCGGCGCATTGAAATCCGCTCTTTCCGAAAGGCTTCGCGAGGGCAATCTGGTCGTCATTGATCAGTTCAATCTGGACGATCACAAGACGAAAAGCTTCGTCACGATTGCCGAAAATTTCGGCTGGGAAAACAAAACGCTGATTGTCGAAACCACGCCGCAGAAGAATTTGGTTCTGTCATCGCGCAACGTTCAGGGCGTGAAAGTCGCGGAAAACGTCAACGTCAACATTTATGACGTGCTTTATCACGACAAGATCGTCTTCACGCGCGATGCGATCAACGCTTTGCAGGAGAAGCTGAGCAAGTAATCAAAGCGCGGCTTTTGGCTGAGGAAAGAACTATGAAAACGATTTGGGATGTGCTCAAAGCGCCAGTGATCACCGAAAAAGCTCTCTGGCTGAAAGAAACGAGCACGCACGACATCCGCGACAGCAAGAACAAGAAGACAATTAAGCGCGACCGTCAGGTGCTTGCTTTCCGCGTCGCAAACGACGCCAGCAAACACGCGATCAAGGACGCGGTCGAAACGATCTTCAAGGTCAAAGTTGATCAGGTGCGAGTGATTAATTACCACGGCAAAACAGTTCGCCGCGGTCGCACTACGGGACGCAAGCCTGACTGGAGAAAAGCCTACGTCACGCTCATGCCCGGTCACAACGTTGATTACGCGGATTCGATTTAGTGCTGGTTCGGAGATTCGGCCTTCAGACTGTCATCAAGCTGAAACCCGAGCTCCAAACTTCAACGAGGACATAGATGGGAATCAAGAAGCTATCACCAACCAGTCCGGCGCGGCGTTACCAGACTTATCTGACGAACGATGATCTGACGACAGATAAGCCGTACAAGCCCTTGCTCCAAAACAAGAAGCGTACGAGTGGCCGCAACAATCTGGGCAAAATGACCGTGCGCCATCGTGGTGGTGGTCACAAACGCCACTATCGCATCATTGATTTCAAGCGCGATAAGACCGGTATTCCAGGCAAGGTGGCGACGATCGAGTACGATCCGAACCGTTCGGCGCGCATTGCCCTGGTCAATTACGCTGACGGCGAAAAGCGATACATCATCGCTCCGGCGGGTTTGCAGGTTGGCCAATCAATTCTTGCCGGCCCGGAAGCGGATATTCTTACCGGCAACGCTTTGCCGATCAAAAACATTCCGCTCGGCACTCAGATTCATAACATCGAGTTGAAGCCTGGCAAGGGTGGTCAGATGGCTCGCAGCGCCGGCAGTTTCGCGCAGCTTGTCGCCAAGGAAGGCGGAATGGCTCAACTTCGATTACCGTCGGGAGAAATTCGCCTGGTTTCGGTTGATTGCATGGCGACAATCGGTCAGGTCGGTAACTCCGAGCATGAAAATGTTTCAGTCGGTAAAGCCGGGCGCACGCGGTGGAAAGGCGTTCGTCCGACGGTTCGCGGCGTGGCCATGAACCCGGTTGATCATCCGCACGGCGGCGGCGAAGGCAAAACCTCCGGCGGACGCAATCCTGTGACACCCTGGGGACAACCAACGCGCGGATACAAGACGCGTAACAACAAGCGCACCGATAAGTTCATCGTTAAGCGGAGAACCAAGTAAGAAATGAGTAGTGAGGATTGAAGACTGAGATCAAGCATTTGCTCAGCCTTCGGAACTCGGAACTCAGCACTAGGAAAGCTATGGCACGTTCAGTCAAAAAAGGCCCGTTTATTGACAAGCACCTGTGGAAGGTCATCGAGAAGATGAATGCGGCGAACGAGAAGAAGGTTCACAAGACCTGGTCGCGCCGCTCGACCATCACTCCTGAGATGGTCGGCCACACTTTGGCTGTCCACAACGGCAAAAAGTTCATTCCGGTATACATCACCGAAAACATGGTCGGACACAAGCTCGGTGAATTCGCCCCGACGCGAACCTTCAAGGGTCACGCGGACAAAGCGGAAAAGTCTGCCGGTAAGAAATAGTAAGACAGGGTGATGAATGGCGGCGCGGCGTGGGGAGTAAAAAACTCGACGTTCAATCGCCAGATCGCCCGGGTCGCCGCACAGAGGTTCGGAAAAATGGAAGCAATTGCGAAAGCAAAAAACGTCAAGATTTCGTCGCAAAAGGCCAAACTGGTCATGGATCTGATTCGTGGCCGGATGTACAGCGAAGCGCGCGAAGTTCTGCGCTTCACCAACAAGCGCGCTGCCGGTCTGATTTTCAAAGTTCTTGAATCAGCCCGCGCCAACGCGGAATTGCTGGCTGAACAGGAAAACGTCATGGTGGATGTTGACGAGTTGTGGGTGAAGGCTTGTTACGCCAACACAGGAACGACCAAACATCGCCGTCGTGTTCGTCCGGCTCCAATGGGACGCGCTTATCGCGAGCGCCGTCATTACAGCCATCTGACGGTGGTTGTGACCACTGAAACGCGGGCAGGCAAGAAGGTCGGCAAATCGAACAGCGCAGAGGCTGAAGCGGCTGAATAAAGTTTAGAGATTTCGGCAACGGAGAAATTATGGGTCAGAAAGT
>CAYRQB010000473.1:0-3869 GCA_964426025.1 uncultured Heliomicrobium sp.
TGGAGCGCACCGAAGCGAGCGCCAATGCCGAATTTGTCGAAGCTCGCGCCAGATTCTTTCCCGACAGCGGAGCTTGCTGGATGGAATGCGCCGGAGCTTATGCCATGTTTGACGGCGTGGGTTCGCCATTGACTCAGACTTTCGGTTTGGGAGTTTTTGAGCCGGTCACACATACGGCGCTGGAAAGGATTGAAGCTTTTTTCCGCGAACGTGGCGCGACGGTTTGTCACGAAATCAGTCCGATTGCGGATCAATCTTTGTTGGCGATGTTGAACGAACGCGGTTATCACCCGATTGAATTGACCAGCGTCATGTTTCGCCCAATCGAGCGCGGCGTCAGTTTGACGGCTAGGTTGAACGAACGAATCGCGGTGCGATTGATCAGCAGCAACGACAGCGAAGCCGAGCAGGAATTGTGGGCGCAAACGGCGACCAAAGGTTGGGCGCAGGAAGTCGAGTTCGGCGATTTGATTCTGGAATTGTCTCGGTTGACGGTGAAGAAAGGCGTCGTGCCCGCTTTTTTGGCGGAGCTTGAAGGTCAGGCAATCGCCACTGGCGGATTGAGCATTACGGACGGCGTGGCCTTGCTGGCCGGAGCCAGCACCGTCCCCGACGGTCGCAAACAGGGAGCGCAACTGGCTCTGCTCGATGCGCGATTGCGTTATGCTGTTGATCAGGGTTGCGATCTGGCGATGATGTGCGCCGCGCCGGGCAGCGCTTCGCAGCGCAACGCCGAACGTCAGGGTTTCCGCATCGCTTACACGCGAATCAAATGGCAACTCGATAAAAGCAGCTAAACTGGTTGACGGTTCAAGCCAACAGGCTGAAAATCCCTCTCACTTATGGCAAAGAAAAAACAAAATAAATCTGGCGCTCGGTCAACGAGTCAACCATCCGCCACACCTGCCTGGAAACGCACGCTGGCTCCGGCGGCGATTGCCCTGATGTTATCGGCTGCGGCGGCGATCTTTTTTTACGGCGACAGGATTTTCAGTTCCAGCGGCGGCAACAAAAACGCTTCTCCCGTTACAGGCGGAAACCTGGCCAACGCTCAGCCCGGAGCGAACACAGCGGACATGGGAGTGACCGGCGAACCGATAAAAATGCGCGTCGCTCAGGCTGTGGTGGTGACGCTTGATCTGGATTTCGGCGCAACGATGCCGTCCATTGCTGAAGCCATTACTCAAATCGAACGCGGCTATGCGCCGGATGATGGACTGGGGCGTACGTTCGCCATTCTGGACGCTTACGGCGAACCGACTGCGGAAGGCAAGCTGAGAGTGTCCATGCACGTCAGCAGCGAAAAACCCGGCCTGGCTACGCTGAAAGACAAACGAAGCGGCGAATTGTTGTGGCGCGCGCGAATAGGCAATCCGGGCGACGCTCCGGCTGGGCCGAAAAATCTGAGCATATACATAGACAAGGGCGCGGGTAATCGAGAGACTTTCGTCGTGGACGGTTCGCGCCGCGGAAATTCGGTGCTGGACACATACATTCAAAACTCAACGCAGAAAGTCCGCGACATCTGGCCCGACGGCGCAGACCGCGAAGTGACTTTCGTTTACAGCGCCTGCGGTTGCCCGGTCAAAGTCATGTGCCGCCGGGTCGGCGACAGAACCGTGCGGACTACGCCTTTGCCGGTTATCTTCCCGGACGATCCTGATGCGGTTTCGACGATTTCAAACCTGATGAAGTGGTGAACCACAATTTCGATGTCAGCTTTCTCTCCCGGCGATTATCCAAACCATCAAGCTCTGGTTGAAGAATTGAAAGGCTTCCGCACGTTGCGCGAATTGCACACGTCGGAAGCTTTTTTGCGTCGGCGCGAATACCTCGGCGAACTGTTCAACATTCCGCGATTGATTGCCTACCCCAAAGCCAAACCGCGGATCGGCGATTTCTTGCGCGTCGTTCAATGGAACATCGAAAAGGGCAAACAGTTCGACGCCGTGCTGAAAACTCTGATGGAGCATCCGCTGCTGGCCGACGCCGATTTGATTTCAATCAACGAAGCCGATGCGGGAATGAACCGTTCGGGCAATCGTTTCGTCGCTCGCGATCTGGGCGAAGCCTTGCAAATGCATATGATTTTCGCGCCGGTTTATCTGGAACTGACCAAAGGTTTCGGCGGCGAATTGAAACTGCCGGGCGAAAACACTTCGGCGCTTCAAGGCAATGCCATTCTGTCGCGCCATCCGTTGCGAAACCCGCGCGTCATCCAACTGCCGGTCTGTTTCGATCATTTCAATTTCAGCGAAAAACGTATCGGCAGACGAACGGCTTTGGCGGTTGATGTCGAAGTGAACGACGGAAAGTTGAGTTTCGCCACCACTCATCTGGAAGTTCGCAACCGTCCGCAATGTCGCGCTCGACAAGTCGCGGCCATGCTCGCAGGCCTTCACGGATTGGCCGAGCCTGAAGCAACCGTCATCGCCGGAGATTTCAACACCAACGCCACTCCGCGCGGAGGCGTCTGGCGAAGTTTGCGCGCCGCCGGACGATTGGCCTTCGGCAACGTCGCGCGGCAACGACAACGATTCGCTTCGCCGCAAGCTTGCGAACCGCTGTTCGAATTGATGGCTTCGCGCGGATTCGCGGCGGAAGGTTTCAATGATTCAGCGACGACCTGCCATTTGATCATGCGCGGATTGGAAGACGCTTCGCCATTGCCCGCCTGGCTGACCAGAGCCTTCGAAGCGCGAATGAAGAGATTCGATCATCAACTGGATATGCGTCTGGATTGGATTTTCGGACGGAACGTCAAAGCGTTGACGGACGGCGAAATCGTTGATCGTTTGTCGGGCATCGCCAGCCGTGCGCCGCAAACCATAACCGGCCTGACGACAGACGACGGAATGCAGGTTTCCGATCACGATCCGATTACTTCGGACATCACAATTCGCTAAATCAGAACAACCATGATTGATACAAACCATAAACCACAGATGAACACAGATTCACGCCGATGAACACAGACAGCCCGTAAAAATTTAAGTGGTGTCCTATTTTTGTGTTGCTATCTGAAAACAGGGACTTCCGCCCACGAAGTCACACGAAGCAGACACGAAGAGGCGATAAACTTCGTGTTCTCTTCGTGTGGCTTTGTGGGAGAAAATTTTCAGATTGCCAGCAACACAACTTTAGGACACTACCAAAATTTAATCCGTGTTGACCTGTGTTGATCCGTGTTCATCTGTGGCTTCTTCTGCCTTTTTTGATCCATTCTTGCGTGGCTTGCTTTGGCCTGGATTGATCATCGGGCAAAAGCAATTCTTCGCGCCGCCGCTATCGCTTCATCGAGCGTTGTGATTTCGCCGTCGAGTTGCAGTTCGTAAACAGCGCGGGTGATTTCGCCGATCTGTTTGCCGGGCTGCAAACCCATCTCCAGCAAATGTCGGCCAAGCAGCAGCGGTTCCGGCGCTCGCTCTTCTACTCCGAGTTCGCGCACGCGAGCGATGAACCATTCTTCGTATTCAGGTTTGAAATCGCCCGCTCGGCCCAGACAATCGGCCAGCGCGACGCGGTGAAGCAAATCCGGTTCAACCCGCAAAGCCAATCGCCGAAACTGGCCGTCAGTGATCGTTTCGCCTGCCTTGTGCGCTTTGCCCCAACGATGCGGCGCGGCGTGATGTTCAACCAGAGCCAGCGTTTGCCGCCGCACGTCGTAATTGTCGAAAGTGAAAAGCTTCAGCCGGTCGAGGAATCGTTCGGTCAGCGCAACACTTGCCGGTTCGTGTCCTTTGGCTGTGATCTTCTTTTCTCCCACGAAGCCACACGAATCGGCACGAAGTGACTCAACCTCTTCCCTGCCTTTCTTCGTGTCTTCTTCGTGTGTATTAGTGGATGAAAACACATCTTCGACTTTGGTC
>CAYRQB010000474.1:0-3858 GCA_964426025.1 uncultured Heliomicrobium sp.
CAACAACAATATTTTGTCCAACCCATATACGCACAACCGATGGTAATGGTAACTCCGCCAAAAAGTCGAGTCGCGTATATCTTGCTAGGCCTTTTCTTGGGTGGCCTGGGCATCCACAATTTTTACGCTGGTTATGCAGGTCGCGGAGTCGCACAATTACTTATCACAATCTTCACCTTTTGGCTAATCTTTCCAATTTTAGCCATAGGAATTTGGGTAATTATTGAAATCATAGTGGTCAATAAGGACGCTCGTGGAGTACCGTTCAGTTGACACTAAATTGAATAGGATGAGACCTATGATCAGTAAAGAAGCGATTCGCCAAAAACGAGAAGAGATTAGACGCATAGCGGCAGAGCACGGCGCGGTTAATATTCGCGTCTTCGGCTCGGTAGCACGCGGTGAAGAAACGCCTGACAGCGACCTTGATCTGTTAATTGATGTAGGCCCCAAGACAAGTTCCTGGTTTCCGGCAGGACTAATCCTTGATCTGGAAAAGCTGCTTGGCTGCCGGGTCGAAGTTGTCACCGAAAAATCCCTCAATCCGTCGTTCCGTGAACAAGTGCTCCGCGAAGCTATCCAGATATGAAAGACGATTCCGTCTATTTAAGCCACATCAAAGAGTGCATCCGGCGCATCGAAGAAAACACCCGCGCGGGGCAAGAGGCTTTTCTGGAATCTCACACGCTTCAAGATGCAGTGTTGCGAAACCTGCAAACAATGAGCGAGGCGACGCAGCGATTATCCGATGCCGTGAAAAATTCTCAGCCAGAAATTGAATGGGCGCGCATTGCCGCTTTCCGAAACGTGCTTGTCCACAACTACCTTGGCATTGATTTGCAGCTTGTTTGGGAAATCTTGACGCGCGACTTGCCGTCATTGAAACAAGTAGTTCTTGAGTTGCTGGGCGAAGATGAAAACGCCTCTGACAGTTCTTGACCCTTTCTCCATGCCTCACCCATAATCCGCTCATGCCAAACAAAAAACGCCTTTACCTGGTTGATGGAATGTCGAACATCTTTCGTTCGTATTACGCGATTCGCGGCTTGTCGAACTCGAAAGGGTTGGCGACCAATGCCGTCTATGGCTTCACGATGACGTTGCGGAAGATGATTGCCGAACACAAGCCCGATTACCTCGGCGTGGTTCTGGATTCCAAAGAGAAAACCTTCAGGCAGGAACGATACGAAGCTTACAAATCGAACCGGCCTGACATGCCCGAAGATTTGGTTCAGCAGCTTCCTTACATTGACCGCGTCTGCGAAGCCCTGCGCGTGCCGGTGGTCAAGATTCCAAAGTACGAAGCCGATGACATTCTGGGTACTTTGGCCCGACAGGCTACGGATGAAGGTTTGCAAACCGTCCTGGTCACCAACGACAAAGACCTGGCTCAACTGGTTCGCGATCCGGACGTGGTCATGCTGCGCGTTGAAAAAAACATGGGCGAAACTCTGATGGACGAAGCCGGAGTCAAAGCCAAGTTCGGCGTGCGCGCGGATCAGATCGTAGATTGGCTGGGTTTGATGGGCGATCCGGTTGATTGCATTCCGGGCGCTCCGGGCATTGGCGAAAAAGGCGCGGTCGGATTGCTGGAACAGTTCGACAACATAGATAACGCGCTGGCCGGTTGGGAACAGGTCAAACGCAAAACCTACCGCGAATCGCTGCGCGACAACGTCGAACAGATCAGGTTGTCGCGCGAACTGGCGACGGTGGATGTCAACGTTCCCGTCAAGCTGGACTTGAAAGCTCTGATTTACGAAGAGCCGGATTACCAGAAAGCTTACGAGTTGTTTTCCGAATTGGAGTTCGCGCAGTTGACGCGCGAATTTGCCAAAGGCGCGACTGAAGGCGGCAAGGTGGAAACCAAAGCTGTGGAAACTAGCGAAACGACCTATCGGCGGTTTTCCGGCGTCGAAGAGCTTGGCAAGCTGATCAAATCGCTCTTTGACCGCGACCGTTTCGCATTCGCATTGGAAGAAACCGCCGACGGCAAATTGGCTGGCGTGGCTTTTTCGACTTCGCCCGGAGCGGCTGATCATTTCGATTTCGCCGCATGCGAAGACAGTAAAGAAGCCGTCAAATTGCTGAAGGAAGTTTTTGAAAACGGCTTGATCGAAAAAGCCACTTTCGATTTGAAGCGAGCGATTCACCTGCTCGGCTCGATTGGGATCAAGATCGAAATGGCGACGGACGACGCGATGTTGCAGGCTTACCTGCTGGATTCCGAACGGTCGAAATACGAAATCACCGATCTGGCCAAACATCATCTGGGCGGTTTCGGTCTGGCAAAGGATGAAGAGCTGACCGCGCAATCGGCTGAATTGACGGGCAAATTGGCCGACGCAATGAACGCCAAAATCGCCGACGATAAACTTCAATTCGATTTTCAGGAACAGACGCTGGATTACGTTTACCAGAAAATCGAAATGCCGCTGGTTCCGCTGCTGTATGAAATCGAGCAGGCGGGCTTCCGCGTTGACACGGACGTGCTGGCCAAACTTTCTGTCGAAATGGCTGAAGAGATTGAACGGCTGTCGGGGAAAATTTACGAACAGGCCGGACGCGAATTCAACATCGCTTCGCCGCAACAACTCGGCGAAGTTTTTGAAGAACTGAACTTTGAAGTTTCCAAACGAACGGCGACCGGACAGATTTCAACCAGCCGCGACGTGCTGGATGAACTGGCGGAAAAATACGAACTGCCGCGATTGGTGATTGATCACCGCGAATTGTCCAAGCTGAAAAGCACTTACGTTGACGCCTTCCCTTCTCTGATCAATCAGGCTGACGGACGCATTCACACGACGTTGAATCAAACCATCGCCGCAACCGGTCGGTTGTCTTCGACCGATCCGAACCTGCAAAATATTCCCGTGCGGACTGAGATGGGCAAACGCATTCGCAGGGCTTTCATTCCGGCGGATGGATGCGTGCTGATGTCTGCAGATTATTCGCAGATCGAATTGCGCTTGCTGGCTCACATCACCAAAGACCCTGTCATGCTGGACGCTTTCAGCAAGAACGAAGACATTCACGAACGCACTGCGCGCGAAGTTTTCGGAGCTAAAACTGCCGAAGAGTTGAAAGAAAAACGCCGCGTGGCCAAGATCGTCAACTTTGGCATCGCTTACGTCATCGGTCCGTTCGGTTTGGCTCAGCGCGTAGGCATCAATCGCACAGAAGCTCGCAAAGTGATTGACGATTGGTATGCAACTTACGCCAACGTCAAAAAGTACATGGACGAATTGCCCGACCAGGCACGCGAAGCCGGAAATGTGGTTCGTTCGATTTATGGCCGTCTGCGGCGAATGAACGATCTGGCCAGCAAAGGCGCGGCTCGCGCGCGCGCCGAACGCGAAGCCGTCAACATGCCAATGCAAGGCTCGGCTTCGGACATCATCAAACTGGCGATGCTGCGAGTTTGGGAATCAATGCGCAAGGAAAAGCTGAAAGCGCGAATGATTCTGCAGGTTCACGACGAACTGGTTTTTGAAGTGCCGGAAAAAGAAGTCAGGAAAGCCGGAGAAGTCGTCAAAGCCGCAATGGAAAGCGCCGTCAAACTGGCAGTGCCTTTACCTGTGGAATTGGGAAGCGGCGAAAACTGGATGGACGCAAAGCCATAAAACCTCGTCCACGAAGAAGCACGAAGGAAGAAGAAAAGACAGGATTTACAAGATTGAACAGGATGAAAGAAATAGTCGTGGGTTATTCTTGTGTTGCCGTCATTTCTGTCCACGAAGTAACACGAACAGAGGGATAAACTTCGTGTTTTCTTCGTGTGGCTTGGTGGAAGAAAAATTGTAACTACTCAGGCCTTAGAATTGACTCGCAACGAAAGGCATCAGTCAGATGACG
>CAYRQB010000475.1:0-3829 GCA_964426025.1 uncultured Heliomicrobium sp.
ATTTCTGTTTGTTCCGTCGTCTATTCAAGCATTTCATTATCAGGGCGCTTGATAGGCTGAGCAGTTACAAAAAATTTTGGTTTATCAGCAACACAGCAATAGCCAACCACCAAAGAAATAATCCTGTTGAATCCTGTAAATCCTGTCTACTTTCCTTCCGTCACCTTCTCAATAGCGCCCATTACCTGAGCGACGCTGATCGAACGAATGCATTCCGGTTCGTCGAAGGCTTCGCATTTGTACATAGCGCAGGGATTGCAGGCGAAATAGTTTTGCACCAGTTCCGACGGCGCTCGCCACGGTCGCCAACGTACGGAACTTGCCGGGCCGAACATCACCACCAATGGAGTTTTGACCGCGGCGGCGATATGAGCCGGGCCGCTGTCATTGCCGACGAAAAGTTTGGCTTCCGCAATCACCGCCACCAATTCGCCAATGCTTAAAGAACTCAACGAAACCAGTTTGTGTTTCGCCGCTTTGCTGACGGCTTTCAATTGAGCGCGTTGATCGTCGGTCGGCGCTCCGGTCAGGATGATTTGCAAACCGCGTTCGATCAGCAATTCGGCCACTTCGGCGAACCGTTCGGGCAACCATCGTTTGGTGTAAAACTCATTTGTCGGAGCCAGCACGGCAAAGGGTTTTGCCGGATCAATTCCCGCTTCGGTCAATTTGGCCTTGGCCGTTTCGCGCATTTGCGAAGCTACGTGCAAATGAGTCGGCGCTGGTTGTTCACCGGGCAATCCCATCCATTGAAATTCGGCGAACTGATTTTCGACCGTGTGGAGTCGCTGGCTGACATCCTGTTCTTTCAAAATGTCGTCAACGGGCGGAATGCGCAGGTTGTAGGCGTAACCGTTGCGGAAATGCGCGGGAGCGACGCGATGTTTCGCTCCGCTGGCAAAAGCGATTTGCGCGCTGGTCGGGCCTCCGTGCAGATTGATGACGGCTGTGAATTTGCGGTCGCGAATGTCTTTGATTACTCCCAAACGCGAGGAAAACGAACTGCGCTTCTCGGCTTCGCCGCGCGGCAATGCGATGGCTTCGATGTCCGGGTCGGCGGCAAACAAGTCCGTGTAAATCGCTTCAACTAAAGTAACGATTTGCAGATCGGGACGAAATCGTTTCAGCGCGCGCAAATTGGCCGTGTCCAAAACGGCTTCACCCAGATTGCGCAACCGTATGAACAACACGCGCGAATTGTCAGGCAATTGTTGAAATAGAGGAGTGTTCATCAAAGGACTAAGCTTGAACTACTTCGTCTTCGATGGTCGCTTCATCAATGATCATAACCGGAATGTCATCGCGAATCGGATAAACGCGGCGACAGCTTTCGCATTTCAGCCCGCCGCCATCGGCTTTCAATTCGACTTTCGATTTGCAGTAAGGGCAACGCAGCATTGCCAGAAAATCAGGAGTGATGCTCATTGGAATTCTTCTTTTTCAGTCGGATTTGTAAAGAGTCGGCATTCTAGTAACGCCTGGCGGCAGTGTCAAAGTCGCTTTCCCCGTCAACAGTCATCTTTCCTCATCCGGTTTTGTCGCCCACCAGGCCCACAATATGAAGACAAGTTGAAAAGGCAATCTGATGAACAAACCTGTGCGGCTGTATTCGGGGAAAAGATGCGAATTGAGCGCCATGTGCAAATTTGCCGGAAAAATCGCGATCAATAAAACAATCAATCCCCACCCGGCCAATCGCGTGTAACGCGGAAACAACACCAATGCTCCTAACAGAACTTCCGCCGCGCCGCTCACATAATTCAACGCTTCGTGCCAGGGCAGATATGGCGGCATCATCCTCAGGTAAAATTCCGGATGAACAAAATGATTCATCCCGGCGGTAATGAAAGAGACTGCCAGCAGATACTTCATCACGTGTTTGAACTTCTGCATCTGATTTCTCCTGTCATCAGACTGTTTGCGACTCAACCGAGTCGCGAATCAGCCGGTTGGATTGTTCCCGTTAAAACCAATTTGAGATAACTGCGGCGGGTAACGTTAAAAGCAGCCACTTCTTACCACACCCGTCGGCCAAAGCACAGCGCCGAAAGAAAATTGGCCGAAGGCGTCACCGACTGAATTCTGCCAGTACATAGCGCATTCATTCCTGACGTATTGAGAAAGTACGATTAAGACGCTTCAGCGCGCATAGCCAAACAGTAAACTGGTAAAAAGCCCGTAAACACCGCGTTTAACTTTCAAGTCCAAATGTGGCCTGAACTTTGCAGTATTCAATAGTAACCGGGCTAGCAGAAAGAAATGCCTAGTAATAACCGCCCGGTGATTCGGCGATCGGCGTGAGTAATAAGCCAGCCCGATGACCGAAGTCGCAAACAATATCTTTTACCAGGCGACCTGAAGTCGCTGAGAGGGAGGTAACTATGCTTTGGACAATTTTTGTTATCCTGCTGGTGATGTGGCTGCTGGGGATGGTTAGTTCGTACACCCTGGGCGGCTTTATACACATCCTGTTGCTCATAGCTTTGGTTGTATTGTTGCTCCGGGTTATTTCCGGTCGCCGCGTGGTTTTATAACTTCAAACCAAAACGGGTAACTAAATATGGAACGAAAAAAGCAGGAGGGAAAGAAATGATAAACAAAGTTATAACATCATGCTTCTCAGCGTTATTCGCGACGGCGCTGATTGGCACAATTGCGATGGCGCAAACGAAACTGAAGGATGAAATCAATCAGTCACAAAAGGCAGCGGAAGTTTTCGGTGAAATCATGAATGTTCCGGACAAGGAAATTCCGCGCGAGATTCTGGACAAGGCCGAATGCGTCGCCGTTTTTCCACAGGTGATCAAAGCTGGATTTATCGTTGGCGGACGTGGCGGACGCGGCGTTGCCAGTTGCCGAACGGGCAACGGTTGGAGCGCGCCAGCTTATTTCAACATGGGAGGAGGAAGTTTCGGTTTGCAGATTGGCGCACAGGCGACTGACTTCATTTTGTTGTTTATGAATCGGGACGGCATGAAAAGTTTGTTGTCCGATAATTTCACGCTCGGCGCGGATGCTTCGGTGGCCGCCGGTCCGGTTGGCCGTCAGGCAGGAGCCGAAACCGATCTGAAGATGGAAGCTCAGATTCTTTCATACTCTCGCAGCAAAGGATTGTTTGCCGGGCTTGAGTTGAAGGGAGTTGTAATCAAACCGGATAAAAGCGACATGCGCGACGTTTACGGCAGGAATTACAGTACCAAAGAAATTTTGCGGGAAAACAAGGTAACTGCTCCGGCGGTAGTGCGCGCATTCCCGAATACCCTGGCGCGTTATTCGCCACGAAATAACTGACCGTTATGTTGTTTCTGATTTGGACAATAGTTGGAATGGTCCTGGGCATTGTCTGGGAGATGATCACGGGGCGAAATTCACCTGAGAAATTCGCCTCGGCCAAATTGATGGCTGTAAACGGAGCCGTTACTGGCGGATTGCTGTTCACGCTGTTCGGGACGACCGGTTGGACAATGGTCAACGTTTACAATCTGGTCGTTTCAATAGCGGGCGCGCTCACCTTTCTGGCAGCTTATCATTCGGTCAAACAGACTTGTTAGTAACTTGACACCCCCCTGAATAACAAAACGATGTTGAGGATGCGAAGGAGGAAGACAATGACGAAAGCAAGGCTGATCAAACAAGGAGAAATCGCCCAGCAAAAAAAGAGCGATGCTGTAATACAAAACTCGAATCCGTTGGCGAAGAATGTAACTGAAGTCGTTCGCGAATGGGTCGAGCAACGCCGACAATCGAAACCTACGGCGCGGCAGGCATTCGCCGCGCTTTTCGCCAACAAACAAATGAGACAGACAGTTTGAAACCTAAATGAAAAGTA
>CAYRQB010000476.1:0-3823 GCA_964426025.1 uncultured Heliomicrobium sp.
TAATCACTACCTGTAAAGTCAATCACCGCTTTCGCCTATGATGCGATTGCCCTGTGGAACAGACTACTTCAGATTGGCGGCGATTTGGGTTGGCTTGACAGACTTGGAAAGCTTCGGCTACTTTTGCGCTTTGTCGTCGGCCACTAAATTTTCGCTGCTCTCGACATGCAGCCCCGGCTGGCGTTGTTTATCAGTCTCGCTCAAGTTTATCGTTGAAATAAAAGGAGAATTTGAAAGTGAAAGAAGGCATACATCCGAACTACCAGGAATGCAAAGTGGTCTGCGCTTGCGGAGCAAGCTGGACGAGTCGCTCGACCAAGAAAGAACTCCACGTTGAAATCTGCTCCAATTGCCATCCGTTTTTCACCGGCAAACAGAAGCTGGTTGACACAGCCGGACGCGTCGAACGCTTCCAGAGGAAATACGGCAAGAAAACAGAACCGGCTTCGGCCTGAATCACAGGCGCAGTTCAGAAAGCGGATTGCGGATTTGCGATGATTAAAGTTGCTCACAACTCGAATCTTTTCTTTGCTGATGGATCGGCGAAAACCGCGCCAGATTTTCAGCAAGTCGCAACAGTCTGCGGTCACCGCTAGCTTATAATCAGAGCCACAACGCCACGGAGCGTTGGCAGTCTGTCCGTCAAAGGTCGGTCAACTGTCATCTATCGCAAGTTTCGTGGAGGCGTTGTGGCTTTACGTTTTTCGATCAAGGCGGGGTAATTATGAGCCAGGAAAAAGAAATCATCGTCGGCGGCCAGGCAGTCATCGAAGGCGTGATGATGCGCGCGCCGAATTCGTACGCAGTCGCGGTTCGCAAAATGGACGGCAGCATCGTTTACAAGGCAGAGCCTCTGCCTAAGCTGAGCGACAAGTATCCGATTTTGAAAATTCCAGTGCTGCGTGGCAGCGCCGTGCTGATTCATTCCATGCTGTTAGGCATCAAGGCGCTCAATTTTTCGGCGACAGTCGCTTTTGAAGATCAGGTCGAAAACGAAGAAGCCAAAACGGAAGCAACAGCGGCGGCCAAAGCCGCGGCGGCAACCGGCGCGCTGGCAACGACCGCTCACGTCATTGAAGCTCCAGGTCATTTTGTCGAGACTGAAAAGGCCGAAACCAAATCCGGATCGGGCAGCGCAACGGCGACAGCGGCTGGTTCAATCATCTTCGCCCTGGTTTTCAACGTCATGCTTTTCATCGTGCTGCCGTTGTTGCTGACGAACTTTCTGTTCATTTACTTCGGCTGGGGCAACGCGCCGCAGGCTTCGCACGCTCAGGCTGCTGCCGATGCGACGTGGTATCAATCGGCCTGGACGTGGTTACAGGCCTATATGAAACCCGTTCGTCCGTCGTTCTCTTTCAATTTCATAGACGGCGTCATTCGCATGATTTTCTTCATCGCGATGATCTACATCTTTTCGCGGCTGAACGACATCAAGCGAGTTTTTGAATATCACGGCGCGGAACACAAAACCGTCTTCACCTGGGAACAGGGCGAAGAATTGACAGTCGCCAATGCTCGCCGCCATCCGCGCCAGCATCCGCGCTGCGGAACCAGCTTTCTGATGGTGGTGATGCTGGTTTCGATAGTGCTGTTTTCGATCATCAAATTCGATTCGCTGTTGTTGAACATGCTGTCGCGAATCGCTTTGATCCCATTGATCGCAGGCATTTCTTACGAAGTCATCCGCGCCGCAGGCAAAAAGGAATCCGGCGCAATTTTCAGGCTGATGACCCTGCCGGGAATCTGGATGCAAAATCTGACGACGCGCGAACCTTCGGACGACCAACTGGAAGTCGCCATTTATGCGCTGAAAGAATCGCTGAAGTTGGAACCGCAACCGACAACCTCGTGACCTGACGCGAGAATGTAAAGCAAATTTTCAACGAAGAAATTTATGTTCGAGAAACTCGAAGCCATTGAAAAAACATACGAAGATCTGAACCAGCAGATGACCGACAACGACATCATCAGCGATCAGACGCGTTACACCAAAGTCGCCAAACAGCATCGCGAACTGGAACCGATTGTCATGAAGTTCCGTGAGTTGAAAAAGCTCGAAAACGACATTGAAGGCAACAGGGAAATTCTGCGCGACGCGGACGACGCCGAAATGCGCGAGCTGGCCGAAATGGAATTGCCAGAACTGGAAGAGCGGCGCGACAAAGCCGAAGAGGAATTGAAGGTTCTGTTGTTACCCAAAGACCCCAACGACGAAAAGAACGTTATCTTCGAAGTTCGCGCCGGAACCGGCGGAGAAGAAGCCTGTCTTTTCGCCGCCGAAGTTTTGCGAATGTACGCCCGATACGCCGAACGGCAGGGCTGGAAGTTTCAGGTCACTGAATCCGCCGAAACAGGCTTGGGCGGAATTCAAAAGGCCGAAGCGATCATCGAAGGCGACCGCGTTTATTCCAAGCTGAAATACGAATCCGGAGTTCATCGCGTGCAACGCGTGCCGCAAACTGAAACCAGCGGACGCATTCACACATCAGCAGTCACCGTCGCCGTGTTGCCGGAAGCCGAAGACGTTGACGTCAAAATTGATCCTAAAGACATTCGCGTTGACACATTCTGTTCGTCCGGCCCCGGCGGCCAATCGGTCAACACGACCTATTCAGCCGTTCGGTTGACTCACCTGCCCAGCGGTCTGGTCGTTTCAATGCAGGACGAAAAATCGCAGATCAAAAATCGCGAAAAAGCCATGCGAGTTTTGCGCTCGCGGCTTTACGAAATCGAACAGCAGAAACAACACGACGCCATCGCCGCCGAACGTCGCTCGATGGTCGGTTCCGGAGATCGCTCGGAAAAGATTCGCACCTACAATTTCAAAGAGAATCGCGTCACGGATCACCGCATAGGCCTGACGCTTCATCAACTGGATTTGATTATGGAGGGCGGCATTGACGAACTGATTTCCGCCGTCATCACTCATTTCCAGGCTGAAAAACTGAAAGCCGAAACCGAAAGACAGGTCGCAGTCGCCTAAGATGCCTGCCGCAACGATTTCCGAAACTTTGAAACAAGCCAGCGAGCATTTGCGCTCGGCGTCGGTTCCGAACGATGTGCTCGACGCGCAAACCCTGCTGGCCGAAGCGCTCGGCCAGGATCGCACCTATCTGATCGTCAATTTCAATCAGCAACTTGATGACGAATTGCTGGCGAAGTACAAAGCCCTGATCGAACGGCGAGCCGCAGGCGAACCGCTGCAATACATCACAGGCCATCAGCAATTCTTCGGACTGGAATTTGAAGTCACGCCGGATGTGTTGATTCCCCGCCCCGAAACCGAACTGATCATCGAAGAAACCATCAGGCTGGTCGAACAGGATCAAATTGCCGAACCGTTGATCATTGATGTTGGAACCGGATCAGGCTGCATCGCCGTCACGCTCGCTCGCGAACTGGAAACGGCGCAGGTCATCGCTTGCGACATTTCATCTGCTGCTTTGCAAGTCGCGCGGCGCAACGCTGTCCGACACGGACTTGAAGATCGAGTGCAATTCATCGAATCCGATTTGCTTGCGGCTTCACCCGAAACAGAATTTGCCGACTTCATTCTCTCCAACCCGCCATACGTAGCCGAAAAAGAAATGCCGACTCTTCAGCGCGAAGTTCGCGATTGGGAACCGCATCTTGCTTTGACCGATCACGGCGACGGGCTGAGTTTTTATCGCCGATTGCTGGATGATTCGCCTTCAAGACTGAAACCTGGCGGTTATTTGATTTGCGAACTCGGTTATTCGCAATCTGAAGCGGTCACAGCTTTGGTTGATCTGCAAATCTGGAAAGAGCCTCGCCTGCTCGACGACCTGCAAGGCATTCC
>CAYRQB010000477.1:0-3812 GCA_964426025.1 uncultured Heliomicrobium sp.
AATTGCTGGTTCTTACCGTTTACTTTCAGTTTGATCATAAATTTTCTCCTTCAAAAATCGGTTAGGCGAAACTGAAGCCCTGCTTGGTCATCGGCATCGTGCGAATGCGTTCGCCCGTCGCTGTGAAAATTGCGTTGCAAACGGCTGGCAGAATCGGCGGCAACGCGGGTTCGCCCAAGCCTGTTGGCGGATTGTTGGTTTTTAGAAAATGGACTTCGATTTGTGGCGGCGCTTGCGACAGTCTCAACATCGGATGTTGATGATAGTTCGATTGCACGACAGCCCCGTTTTTCAAAGTGATTTCCTGAACCATTTCGCTCAGGCCATCTATGACCGCGCCTTGTGCCTGCGTTTCGGCGGAACTGGGATTGATGATGTGGCTGCCGATGTCGCCCGCGACCCAGACTTTATTCACTTTGATTTTCTTGTTTGCACTGACCGCGACTTCGGCCACTTCGGCAAAATAGCCGCGATGGCTGAAATGGAACGCGACGCCCAGCGCCGTGCCTTTCGGCAACTGGCGTTTGCCCCAGCCCGATTTCTCCGCCACCAGTTTGATGACGCCAGTCATGCGAGCCGCATCCAGGCCCTGCTCACGCTGGCCTAGCGGCAGCGGCGTTCCAGCCAGCAAATCCAAACGGAATTGCACCGGGTCTTTGCCGGCGGCATGCGCAAGTTCGTCAATAAACGATTGAATCACCCACGCGGTGCAGTTGGAATAAGGCGCGCGCAAGGCTCCGGTTTTCAGTCCTAACCCCATCACCGTAGATTGCACGCGGAAGTTCGGTACGAAACGCGCGGGAAATTCGTTCGCATTAAAGCCGCCGTCGTGAGCGAAAGCATTGCCTTCGCCATAACCGACGAAATGATCGTGCCACGCGACGAGTTTGCCGTCCTTGTCCACTGCGCCTTTCAAATACTGGAAGCCGCCGCAGCGATAGTAATCGTGCTGAATGTCGTCTTCGCGCGACCAGACAAGCTTGACGGGCGCGCCAACCTGTTTGGAAATCCACGCGGCATCCAACATCAGATCGTTGTAGGCTCGCCGCCCGAATCCGCCACCACCGCGCAGGTTGTGAACTGTCACATCCTTTTCAGGCAGGTTGAGCAATTGCGCCACCATCGTGCGCCCGGTTTGCGGTATTTGTCCGGAAAACCAGATTTCGAGCTTGCCGTCTTTGAAATGTGCCGTGCAATTTTGCGGCTCCATCGTGGCGTGCGCGATGAAGGGAATGACGTAGTTGCCTTCGACGGCTTTGATGTCAGCTTGTTTGAAGGCGACATCTACGTCGCCGTCTTTGCGTAGCGTGCGCGCTGGGGTTTGTTTGGAAAGCTCTGTGGCTTTTTTGGCATTTTCGGCGCTGTCCTGCGTGCCCCATTTGCCGGCATCCCATTTGACTTCGAGTTTTTCCCGCGCTGACTGCGCTGCCCACCAACTGTCGGCGACGATGGCTACGCCGGATTCAAAGCCCGCGTCCTGGAACAAGTAATTGGGATAATCATTGGCGAGCGGACGGCCTTCGATGATGAAAGCGTGCTTGACGCCTTTCATTGCTTTGATCGCGTCCAGATTTGCGCTCACGGCTTTGCCGCCCAGCACCGGAGTTCTTTGCATCACGGCATAGAGCATCCCCGGCACTTTCACATCAATGCCGAAAATCGGCTTGCCCGTCACAATGTCTTTGGTTTCCACGCTGATCGTGGAGGTGCCGATGATTTTGTAATCCTTCGGGTCTTTGAGTTTGACGGAGCGCAATTCTGGCACCGGCATTGTCGCGGCTTTGGAGGCGAGTTCACCGTAGCCCAGTGAGCGATTGGATGCCTTGTGATGCACGCGACCGGAAGCCGTCGTGCATTCCGCTGCGGCCACGCCCCAGGTGTCTGCCGCGGCGGCGATGAGCATTTGTCGCCCTGCTGCGCCGACCTGCCGCATCGGTTCCCAGTTCATTGGCGTTGCTGAACTGCCGCCCGTGAATTGTGGGCCGTATTTGTTATCCGCATCAGCGCGGACGATTTTGACATCCTTCCATTCCACATCCAGTTCTTCGGCAATCAGCATCGGCAGCGTATTGAGGACGTTTTGTCCGATCTCCGTATTTTTCGAGGTGATCGTCACTATGCCGTTGGGCGCAATGCTGATGAAATCGTTGGGAACCAACGGCGCCATACGCGGCGGCCCTTGTGCGAAGGCAGGCGCAGCTTTTGAATATAGTCCCAGCATAAAGCCACCGCCTGCGAGCGCGGTTACTTGTAAAAAATTGCGACGATTGATGTTTGTCTTTTTCATGGGTTCTCCTTAGCCGTATGTAGTCCCGCCTTCAGGCGGAATGGATTTATTGAGCGAGTCATTCCGCCTGAAGGCGGGACTACGTGCTTTTTTATTTTTTGCCGCCTTTGTTTGGCATCAAGTTCGCGCCCGCGCGTGATGACTTCGCAGCAGGTTTCGCCGACTTGTTCGATGCCGTCAAGTCCGCCGCTTTATGAATCGCCGCGCGAATGCGCAAATAGGTGCCGCAACGACACAGATTGCCATTCATTGCCGAATCAATTTCGGCATCGCTTGGCTTCGGTGTTTTCGCCAGCAGCGCACACGCCGACATGATTTGTCCTGCCTGACAGTATCCGCATTGCGGCACGTCGAGGTCTTGCCACGCGACTTGCACCGGATGCGAACCGTCGGGCGAAAGCCCTTCAATCGTGGTCACAGCTTTATTCGCTGCCGCCGAAACCGGCGTCGAACACGAACGCATCGGCTGTCCATTCAAATGCACCGTGCAAGCGCCGCACAAGCCCATACCGCAACCGAACTTCGTGCCTTTCAGGTCGAGTTCGTCACGCAACACCCAAAGCAGCGGCGTATCCGGGTCGCCGTCAAATTGCTGGTTCTTACCGTTTACTTTCAGTTTGATCATAAAAATTTTCCTCGCAACGGGTAAGCTGGACGCCCTTATCTCGGCGTCGTTGTTTGTTTTTGAATCCACTCACTTAAAAAATCAATATAGCTTGGTTCCGGTCTGCGCCCGTGTAACCAACTCTCGGTTTGAATGCTGTGGTCAGCACCGGCGTATACGCGACAGGTGACATTGCGGTTACCGCCTCGCGTGAAAGCGCCTTCGATGGCGGCGCGGCTTTCCGCCACCGGCACAAGCACGTCATTCTCTCCCCACACCGCCAGCACCGGAACGCGGACTTTCTCAAGCATCGGGATTGGGTCGTAATCCATCTTGGTGCGATACCAATTCCACCACCAATTGTCCGGCGACAGGAGCGAACCCAGCGCCGAAGCCCACGCCTTTTCTTGAACAGCTTGTCTGGCATCCGCATACGCCTGCCAGCCGGTTCCCGTCCGTGCGTAATGCTGCTGCAAATTCACAATGTTCAGCCCCTGCGCGACATCTGCTTCTGAATTGGTAACGGCTCGCAACTGGCGCTCGTTTTGATAAAGGTTTTGCTGCGCAAACGTCACGCCGGTCGCCGCTTGCATTACGACAAATGCGACATCAGCGGAGCGTGAAGCTGCCCACGGCGCGATGATCGCGCCTTCGCTTCCGCCCCAGACTCCGATACGCTTGGCGTCAATCGCCCGATGCCCCTTGAGAAAACTGATCCCAGCCAGCGCATCGTCCGCCAACACGCTAAATGGGCTTGCTTTCCAACTGCCGGTCGAAGCGCCAACGCCGCGTTTGTCATAAATCAGAACCGCAATGCCGCGCTTTGCCAGAATGTCAGCGTAGTAACGATAGGTTTCCTGGCTGTCATCGCCTGAACCGTGAATGAAGATCACCGCGGGATGCGGGCCGGTTCCTGAGGGG
>CAYRQB010000478.1:0-3809 GCA_964426025.1 uncultured Heliomicrobium sp.
ACCAACAAGTCCCTGAAGGTGACCTGGCCTTCTGAAATCCTGGTACGAAATGGCAGGGAGCTGATTAACAATCCAGGCAGAAAAAGACCCAGCCAGAGGATAATTCCAAGCGTTCCTGATATTCCGCTGAATAACATACGACCTCCTGTCAATTTTCATCAGTATCAATAAACCTGAAGCACTCCGCCTTCGACCTGAATGTTCAAATCAGATGACGGAGCGGAGTTTCCGGATTTGAGCGTGACGATCGCCCCCAACCTGTAAGCGCCCGGATTCAGCGTTATGTTTTTAATGGCCAGGCCTGCGTTATTTTCCGACGTGATTTTCCCTTTGGCGTAATGGACGCTTTGCGGTTTGTTCTCAGTCAGACTGCGAACCTGAACGGTTGCGGCATAATCCAGCGGATATTGATCGCCGACCGCGTTGGCCAGATCCAGCAGGATGCGAACGCTGAAAGGTTGATCGTGCGACATTATTCGGGTTGGAAGCTCGGATCCACCGGCCAGACATTCCAGCTTGTGCGCAGCAGCTTCGCCGACAGCGCTGGCTGGCGTTGGATCAGGTTTGGGCATTTCGTTTTGGCTTTCAACCGTGGCGGCAGTAACTTCGGACTCGGCTTCAATGTTATTCGGTGATTCCTCAGTTGTCGGCTCCTGCCCGGTTTCCTTCGGATCAGAATTTTTATCGGATTTGTCGCGCGGAGCTTTTACACCTTTGCCCGCGATCTTTATGTCGGCAGATTCAACGGATGGTTCCGGCGCAGAAAGTTCGCCGGGCAAACTCAAACCGGATCGCTGAACGAGGAAATTGATCAATCGTTTGTCGTCCCATCCTCCCCACAATTCTTCATCGCCGCTCGGGACGTGCAGCAGGCGCGTATGTAACACCTGATTATCGCCAGTCAGCATCAGTTCAGTGGCGAAGGTTTCATATCGTTGATCGCCTTCCGCAGGATTTGTCGGCTGCTTTGTTTTCGTCCTTTTCGATTTAACCGCCAAATCGGCCAATTCCAGAGCTTGACCGATCCAATTCTCTCTGCCGATTCGCTCCAACAGCCCTGTCGGATTGCCGAGCTTGGAAGCAATTTCAGCCGGAGGCATGGAGCCTAGTTGAGCGAATGTTGTGATACCGGCGCGGTGTAATCGGCTTTCCATCTTCCAGCTAATGCTATTGATAAGTTTGAAGTCGTCGCCTGTTGGTGTGGCGGCGTCTGCCTCCGTGCGCGAACGTTTGCTTGCCATAAATACTCCTTGAGAATTGTTTGATCGGTAAAAACAGTGAAAGCTCCGAAAGGAAAACTTTCGGAATGTATGATGGCTGAGTTGCTCGGCAAGAATGATCTGCCAGACTGAACTCTTTGTTATGAAACGACCCAACCCGTCCGAAGTTGGCGCGGGTTGGGTCAATTGTCCGAAACATACGGCCAGGAATTGAAAACGCCTGGCCTGGTTTTGTCATCAGATGGTGATCGAATCGTAGAACTGAATCATCGGCAGTTCGACGAAACCGGCCATCGGACCCGGCCTGTGGCAGGACGTTTCGTACACGATAGCGGCGACCAATTTGTACGGGCGACCGCAGTGTTCTTTTCTGACTGTGCCGCGTCGAACACGGAAATCGTATGTGTACTTGCCGTCGCCGCACGGGTTGAGCGGGATTCTTTGATCATGGCGCAGGTCGAATTCAGGACCATTGCCGATGGATTCAAAGAACAGGCTGATACACCACGTGCCGCAAACAAACGGCCTGAGGGAACCTGTCAGTTCCCATTTCAGTTTCACTCCCCAATCCTGATCGAAATCAATGATGGTTGTCGGCGCAGCGCCGCCAACTTCATAAACTTCCGCTTCAATGGAACCTGCAAGCGCCGGGTTGCTGAGCGAAACTTCCATAGCAGTTTTTGTTGCCATTTTTTTGTTCTCCTTGAAAAATGAAAATTAAGAGGATGACTGCAACTGGCTGCGTCACAGTTCAACCAAGGCGTGATTACGCAATGATTCGGCTGTGAATCATCGCTTTGCTGGCTGAAGTTCAATTCCCCGGCAGCGTAACCGGATGGCCGATCCCGTCGCTGGCTTCATGACCTCTTATGGCTGCTTTGCGTAACCACTGAGATTACTCTTGGCAAGCGCCGTGCCGTTGGATGACGAAGACTAAGTGCTTTATTCCTCGTCAGTCCGATGTCTCAAACAGGATGATTTTGTCCGCGTCGAAATTCGCCAATCGCTTAAAAGCCTTGTTTGACGGGCATTTTTCGCTAGGACAAGTTTATCCTGTCGTCCGCACCATTTGGCGCATCTTTGGAGCGAAAGCTGTCTGCATTGATTCCGTGCTTACGCAACAACTCGAAAAAAGCTCTGCGATTTTTATGCGCGGCTTCGGCGGCTTTGGTGATATTGCCTTCGCTGACCATCAACAAACTCTGCAGGTAAGTTCTCTCGAACTGTTCAATCAGCTTTTTCTTCATTTCATGAAATGATTCAGGCGTCTCAGCGGGAAGCGTGATGTCGTGAGCGCGAATGACTGATTGTTCAGCCAGCGCGACCGCCCGACCCACCACGTTTTCCAGTTCGCGCACATTGCCAGGCCAATCGTGCATGCAAAGTTTGAGCAGAGTGTCCGGAGAAAATCCTGTGATGTGTTTGCGAAATTGCTGAGCGAATCGCGAAAGGAATTTTGCCGCCAACAGCGGAATGTCTTCGCGGCGTTCGCGCAGCGGCGGCAACGCGATGGGAATCATATTGAGCCGGTAATAAAGGTCTTGCCGAATCTTTCCCGCCCGCACTGCGTTTTCGATGTTGGTGTTTGTGGCGGCGATGACGCGCACATCGGCGTATCGCATCTTCGTCGAACCAACAGGGCGATATTCGCCTTCCTGCAAAAAGCGCAGCAGTTTGACCTGAGCCAGCAGCGGCAAACTGTCCAACTCATCCAGGAACAAAGTCCCGCCTTCGGCTTCCTGTATCAATCCTGTTTTGGCGGCAATTGCTCCGGTGAACGCGCCTCGCTCGTGACCGAACAATTCGCTTTCGACCAGATCAATCGGGATCGAACCGCAATTGATGGCCACCATATCGCGAACCGATCGCGGGCTGAGTTGATGAATGGCGCGCGCGCATACTTCTTTGCCGGTTCCGGTTTCGCCTGAAATCAACACGGTCGCATCGCAATTGGCGACCAGCGGAATTTTGCCAATGGCCTGACGAAAAGCTTCGCTCTCGCCGATCAGACGCTTCAATGCGGGGTCGTTCCCATTCGATCTTTGCTTCAGAGTTTCTCCGCGGACTGTCTGCTCCAGCAATCGCCAGAGTCTGGGAAAAATGTTGATCGGTTTGATCGGAGGCGTTATGAAATCCGCCGCGCCGAGTTTGAAAGCCTCTATCATTTCATCCGGAGTTTCGGTGTCGGAAACGACGATGACCGGCGGCGCGGGCGGTTCGCGACGCAATGATTGAAAAAGCGATTTGAGTTGTTGCAACACAACCAACGGCGACACAAGAAAAATCACCGCCGGATTGGCGCTGGCGACGAGTTCACAAATCTTTTCGCCTCGCAAATCATTGTTGTTGACCGCCGCTTGTCTGAATTGCAGGTTGTCTTCGCCATTTGATTCCAGAATCCCGCGCAACCTGGCGCTTAGTTCGGATATTGGCTGTAAATCGAGCAATAGTACATTTGTTTGTTTCATCTGAATTGTCCTTAACGATCACGGTCATAAGTCAACGATGTCAGCCATAACCAAATCGTGAACGTTCAGGAAGAAAATCCTCCTGGAATTGCTTTTCGTGAAAGGGGACAGAAAAACTCAT
>CAYRQB010000479.1:0-3783 GCA_964426025.1 uncultured Heliomicrobium sp.
CGGCGGCTCGTTCCGGAGAAAACCTGATGCCTACGATCATCGCTGCGGTCGAAGCTTACGCGACGCTCGGCGAAATCGCTGATAAAATGCGGGCAGTGTTCGGCGAATATCAGGAAGCGATGTGAGCAAGGGGTTATCAAATGGACGAAAGGTTTTTACGAGCGGAAGAAATTGGAATACGACTGGAGATAGTCAATCGTTTGCCGATTTGGGAACCGCATCCAGTTTACAGGCATCAGGAAGAAGTTGATCGCATCCGCGCGTCCATTGAACGAAGCGTCAGTTCTCAAGAATTGCAGAACCAGACCTGCGAATGCGTTCACGCTGCGGATGTTTACATCAACTTTCCCGATGGTTCGTTGAAACGCCCAGACATTGCAATTTTCTGCCGCGAACCTGCGGAAGATGAAAAGGACGAGGCCATCACAATTTTGCCGGAAGCCGTGATTGAAGTTGTCAGCAAAGGTTACGAGGCCAAGGACATTGAAATCGCGCCGAAGTTTTATCTGTCGCAGGGCGTCAAGGATGTGGTCATTTTCAATCCTTACACGAATGAGGTAATGCACGTCAGGCGCGACGGCGAAAAACATCTGACGTCGCCGGTCGCTCTTGTTTTCGAGTGCGGTTGCAAATGCACAGTGTAAATATGCTGTGAATAGCGATGCCTGTGGTAAGCTAAGGAACTCAGGCTCATAACAAATTCATGTCAGGAGAGAATTAACAATGCTGGATGCAATAGCGCTGCAGGATTTGCGCGAAAAGTATGAAGGTCTGAAGCCGCGAGTCACCGAATTGCGGAGGTTTCTTTGACGTAGATGCCAAACGCGCCGAGTTGGGCAAATTGGAAGAACAGGCCTCTGCGCCGGATTTCTGGAACGATCAGGAAAAGGCTCAGAAGGTTTTGCAGCAGCGTTCGCGTCTGGAACGAGCGATCAATACCGCCGAAGAGCAGCAGCGTCTGGTTGACGACATCGCTGTGCTTTTTGATTTCGCTGCCGAAGACGACGCTTCAGCCAACGAACTGCGCGAATCCATCAAAGCATTAACAACCAATGTCGAAGAGAGCGAAACGCAGATGCTGTTGGGCGGACAGAACGACGCGCTGAATGCGATTGTCGCCATCAACGCCGGAGCGGGCGGAACAGACGCTCAGGATTGGGCGGAAATGCTTCTGAGAATGTATCTGCGCTGGTGCGAACGAAAAGGCTTCAAGACGGAAATGTTCGATTACCAGGCCGGTGAAGAAGCCGGAATCAAGTCGGCCAGTTTCCGCGTCGAAGGCGATTACGCTTACGGTTTGTTTGCCGGTGAAGTCGGCGTTCATCGTCTGGTTCGCATGTCGCCGTTCAATTCAGGCCAGAGCCGCGAAACCAGTTTTGCTTCGGTGTTCGTCACGCCGGAATTCGACGACAACATAGAAATTGAAATTCTGGACAAAGACTTGCGCGTTGACACTTACCGTTCGACGGGCGCTGGCGGCCAGCACATCAACACAACGGATTCGGCGGTGCGAATCACGCACATTCCGACCAACATCGTCGTCACCTGTCAGAATCAACGCTCGCAGCATCAGAACCGCGACGTGGCGATGAAGGTTTTGAAATCGCGGCTTTACGAATTGGAGTTGGAAAAGAAGCAGGCCGAAACGAACAAGCTGGCGGCTTCGAAACGAGACATTTCATTCGGTTCGCAGATTCGCAATTACGTTTTGCATCCTTACCGATTGGTGAAAGACGTTCGCACCAAACACGAAACCAGCAATGTTGACGCGGTGCTGGACGGCGATCTGGACGAATTCATCAAAGAGTATTTGTTATCGAAAAGGGAAGTCGCGGCTTAGGCGATTGCCCGCGTGCAGTTTCATTTGCCTGAGAAGAGGCGGGGAACTGAAAGCTGAATCAGACCGCAAATTTTTCAGACAGGATGAACAAGATTTCTTCAGGATTTACGGGAAGGAAATTGCGGTCTGACAAACTGTTATCAGATCATCGCCTTAAACTGCCTGAGTTTAGTCATGCTTTGATTTAGTTTCTTATGACTGTTGAAACACCACCAAAACCAAACCGGAACAGTCCGTGGAATGAAGTGATGGGATTGATCCTGATCTTCTCCGGGTTTGTGCTCGTGTTGGCTCTGCTGAGTTACAACGCGGACGATCCTTCTTGGACTTCAACCGGAGCGCATACGCGTGCGAAGAATTTGGCCGGGCCGCTTGGCGCGCACGTCGCAGCTTTTATCTATCAGGCGTTGGGGTTGGCCGGATGGTTGATTCCCGGAATTCTGTTCACGATGGGATGGTGGCAATGGAAAGACACTCACGCTGAAACTTCAAAAGCGCAACTGGTCGGCATCTTTTTGATCATCGTTTCGATCACCGGTTTTCTGACTTTGTTTCCGTGGGGGCCGCATTCGTTCAGGCTTGGCGGGTTTATAGGTTATTGGCTGGTTCGCGATTCGACCATCGGCCTGGCGCGGTTTATCGGAATCGGCGGAGCCTTCGTCGCGCTGATTTTGCTGGTCGTCATCGGACTGCTTTTGGCGACTCCATTGTCGGTCACGGGGTTGCTGACGAAGTTATCAAACCAATATCCCGATATGGGATTGGTTTCCGCTCTGATGGAATGGGCGAAGAGCGTATGGCAGGAACGTTACATTGAGCCGGATGAGCGGGAGCGCAAAGAAAAGCTGGCGGAGTTGGCCAATCAGCGAGCCACATCCGTGAGTTCACGCCCGGCAGGAACGTCTGGCCCGATCATCGCTTACAACGGTAACGAAGAAACGCTGAAAAATCAGCGAAAACCTCCGCGCGGTAAAGGCAAAACGAAAGCTTCGCCTGATGAAGAAACAACCGGATACGGGACGATTCAATCCGACATCGGAACTGAAACTTTCGTCGAGGATGAAAGCTCTGCCGCTGCGATGCGCGCGGCGGGCAAATCAACCGCCGGGTTGACGGTTGATCCGAACGGAGTTGGGAACGGCGCGACAACCGCGTCCGGCGTTGCTCGTTCGCGTCGTTCAGCCAAAGCCGATCCCGGTTCGGATTTCGACGATGAAGATTCGATGGCGGATGATTTCGACGATGGTTCGCCAAGATCGCCTCGCAGCGTAGAAGACATGGTTTCGACGGCTTCGGTCAAACGCGCCAACGACAGCGAAGATCAGTCCACGGCGAAAAAGCCGTCCAAGTTAGGCGATTACGTGACGAAGATTGCCCGCGTCATGGCCGATTACAAATTGCCTTCCAGCGACATGCTGACTGCGCCAGCTCCGCGACCGGAAATGGCCGAAACCGAATTGCTGGAACGCGCCAGACAATTGGCCGAAAAATGCGCTGAGTTCAATGTTTCAGGTCAGGTCAAACAAATCAGCCCCGGCCCGGTTGTCACAACCTTTGAATTCAAACCGGACCCGGGCGTCAAATACAGCCGCATCACCAGCCTGGTGGACGATCTGTGTCTGGGATTGAAAGCCGAATCCATACGCATTGACCGCATTCCTGGCAAATCAACCGTCGGCATCGAAGTTCCGAACAACAAACGCGAGATCATTCGATTGCGCGAAGTGGTCGAATCCAAAAAATTCCGCGAATCGGAAACGAAGCTGACGCTGGCTTTGGGCAAAACGATTGACGGATCGAATTTTTCGGCTGATCTGGCGAAGATGCCGCATTTGCTGATCGCTGGCGCAACCGGCGCTGGCAAATCCGTGGCTTTGAACTCGATTCTGATTTCGCTGCTTTATAAAGCCACGCCTGACGAGGTCAAACTGATTCTGGTTGAT
>CAYRQB010000480.1:0-3753 GCA_964426025.1 uncultured Heliomicrobium sp.
TGTTGCACGAATTTACTTTTTAAGGCGAAGGCCTCTTTTTGCCTCATAAAGTGTGATCACATGCACTGAAGATTCTTTGGTAAAAGACGAGAAAAACTTTGCGATTTTATATTCGTGCAACAACACCGTTTAACTTCGATGTCATCCTATTCGATGTCATCATTACTTTCTTTCAAAGGACGATAGCGCTTTTTGCTTTTATGGCCTTTTTGAAGCTTTGGTTCGGTTTTCCAAATGGCGACTGAGCCATCCATATAAATTTTGGCGAGAAACGGGAAGCGCGTTTCTTCAACCATCCGCAACATTTGTGGCAACGCATCAGTCAGTATTTTTGACTGATCTGCTGCGGACAAGCCGCCTCGTGTCAAAACAAATGCTTTTACTTTCGCCTCCAGAAGCGCCTCAAGTTCAAGAGCACGACGACCAATCGCTTTATCTCCCATCAGCACAACCCATTTCTTCTCGCCAACTACTGCCAGCCACTCAACATCTTCTGTGTCGTGTCTGAACCTTGTCCAATGTGGTTCAACCTTGGCGCCAGCCTTGCGAAGCGATTCAATCACAACGTTTCCACACAAAGAACGATCAAGAAAAAAGGTGGTTCTTTTAAGCTGTCTTTTGAAGCCCGCGTTCGTATTGGATTGCTTTTTCGATTTCCGATGTCTCGCACCCATAATCTCTCGCCAGTTCGACAATACTTTCTCCAGCCTTATGCCGATCCTCTATAACTGCTGTTGGGACACCAACTCCAACTAAAACAGGTTTACCGAATGAAATTCTGGGGTCAATTAAAACCACCTTTGGCTCGTTTTCCAGAGTTTTAGGATGACGGTTTAAGTATGGATATAGACGTAGTGCAGCACCTTTAGGATCGCGTTCGACTCGTGTCAGGTATGCTTGAATAATGTCTCTCATTACAAGTTGACCTTGCTTGGTGGCGTTTACCAGCAAGTCGCCCTCCTCGATCAATAAATCAACCCCCTTTAACTGAAACCAGTATTCAGCTAGCGGGTGCTGACTATTTGAACTTTCACGAAGGTACATTACTGCCCGCCTGATGTTATCTAGTGGTACCTTGTGGTGGTAACGGATAGCGTCAACTACGTGTGCCTCTACTAAGTTTGTGAACGAAAGTAATGGCAAATTGTCATCTGGCAATTGGATAATCGGCTCAGACTTCTTTTTGCTGTGGTTTGTTTGATACTTTCGTCCGCGAATCCAAGAGCGAAGCGTTTTTAAGGGGATTTGCAGGCAATGCGATGCTTCAGTAAAACTATAAGTCGGTATCTCGCGCGGGTCTCGGCCTCTGTAAATATCAATATGTTTGCTTATTTTATTCATATAGCCCCCTGTTCTATTGGGAGTTTAGCAGACACGAACTACATTCCAATAATAGAGAATGGAAAATGAATCGGTAAGCGAATCACTTTAAACCAGTTCGACAATCGTCGCGGTTCCCATTCCCGCGCCGACGCACAATGTGGCCAAGCCCGTCGCCGCGCCGCGTCGTTCCATTTCGTCAATCAGAGTTCCCAGAATCATCGCGCCCGTGGCTCCCAGCGGATGTCCCATGGCGATGGCTCCACCGTTGACGTTGATCTTGTCGTGCGGAATGTCCAGCGCCTGCATATAACGCAGCACCACTGCGGCAAAGGCTTCGTTCAATTCGTACAGGTCAATGTCTTTGGTTGTCATTCCTGCGCGCTTCAAAGCTTTTTCGCTGGCCGGAGCCGGGCCTGTCAACATAATCGTCGGCTCAGACCCAATCGAAGCGAAAGCGCGAATGCGAGCGCGAGGTTTCAATCCCAGCTTTTCGCCGATCTCTTTGCTGCCGACCAAAACGGCAGCCGCTCCGTCAACTATGCCGCTGGAATTGCCCGCGTGGTGAACGTGATTGATGCGTTCGACTTCCGGGTATCGCTGAATGGCGACGGCGTCGAAACCGGCCTGTTCGCCGGGCACGGTGAAGGCCGGATTGAGCTTCGCCAAATCTTCCATCGTTGTTCCCGGTCGCATGTATTCGTCGTGATCCAAGACCGTCAAACCGATTTGATCCTTGACCGGCACGATTGAATTTTTGAAATAGCAATTGTCCCAGGCGTGTTTCGCTCTGCGCTGGCTTTCGACGGCGTAAGCGTCAACGTCTTCGCGCGAAAATCCGTACTTGGTGGCGACCAAATCGGCGCTGATGCCCTGCGGAACGAAGTACATCTTCGAGGCGATTTCAGGATCCATGACCATCGCGCCGCCGTCGGCTCCCATCGGCACGCGCGACATGCTTTCGACACCTCCGCCAATGACCAGGTCGGATTGACCAGACATGACCTGTGCCGCTGCGGTGTTGACCGCTTCCAAACCCGAAGCGCAAAACCGGTGTAGCTGTTTGCCCGGAACGGTTTCGGAATAATCCGCGTTGAGCGCTGCGATGCGAGCGATGTCCGATCCCTGTTCACCGACAGGCATGACGCATCCCATCACCACGTCGTCAACAAACCCCGTGTCCAGTTCGTTGCGGTCGCGAATGGCTTTCAAAACCTGTGTCGCAAGTTCGATTGGCCGGACTTCGTGCAAACTGCCGCCAGAGCGACCACGTCCGCGTGGAGTGCGGACAGCGTCGTAAATGAATGCTTCAGTCATAAGTCAATTCCTTCCACGAATGAATTGTTTGAAGATGTGTGAAAGATGAAAGCGGGTGGGAAGAAAATCGGGGCGATAGGATTCGAACCTACGACCTCTCGGTCCCAAACCAAGTTCCAACATTCTCAGCCGTATTCTTGCCATCTCTCATCATCATAAAAAGCCTATCTTTATTGACTTTCCTCATCTATCAGACTCTTTCTCACTATCTCTAACTCTCGGTTTTATGATACCCTAAATGTGACCCACAGTAAATTTCATTATTTCGAGGGTGAAGAATGAAACCGAAGACCGGGCACATTTTTAAGCGTGGCAAAAGTTGGTATGGGCGCGTTTCCTACACAGATGAGGAAGGAAAACGCCGTTTCGTTAAGAGGGCAGCCAGAACAAAGAGCGAAGCCAGAGAAAAGGTAAATGACCTCATCCGTGAGATTGAAGAGCGCGGAAGCGTTGACGGTTCGCGGATGACGTTCAAGGAGTTGGTTGACCGCTTTAAGAGCGTGAAACTTGTTCCCGCCCGATACGTGGGTGGAAAGAAGGTTGCTGGCTACCGCTCTCTGTACTCTCAAACGATCTACGTTGATCTGCTTCAAGAGCATTTCGGCAGAAAGTTTATCCGCTCAATCACTCACGCCGACTTGGAAGCTTTCAAACTCAAGAGACTTCAGACCGAAACCCGTTTTGGCGGACAGCGAACCGTTGCCAGCGTCAATCGTGAAATGGAGATGATGCGGCGAATGCTCAACTTTGCGTTGCGTAACGGCTGGATTATCAAAAGCCCTTTTCATCAGGGCGATTCACTAATCAGCAAAGCAGAGGAAACCAAACGGACTCGTTTAATGAGTTTCGAGGAAGAAGCCCGGTTGCTGGCCGTCTGTGAAGGCCGGATTGCTCACATGCGGCCAATTATCATCGTTGCAGTTGATACGGCGATGCGTCGCGGCGAAATGCTCAAGCTTTGTTGGAAATGGGTTGATTTCAATGAGCGGATGATTCATTTGCCGGAAACGATCACCAAAACACGAAAGCCGCGCAATGTGGCAATGACCACGCGCGTTTTCGATGAACTTAAAAAGCTCTGGGAGCAATCCACACAAGAGGCTGATGGATTAGTTT
>CAYRQB010000481.1:0-3189 GCA_964426025.1 uncultured Heliomicrobium sp.
TCGCAAAGTTATCCCGATTCGCCTGTCACACGCTTTCTGGGAGCGAACCACGCGCTTTCGATTCTGGGGCAGGAGCAGGGGCATCGTTGGCTGTCTTACATCAGCTATCCGGGCAATCCGACTTTGCTGTTGGGACGCGACGACGCGCACTGGAGCTTTTTCATGAACATCGAATCAACCACAAGCAGCCCTGCGGCGAGGCGATCATCCAGCGCCGAAGGCAGCGTCTGGCGAGACAACGGCAACGGCTCTTTCACTTCGGTCAACCTGATTGACGGGTTTTCGCGGCTGGATCATTACCTGATGGGATTGCGACCGGCTGCGGATGTTCCGGACACTTTCGTCATCACCAATCCATCGGGGACAAGCCGCACTCGCGGCTCGAATCCTTTTCCGAACGTCAACGTCAACGGAACGCGGCAAACCGTGACGATGAATCAAATCCTGCAAGCCAACGGCAATCGCGCGCCGAGTTCGGCGACGGCGCAAAAAACTTTTCGCGCTGCGGTCGTGTTGCTGACTCAACAGGGCACGCAACCTTCTCCGGCAACGCTGAACAAAGTCACGCGCTATCGTCTGTCGTGGGAAACTTACTTCGCGCAATCAACGGATTTTCTGGCCAGCATCAATACCGGTCTGGCCAACCTGACGGTGTCGCGAGTGATTCCGGCGGCTTCGGCGGCCAGCTTCAAAGCGACGCTGACTCCGGGCGAAATCTCTACGCTGTTCGGATTCGGTTTCGGCAACAGCACAGTCATCGCCACCACTCAGCCGTTGCCGACGACGCTGGCCGGATTGCAGATTCAGGTCAACGGCGTTCCGGCTGCGCTGTTTTATGTTTCGCCGACGCAGATCAATTTCCAGGTTCCGCGAACGGTCGTGGCGACAACCGGCACGACCGTTCAATCGTCAACCGCATTGATCGAAGTTTTTCTGAACGGGCAATTGATTCGCGCCGGAGCTTTCCAGATTGCTCCTGCCGTTCCGGCCATCTTCACCACCAATCAGAGCGGAACCGGCGCGGCTTCTGCGCTGGACGCTTTCACCTTCACGCCCGGCCCGTTCAACGCCAAACAGGCGAACGGCCAACCGAACATCATTGCGGTTTTCGGAACGGGTCTTGGATCGGACGTGACCGACACCGATGGCAACGCAAACGCTTCGACGACGGCGACGATTGACGGGAATGCCGTGACGGTCAATTACGCCGGACGAGCGCCCGGCTTTACGGGTTTGAACCAATTCAACATAGTCTTCCCGGCCAACATCACTTCAGGAACACATACGCTGATCATTTCGCGCAACGGCATCGCCAGCCGCGAAGTGACCATTACGGTCCGATGAGTAAGGCATGAAGATTTCTCCCACGAAGTCACACAAAGAAAACACGAAGGCAAAACAAAATAGTTTTGTCCTTCTTCGTGATACTTCGTGTGGCTTCGTGGGAGATGTTTTTGGTGTTCGTGGGAGATGTTTTTGGCAGCGGTGAATCAATTGGTCTTTTCAATGATGCGAGCCATGGCGTACGCGTCAACGAATTCGCCGTCGCGGAAAGCGAAATTGCGATGAGTGCCTTCGATTTCGAAGCCGAACTTTTTATAGAGCGCAATCGCGGCTTCGTTGTCTGTGTAAACGGTCAGTTCAATCCGCGTCAGGTTCAGCCATTTGTCTGCCAGATCAATCATCGCCTGCATCAGGGCCGACCCCACGCCTTTGCCCTGCCAATCGTCGCGCACCATCATCCCGAATTCGGCTTTGTGGCGGATGCGCGGACGCGTCGTGGTATGCAAGCCAATCGTTCCGACAACTTCTCCATCCACGACGGCGACCAGTTGGTAAAAGCCTTCTTCGGTTTTCGCCAGATGCTGGCGCATTGATTCGACGCTGCGGAAGGGAAGCTGCAAAGTGTCGCGTACGACTTGCGGAGACGAGTAACAACGCCACAGAGCTTCGGCATCCGTGGGTTCCGCGCTGCGAATGGTGATGTTCATTGTTTTAACCCGGGTCAGGATTCGTCGTCTTTTCGGTTGGTGGCTGGCGGCAGGCTGAGCCGTTGGCGTTCCATTTCAATTTCAAGTTTCAGGCGTTCGTTTTCGACTTTGATTCGCTCGAGTTACATTTCCTGCCGAAGCTTTTCTTCGCGCCAGTTTTCGCGTTCGGCAAGACGTTCGACCTTGAGCGCCAACGCAATCAAATCTTTGATGCTGGCTTTATGCTCATCGCGCAACTCGCGCAGTTCCTTTTCGACTCTTGTCAAACGGTCACCGTAACTAACGAGCAGTTTCAAAGCTTCCCAAATATTTGTCCACATCTTGCAACCTCCGACCGAGTTCAGCCCTTAACTTCGCCGTTTCTTCACGCAAACCGGTAATCTGCTCCCATCGTTCATCGCTTTCACGCTGTTGTTCCTGCATTACGGAAACGACGCGGACTAGCTCTTCGTTGAATCTATTGAAGTCGCTTTGCGAAATTTCAAACGTCATAGTTTTGCTCATAAAAATTTCTCCTTGCGACAGGCATTATATCCACGGCTGCCGAGGCATTGAAGCCTTAAAAAGCTTTCGCAGAGACGTGGTTGCTCGAACTTTGATTTATCAAGCCGCAGCGAAAACCTCTCGCAAACGTTTGGCGACGATTTCGGCTTCGCCGGGTTGCATCTGCCAGACGCCGACACCTATCTGCTGTGTTTCAGCCCTGGCGGGCGAATTGCCCGGAGCGATTTCTATGGATGGATTGCCGTCTTTCAATCGTTTGCGAATGTCGTCGGCGGTCAGTTTCACAGATGCTTTTTCCCAACTCAGCCGAACGGTCGGAACGTGATTGGCTATTTCAGGGACGTGAACTTCGGCTTTCATGGTGGAAACTTTGGCGACGCTGTCGGTGATCAGTTTGGCTCGCCGTTCCCATTCCTTCCATTCGGCGGCGGCATCGCGTTTCAGGTACATTTCAACCGCGACCATCATGCCGACAATTTCTTCCTTGTTGACCTTCATGCCGCGACCGATGCTGTCGCTGTTGGGCGAACAGTTCAGGCGAGCGGCTTCGATCAGGTCTTTGCGGCCAAGCAGCAAACCTGCGCTTTGCGGACCGCGAATGCCTTTGCCGCCGGAAAAAGTCACGAGGTCAAAACCCATCTTCGTATACTTGGACAGGTTTTCGGTCGGCGGCACGTCTGCGGCTGCGTCGTTG
>CAYRQB010000481.1:3199-3731 GCA_964426025.1 uncultured Heliomicrobium sp.
CGTTGAAAGTTGGGATGTTGTGTTTTTTGCCAAGCGCGATGAAGTCGGCAATTTTGATTTTGCCGCGCGGATCGGCGTCGTTGAAAAACAGCATCATCGCCGTCTTGCCGCTGACGGCTTTTTCCAGTTCATCGGCGGTTTCGACTTCGATCATCTTGATGCCGCAATTGCGAACCGCGTGGTCGTAACCATAACGATGCGATTTCTGAATGATCACTTCGCTTTTCATGCCCGTGCCTTCCAGATCGGGAATGCGCTTGATCCAGTCGGGATTTTTTCCCGCCACACAAGCCGCAGTTCCGACCGTCAACGCCGCAGCCGCCCCCGAAGTCACCATCACCGATTCGCAACCAATCAGTTCGGCCAATCGTTTTCCGACAGCTTCCTGCAGGTCATTGAGCGGCACGAATTGTTTCGACGCGTAATTCATCGCCTCCATCACTTCCGGCCACATCAGCGAAGCGGTCAAAGTCGTGAACGTTCCAGCGGCGTTGATGAACGGGCGGACGCCGAGTTCCTTGAAAAAATCGCG
>CAYRQB010000482.1:0-3731 GCA_964426025.1 uncultured Heliomicrobium sp.
GACTGCTCGCCCGAAACAGCCAGAGCTTTCAGTTGGCAGGACGAAAGGCTTTCGGAAATCCGGCCAGATTTATGACCGAGAATCGGATTGAGTTGCGCGCGATTCGTTCGCCCATCGAAAAGCAGTTGAAACAATTCTCCGTTGTCTTTGCACAACAGAATCGAATCGCCGAATCGCGCAATGCCGGACAACGACGGCAAAGTCGTCAAATTTTGAAAGCTCGATTTGGAATCTGACTTGGAAGAACCGAACAACGAATTCAGCATTGCCCCTGCTATTCCGAAATCCGTCGCGGCCAACAACTGATCGCCATTGATGACAACTCCGACAACACGATTCGACGGCAAGCCATCGGCGACGGTGAAATGCCGCCAACGACCAGCTTCGCCAATCCACAAACCGTCTGCGAAAGTCGCGACGAACAAACGCGATCCGTCAGTCGTCAGGTTGTCAATGCCATCTATTCGCTTTTGCCCAGCTTCGGCTTTAAGTTCGCGAAACTGTTTGCCGTCGAATTCCAGCAAGCCTCCGGCGAAAGTTGCTATCAGCAAGCGGCCTCTGTCTGCCAATAGCGAAGTCACTGCTTGAGCCTTTCGATCAGTCCAGCCGTAAGCCGTGAAGCGCGAGCCATCGAACGCAACCAGGCCTTGCGAACGCGTGCCGATGAAAAGCTGAGAACCGAAATCAGCCAACGCCGTCAAATCGCTTTCAGGCAATCCGTCCAGAACTGTGAATCGGCGTTTGAATTTTCCGTCCGTGGCAAATTCGACCAATCCGCCTTCGGTGGCGGCGAAAAACGAATCGTTGAATCGAATCAAACTGCGAGTGGCTTTGCTGCTTTGCAGTAAACCGATTCCATCGCCGTTCAATGCAGTCAATCGGCGTTTTTCAAAAGGCACGAAGGCGCTGCGTTCTGCTTCGGCGCGCGCGGCTTCAAGTTCTCGATTCGCTTGCTGCCGAATTTGCCAGGTGACGACGGCAACGATGACAATTTGCAAAAGCAGCGAGCCAGCGACCAACTGCCGAACGCGTTTTGATTTCAAAGCCGCGAATTTCCACTTCATCAGAATTGGCCTGATCTTTTCGGCAAATTGATTGGATTTCCATTTCATAGCTTTCTCCCGGCTTTGATTTCGACGGAATGGATTATGCTGTTTTGCCGTCAGGCGCGCGCCGTGCCCAGGCACGGTCGGTTGTCGGGAATGCGCTGTTGAATGGTTGTTGATCCCATCAGTTTCGCGGGGAAATCACGTTCAATTGAATGTGGATTCCCACAGACGAAGCGACAACGATTGGTTCGCGTTACAATGGCAGGCACAATCAAGAATCGGAGGAAAATTGATGAATCAAACTGCAAAGGCTACGACGGAAGGAACGGTTCGGTATCGCAATCGTTTTCAAGGCAAGCTGGCGGACGATCATTTTCGTCAATCGCAAGGCTTGTGGTTGTCGTCCATCGGGCTGGGATCGTATCTGGGAAATGCTGACGAACGAACGGATGAAGCTTATCGGTCGGCGGTCAAACGCGCGGCTGAGCTTGGTTGCAATGTTTTCGACACGGCGGCGAATTACCGTTTTCAACGCAGCGAGCGCAGTTTCGGTCAGGCGTTTTCCGAACTGTTCGCCGACGGCAAATTCACTCGCGATGAAATCGTGGTGACGACCAAAGGCGGTTACATTCCCTTCGACGGCGAAATGCCTCGCAATCGTCAGGAGATGACCGCTTATCTGGAAGAGACTTTCGTCAAACAGGGCATCTGCGGTTTTGACGATTTCGTTCAGGGCAGTCATTGCATGACGCCGCGTTATTTGCAGCATCAGCTTGATCAAAGCCTTCGCAACCTGCGACTGGGTTGTGTTGACGTGTATTACATTCATAACCCCGAATCGCAGTTGGCCGAAGTTTCGCACGAAGAATTTTATCGGCGATTGCGTGCGGCTTTTGAATTTCTGGAAGCGGCTGTGGCGGCGGGCAAAATTTTGATGTACGGAACGGCCACCTGGAACGGTTACAGAGCGGCGTCAAACAGCCGGGAGTTTTTGTCACTGGAACGCATAGTCGAAATCGCGCGCGAAGTCGGCGGCGACAATCACCATTTCAAAGTCGTTCAACTGCCAATCAATCTGGCAATGATCGAAGCCTTCACCAACGCAAACCAGACAGTAAACGGCAAGAAAGCTACTTTGCTGGAAGCGGCGGCGGAATTCGATGTGACGGTGATGGCCAGCGGTTCGATCCTGCAATCGAAACTTTCCGCCGGATTGCCGCCGATTGTCGGCGAAGCTTTTCCGGGTTTGCGAACCGACGCAGGGCGCTCGATTCAGTTCGTACGCTCGACTCCGGGAGTGGCTACGGCGTTGGTGGGAATGAGCCGGATCACTCACGTCGAAGAGAATCTGGAAATCGCCAAAACGAATCCGGCTGACGCCGAAAGCTATTTGAAGTTGTTCAGCAATAATTGATCACCAACGGATGCGATGATCGTTGAGCGGATAGGTCGGGTCCCATTTCTTCAGCAAGTCATGCCGGGTTTTGAAACGCTGAACGTTTTCAACCAGTTTGGCCATTTTGTCTGGATCAATTTCTACGCCCAATCCCGGCGCGTCCGGCAAAGCCATCTTGCCGTCTTTGAATTGCAGCATTGGCGCCCCATTTACCGGTTTGATGATGTCTTCGGTCGTCCACGGGTAATGCGAATCGGCGTCGAAAGTGACGCGTGAAATGGCGCAGTTCATGTGCGTCATCATCGCCATCGAAATGCCCAGATGATTGTTGCTGTGGCCGGAACAGCCCCAGCCCATCGCTTCGCAAATCGCAGCCCAATACCGCACGTTGTTCAATCCGCCCATGTAATGGTTGTCCAGCAAGACTACATCCACTGAACCTTTTTGAATGGCAGGAACGATGTGCTCCATCTTCGTCACAACCATGTTGGTCGCCAGCGGGATTTTGGTTTGCCGCCGAACGGCAGCCATGCCGTCCAAACCCGGCGTCGGGTCTTCGTAATATTCCATGCCGAGCGGCTCAATCGCTTTGGCTACGCGGACGGAAGTTTCGACAGACCAGGCAGCATTCGGATCAATGCGCAGCTTCGCGTTCGGCATGGCGGCGCGCATCATTCGCAAGGCTTCGATTTCCTTATCGGGATGCAAAACTCCGCCTTTGAATTTGCACGAAGTAAAACCGTATTTCTGATTGAACTCCTGAAACTGGCGCGCGACGGATTCCGGCGTCGAATAATCCGGGCCGTTCGGCGTCGGCATGACAAAAAAGATATAAGCCGAAAACTGTTGCGCTTCGCGGTACGCGCCGCCCAGCAAATCCACTACGCGACGGTTGATGGCTTTGCCGATGATGTCCAGGCAGGCGACTTCGACCGCGCCGAAAGCGTTCGGCGTTTTGAACTGGCGGCGGAAGTATTCGATCTCAAACGGATCGCGCCCCAACACTTTGTCGCGGTTGGCTTCCAAATCTGACACCGCTCCGGCGGCGACTTCAGCAATGCCTTTGAAGCCGTCGTCGGTTTCCAGTTCCAGAATCGTGCGTTTGAAATGCGTGTCGTGAACATTCCACGAATTCAGCAAGGCGAAATCCGGCGAAGCGACGACCGTCGCCTTGAACTTGCTGATTTTCATCTTGCTGCGCGGGCGTTGGGCGCGCGGCGTTCCACTGCGATTCTGGCCGAAAGCGTTGGCGTTAAACGCAAGCGCCATGTCTTCGATGCCAGCCA
>CAYRQB010000483.1:0-3724 GCA_964426025.1 uncultured Heliomicrobium sp.
TGCAATATTCGGTTCGCCGTTTGAGCAACATCTTCACGGAGCTTGGTCGTTCGGCTGACGAAGTTCGCGCGGATTTCGCTCAGTTGTCGGCGGAAGAAATCGCCGCACAATTTTCGGGCGAAGCGGGCGATGTGCTGTGGTCGCTGGTCTATTTCGCCTCGCGGCTGGACGACGTGGTGCAGGTTTCGGCCAACGCCTTTGAACCTACGCACGTGGCCAAATACGCATTTCAGTTGGCTGACCAGTTCAACACCTTTTATCAAGACAAACGTTTCCACATCCTGAAAGAATCCGACGCCAAGCGGAAAACTGTTTTGCTGACAGCAGTGGATGTTGTGCGGCAAAAACTCGCGCAGGCGCTTTCGCTATTGGGCATCGAAGTGCCAGAAAAGATGTAATTATGTCTGCAAAAAAAATCGAAAAGTTATTGGAAGAGGTTCTGCTCAACGACGGCCAAATGGCTCAGGCCTTGTTTGAATACGAATTTGAAGAGGAAGATCTGGAAGACCTGAAAGCCTCTTTGGTCGAAGACGACGATGATTACCTGTTCGCCGTGACTGAAAACACTGGCGATGTTGCCATGGTATTAATCGAAAAATCAGGACAAGTGCATGTCAACGAACATGCGCGCGAAAAGCTCAAAGAGCTTTGGCAGTCTGCCTATAAACGCAACTTGAAATTGATGATTCCGGACTACGCTAAACAGTTAAGCGCCGGAGAGTTACCAATCAGCGGCGTAAAAATCGCGCGTTCATCAAAAGGCCCGTCAAAGGCCCAGTGAGTTAGCAGCGCGCTTTTCAATTGAAAGAGAAACCATGAATCGAGTTCGACGCACTCCTCTCGTTCTTTTGGTGGTGTTGTTTGTCGCGCCGATCTTTGCGCAACAAGCAGCCAGACAAGCTGATGCCAGTCTGCTGACGCTCGACACGATTTTCAGCTACGGCGTGAAATCGCTCGGCTGGCATCAATGGCAAGCCGATGGCAGCGGCTATTTGATGCTGGAACCATCGCAGACCAAAGGCGCACTGGACTTGGTTCGATACGATGCGGCTTCGGGAGCGCGGACGATTTTAGTCTCGGCGCAAAGCCTGACGCCGTCGGGAGCTTCTTCGCAGTTAGTGATCGAAGAATTCACCCTGAGCGCGGACAACAAACGCTTGTTGATCTTTACAAACTCCGAGCGCGTCTGGCGGTCGAACACGCGCGGCGATTATTGGGTCTTCGATCTTGCGAGCAAGAAACTGCAAAAGCTCGGCGGCACGGCGAAGCCTTCCACGCTGATGTTCGCCAAGTTTTCGCCCGACGCGACGCGGGTTGGTTACGTGCGCGAAAATAACATCTACGTTGAATCGCTGGCCGACAGCCGCATCACGCAACTGACCACGGACGGTTCGCAATACACGGTCAACGGAACCTTCGATTGGGTATATGAAGAAGAACTCTTTTGCCGTGATGGTTTCCAGTGGTCGCCAGACGGACGGCAGATCGCTTACTGGCAACTGGATGCTTCGGGCGTCAAAGAGTTCAAGATGATCAACAACACCGACGAGCTTTATCCGAAAATCATCAGCTTTCCGTATCCCAAAGCTGGCGAAATGAACTCAGCCGCGCGCGTCGGCGTCATCAATGCTGCTGGTGGGAAGACTCAATGGTTTCAGGTTCCGGGCGATGCGCGCCAAAACTATTTGCCGCGCATGGAATGGGCGGCCAGTTCCGATGAAGTCATCATTCAACAACTCAACCGATTGCAGAACACGAACATCGTCATGCTCGGCGATGCGCGAAATGGCAAAGTCCGCCCGATCATGACCGAAAAAGATGAAACCTGGGTGGACATCGCCTGGGGTTCGATTGATTGGGACAAACGCGGACTGGCGCGCGGAGATGTTGAATGGATCGAAGGCGGCAAACGCTTTCTTTGGACCAGCGAGCGCGACGGATGGCGACACGTTTATTCCGTTTCGCGCGATGGCCGTGACGTCAAATGCATCACGCCCGGCAATTACGATTTGATCAGCGTGGAAATGGCGGATGTGACAAACGGCTGGTTGTACTTTTCGGCTTCGCCGGATAACGCGACGCAGAAATATCTTTACCGCGCGCGATTGGACGGCAGCGGCAAAGCCGAACGTTTGTCGCCAGCCAATCAACCCGGCACCCATACTTACACCATCTCGCCGCGCGGAGACATGGCCATTCACACCTTTTCCAGCTTCACCAGACTTCCGGTGATTGATGTCGTCCGGTTGCCGAATCACGAATCGGTTCGGACGATGATTGACAATCGCGAAGCCGCCGACCGTTTGAGCAAGTTGAAACCCGTCAAGCAGGAATTTTTCAGAGTGAAGATCGAAGACGGCGTGGAACTGGACGGATGGATGATCAAACCGCCGGGCTTCGATCCGCAAAAACGTTATCCGGTTCTGTTTCACGTTTACGGCGAACCGTGGGGACAGACCGTGCTGGATTCGTGGGGAGGGCGGAATCAGTTGTGGCACACGATGCTGGCTCAGCAGGGTTATTTGGTGATGAGCGTGGACAATCGCGGCACGCCCGCTCCGCGTGGCCGAGCCTGGCGCAAGAGCATTTACCGACAAATAGGCATTCGCAATTCGTCGGATCAAGCCAACGCCGCGCGCGCAATCGCCAAATGGCCGTTCGTTGACGCGACGCGCATAGGCATCTGGGGCTGGAGCGGCGGCGGCTCTTCAACGCTCAACGCCATGTTCCGTTACCCGGATGTGTATCAAGTCGGAATGTCAGTAGCGCCCGTGCCTGACATTCGTTATTACGACACGATCTATCAGGAACGTTATTGCGGCCTGCCGCAGGATCATCCCGAAGAATACAAACAAAGCTCGCCGATTACCTTCGCCAGCCAGTTGAAAGGCCAACTGCTGCTGGTCCACGGAACGGGCGACGACAACGTTCATTACCAGGGAACCGAAGCTATGATCAACGCCTTGGTTGCGGCTGACAAACAGTTCACGATGATGGCGTATCCGAACCGCTCGCACGGCATTTACGAAGGCGCGGGCACGACGCGGCATTTGTATGAACTGCTGACGCGGTATTTGAACGAAAAGCTGCCGCCGGGAGCGCGCGGCGAGTAATACACAGTTTTTTATTTTAGTCACAGGACCAAAAGACAGATGCTCATTGTCATGAAATCTGACGCGACCGAGAGTGACATCCGGCGCGTCGTTGAAACAATCGAATCTCTGGGTTTCAAAGCCCATCCGATGCCGGGGGCGAATCGCACGGCGATTGGCTTGACCGGCAACCAAGGCCCGGTGCCGAGCGATCCGTTTGCCGATCTGCCTGGCGTCGCCGAATGTGTCCGCGTCACCAAACCTTACAAGCTGGTCGGGCGCGATCTGAAGCACGACAAATCCGTCATCAAAATTGGCGAAGCCGAAATCGGCGGCAACGAACCGGCGATTATTGCCGGAGTCTGCGCCGTCGAATCTCGCGAACAGACTCGGTTGACCGCGCAGGTCGTAGCCGAAATGGGTTGTCGCTGGTTTCGCGGCGGAGCCTTCAAGCCGAGAACTTCGCCTTATGCTTTTCAGGGATTGGCCGAAGAAGGTTTGCGGATTCTCTCAGACGTGCGCGACGAATTCGGTTTGCGAATCGTCACCGAAGCCGTTGACGAACCGGCTCTGGATTTGTGCGAACAGTACGCCGACGTGATTCAGATAGGCACGCGCAACATGCAGAACTT
>CAYRQB010000484.1:0-3707 GCA_964426025.1 uncultured Heliomicrobium sp.
CGGCTTGCAGCGTTGGCGGCAATTCGCCGACTTCATCCAGAAACAGCGTGCCTCCATCGGCCAGGGCGAAAGCTCCGTCGCGAGCCGTGACGGCTCCGGTGAATGCGCCGCGTTCGTGACCGAAAAATTCGCTGCCTGACAGTTCCGGCACTATGGTTGTGCAATCTGAAACTACCAGATCGCGTTTGTTCTTTCGCGCATCCAGCGTGTGAATCAACCGCGCGATCAATTCCTTGCCGGTTCCGCTTTCGCCGGTAATCAAAACCGAAGCGTCCGTGAAGCGCGCGACTTCGACAATTTGCCGCAACAAGCGAATCCAGGCCTGGCTCTGCCCAATCAGATTTTTGCTGACCAGCGGCGATTGAATTATTTGATCAACCTGTTGCCATCGCCCAAAGCGAGCGGCGATTTCGCGTGCAGGTTCGGACGAATGATCCCAGGCGAATACGTCCGAAGCGCCCGCTTTCAGCAATGTCCAGGCGCCGCCTCCGGCCAGCGCCGCCGCAGTCAGCGACACGGCCAGCACGCGCGATAATCCGCGTCGGCTGGCTTCATTAAACAGCGCCGACAAATCCGCAGTGACTTCAGAAAAAAAGATGATTCCGGAATTTGACGCTTCCTGATCGTCGTAATCAGTTGTTGGCAAACCGGATTGACCCAAATCAGCTACAACAATCTGACGTTGTTTGGCTGGAATATTTGCTGGAAACCAAAGCCATGTCTTTCTGGCCATAAAAACTCCTTTGGCAAGATGCTGAGTTAATCAGTCAATGGAAAGTAACGATTGGAAACCGGTTCATTTACCATCTGTTGCTGAGCGACGTTCCAACCCCCGGAACCGGTTCTTTACGGCTGTTTTGATCCCACGAATAAAATATCTGGCTGACTGCTGAGAACGCGCCGGAGTTTAGTCCCGCTTCGGCGAAGCGTCAATTCTTTTCTCGAAAGCGTCCACAAAAGCAAAATTGACAGCCTGTGAACGCCCTCGTACACTCCAACTGCAAATCAAAACACAGCGGAGAAACGATTTGATCGCGCACATCACCGGCAAGCTGATTCATAAACAACCGAATTCCATAGTCGTAGACGTGGCAGGCATCGGTTACGAATTGAACGTTCCTCTTTCGACTTTTTACGATTTGGGAGAGTTGGGCGCGGATGTCAGTTTGCGAGTTCACACTCACGTTCGCGAAGACGTTTTGCAGCTTTTCGGTTTTCGCACCGACCGCGAAAAGAAGCTGTTTCTGTTACTGCTCAGCGTTTCCGGCATCGGTCCGAAACTGGCCATCACGATTTTGTCCGGCCTGAGCACTGAAGAACTTGTTCAGGCTTTGCGCGCAGGAAATTTGACCCGTCTGGTTGGAATTCCCGGCGTAGGGAAAAAAACTGCCGAACGGATGTTGGTCGAACTGAAAGACAAAGTGGCGGCGATTCTGCCTCCGGGTTTGGAAGAAATCGTAACCACATCGCCTGTTGCGCAAGCCGGCGAAGCGATGCGAGAAGATGTCATTTCCGCATTGGTCAATCTGGGTTATCCAAAAGTGCAGGCCGAAAAAGCCGTCAACTCAGTTCTGAGACAAACGCCTGACGCCAAATTTGAAACCGTCCTGAAATCGGCTCTGCGCAGTCTGGCGATTTAAGACGTGTTTGGGAGAAATTTATGAGAACACTGAAGAAACTTTTCGACAACAATCGGATTTGGGCCGAACAAATGAAATCGCGGCAGGCGGATTTTTTCGAGCAGTTGTCAAAGCAGCAATCGCCTGAGTATTTGTGGATCGGTTGTTCGGACAGCCGATTGCCACCCAACGCCATAATCGGTTTGGTTCCCGGCGATTTATTCGTTCATCGAAACGTCGCCAATGTCGTCGTTCACACGGATTTCAACTGCCTGTCGGTGATGGAATACGCAATCGAAGCGTTGAAGGTCAAACACGTCATCGTCTGCGGTCATTACGGCTGCGGCGGAGTTCAGGCGGCGCTCAGAAATCTGGAACTGGGACTGATAGACAACTGGTTGCGCCACGTCCGCGACGTTCACATCAAACACCAGACAGCGCTGACACGCGTCGCTGATGAATCAAAACGCTGGAATAAGCTGTGCGAATTGAACGTCGTCGAACAGGTTCAAAACGTCTGCAACACAACCATCGTTCAAAGCGCCTGGAAGCGCGGTCAGGAACTTTCTGTTCACGGTTGGATTTACAGTTTGAGCGACGGCCTTCTGCGCGATTTGAACGTCTGCGTCACCAACGTGGAAGAAAACGACCGGATTTACAAATCCGCAATCGAAGCCATCTACGCCGATTACTCCGCTATTGACGCATAGTGATTGAAACCTGGGATGAGCGATTCAACGACTACAAGAATTATCGAAGGAATTGCCGCCGAGAACGAGCAGCAAATAGAACTTTCTTTGCGCCCGCAGACTTTGCGCGAATACATCGGCCAGCGGAAGGTCAAAGACAATCTGAACATCTTCGTCAAGGCGGCGCTGGCTCGCAGCGAATCGCTCGACCACGTCCTGCTTAACGGCCCGCCGGGATTGGGCAAAACGACTCTGGCTGGAATCATTTCGCGCGAGATGGGATCGCAACTCAAAATGACAGCCGGGCCAGTGATCGAAAAAGCTGGCGATCTGGCCGCGCTGTTGACCAATCTGCAGGAAGGCGACGTGCTTTTCATTGACGAAATCCACCGCCTGCATCCGGCCATCGAAGAGATTCTTTATCCGGCGATGGAAGATTTCGAGCTTGATCTGGTAATAGGGCAGGGGCCGTCGGCAAGGTCGGTCAAGCTTGAATTGCCGCGATTCACCCTGATCGGAGCGACGACTCGTCCGGGTTTGATCACCGCTCCGTTGCGCGGGCGGTTCGGCATCAACTTCCATCTGGATTTTTACCCGGTCGAAGATTTACAGGTTATCGTCGAACGCTCGGCTTCGATTCTGAACGCGAAGATCGAAGAAAGTGGTTCGCACGCGATTGCTCTGCGCTCGCGCGGAACTCCGCGCATCGCCAATCGCTTGTTAAGACGAGTACGCGATTTCGCCGAAGTCGAATTTGACGGGCGCATCACCGTCGAAGTCGCTACCAGCGCGCTGAACAGAATGGAAGTTGACCGTTTCGGTCTGGACGAAATTGACCGCAAGATGTTGACGACGATCATTGAAAAGTTCGGCGGCGGCCCGGTCGGAGTCGGCACGATTTCAGCCGCCATCAACGAAGACAAAGAAGCCATCGAAGAAATTTACGAACCATACCTAATTCAGATCGGTTTTCTGAACCGCACGCCTCGTGGACGCATCGTCACACCATCGGCTTATCAACATCTGGGATTTGACCTGCCGGTTGGCGAAAATCCGTTCATCAGCCAACAAAAAGATTTGTTTCAGTAATATCCGCAAGCTATATTTGCCCGCCCGCAGTTCTACGAATTTATCGTTATGCATATTTCAGAATTTGATTTCGTACTGCCTGAAGAGTTGATCGCTCAGCAACCGATTGAACCGCGCGATGCTTCGCGGATGCTGGTGGTTGACAGAAAGGCAGGAAGTTTTCGGGATGGCTCATTCACTGAATTCCCCGGTTTTTTTGATTCGGGCGATGTCGTCGTGCTGAACAACACCAGAGTCTTCCCTGCTCGATTGATCGGTCACAGAGTTGTGAACGGCCAGCGCGGCGCGCAGGTCGAGGCTTTGCTGGTAA
>CAYRQB010000485.1:0-3687 GCA_964426025.1 uncultured Heliomicrobium sp.
AGCGCATTGACCCGGCAGCCGGAGCTTTCACCTCTTCGCCGTGGGCGTACAACGGCAAGATTTTCGCTCTCAGCGAAGACGGCGATACCTTCGTCATTCAGGCGGGCAGCGAATACAAACTGTTAGGCAAAAATTCGCTGGATGAAATGTGCATGGCTACACCGGCCATCGCCAAAAGCAGCTTGATCATTCGCACCGCCACGAAGCTTTATCGAATCTCGAAAGACGGCAAAAAGTAGGGCAAGCCGACAGACTTGCCCTACTTAAACTACTTTGTTCAATTTCTGACTTACTGAATCCGTATTCTCACCGGGTTCGAGCCGTTGTTATTGGCTGTGCAGGTAACGTCAATCTCTCCGCGTCCGGCCAGCGAGCGTGGCAATTCGACGTTGACCTGATCCAATCCCGCGAAATCGCCCTGCGCTCCGGCGTAAAGCGCAGGCAGGCTGCTTCCTCCAACTCGCACGTTGACCGCCGACAACTGCGTCCGTCCGCGAATACCCGTCCCGAACAGAATCAGGAAAACCCGTTCGCCTTCCGGCCCCAGATCAATCGCCCGCGCGACGAATTTGTTCTGCGCCTGATCAAACATCATCGCCGGTTCGTAACTTTGCGAGCCGTCAGCTTTGACGCGCAAAACAACCGCCGCCGCCACTCCTCTGCCGCTGGCATCGGCGGAAAACAATCCGGGATAAACCGGCGACAGCGTGGTGTAAGCGTCGGCGACCAATCGGCCATCAACATAAACCGTCACGCTGAAGCTGATGCCTCTGGGGTCAAGAGGCGGAAAGTTGTTCGCTTCGGGCATCACCAGATTGATCTGCGTCGGCGAAACGAAAAGCAATTGCGCCGAAAATTCCGGCTGATCCAAACCGAACAGCCGTTTGATCTTCACTTTGGTTCCGGCCAGATTCGTCGGCAGCGGTTGCGTCGTCGCAACCTGCGTCGTTTTCGCTAGCTTCAAACCGAAAATAGTGGCTATGCCTGCGGGCGAACTGCCCGCGCCGTAACTGGCCGACGACACAGTGGCGGGAAAACCCACCTGATTGATGGTCAGCGTCTGACCGGCGATTGTGATCGTCCCGGTTCTTTCCGCCGGGCCGACGTTATTCAAGATGTTGAAACCGACAGGCGCGCGGCCTTTGCTCTGTTTGTCGGCAACCTGAATCCAGCCGTTGTTGCTGACAGCCGTCCACGCGCAATGATCTTCGGTTTCCAGAATCACGCCGCGCAGATTCAATTCGCCGTCTTCGGTAAATCGTCTGGCCGCGCCCAGATTCAAAAAACTGTTTTGCGACAGTTTGTAACTGCAACCAGCGACAACAAGTGGCAGAGCGTTCGACGCTCCTCCGCCCGGAGACGGCGTCTGCACAACAACATCGATGTTTTTGGCTGCGGCCAGATCGCTGGCCGGAATCGTCGCTTCCAGCTTCGTGCTGTTGATGAATCTGGTCGGGCGTTCGCCGCCGTTAATCCGCGCCATCGAATTTACCGTGAAGTTCCTGCCCGAAATGATGACTTTGGTTTCGGAACCGCCTGCCGCGACAACCTGCGGATCGAGCCGCGTCAAGGACGGAGCGGGAGCTTCCGGCGTAATCGCCAATTCCATCGGAGCGGATTCGACAACTCCGTTCGGAGTCGTGGTGGCGACCGTCACCTGAAGCTTGCTCGATCCCGCAAGATCAGCCGCCGACAATTCCGTCCGCAGTTGTTTGAGCGAAAGAAACTCCGTCGCTTTGTCCTGACCGTTGACGCGAATAACCGATTTATACCGGACTCCGGCGGCGTCCGCCGAATCGGGAAAAAAATTGCGACCGAAGACCGTCAGCTTGAATCCCGTTCCGGCAGGCGCGGCTGTCGGGCTGATTTCCTTCACTTCGGGCAAAAGATTGCTGAGGGCGTTGAATCGCGCGTTGACCGCGGCGCGCAAAATCGCGTTGCCGTTCAGCGGCTGAAAGCCCGCGCCGTTGCCGGTTGAGATGAAAGAGCGATTGTTCGCTTCGCCGTCGGTGTCGGCGGCAAAACCCAGATCGCCGTCAACCGATTGAACGCCGACGTAAAGATCGCCGCCATTGACTGCGACCGGTTGCGGCAACATCGCTTCCAGCATGCGGTTTTCCGGCAAAGCCGAAATCGCAATCGTTCGATCAACCAGATATTGCGGATTGGCCGGAGGCTGGCCGGAACGCGAAGCGTCGGCAAAAACCACCACTCGCAACCGCTTGCCGACCGGCGAAGAACCGTCCGTCAACGGAGGCAACTGCACGCGCACGCTTTCGACATTGAACGGAGCGCGTGCCGGAGTCAGACGATTGACCAGCAGAAAATTGCCCGGCGACAACGCCTGTTCCCGCGAACCGTCATCCACCGACAACACTTCCATTACTTTGACATCAGGCGTTATGCGATAACCGAAGTAACTCAGCGTGGTTAAATCCGTAGCCGTAATGCCTCCGCGCTCTCCGGGCAGGTAGCTTTCATCCATAATGCCGATGTATTGGCCGGTCAATGCATCGTCTTTCCAATGCCCGGCTGCGCGGCCATAACGCAACCAGCTACGATCCAGTCCTGCCCAATCGTTGGCGTCAGCCGCGCCTGAAGCCAGGGGAGCTTCAATGTCGCCAGTGAAAAACACCTGCTCGCCGCCCGCCCTTTGCACACGCCTGGCCGAGCTGAAATCTTCCATCGTCACCCCAGGACGAAAACGAAACCAATCCCACATTGTCGGCGCAGTCGGAGTCGGCCCATCAAGACCATAATCAGACTCAATAACTGTTTCTCTGACTCCAACATAGGATATGAAACCTAAAAGACGACCTAGCTCTCTTAGCGCCAATGCTTCAAAATCAAGTTTGTCCGGGTCAATTCCATCGCTCGAATCAAAATCGTAGTTAATAGCTGAGTTGAAAGCTATAACATGCCGATACTCTGTGAGAGGACCGTAACCCAGTGCTTGGCGAACGGAGCTTGTCAAATTAAACGCCGGCGTGTTTCCAAGATCAGTTCCTATTGTGGTTTCAGTAAATTCCTGTTGGACACGTCTTTGATGCTCGTAGCTATAATATCTATCTTCCCAAAACACTGAGAAAGGAAATGCCTGAGTAGCTATACCAAGTACCTGTGTTAATCTGGTCCTTGCAGTTGTTATTGAAGATTGAAAAGGAGAACCAAATGCTGTGGTGGCGTAATCAATATCTATAGTTATATTGAATTTTTCAAACGGCGACTCGAAAGCGCGGTTAATGCCTGTCTGCCATCTGGCCACAGCGCGCTCAATGGCTGCCCTAACCAAAGGGTTACTTTCCGCCCCTTGAGTAAGTCGCAATCTTATTTCCAGAGGCTCGTCAACTCTCGAAGTTGCCGAAGAATAGGAATTCATCTGCAGCTTAGATTTTAATACCTGATCTTTCAGCTTTGTTTCTCTACGATCAGTAACAAAGTCCGTGGCAACATTTCCATCTTCTACAATATTAACTCTCGTTTCCGATAGCTTGAAGAATGCTTTCGCTTTATTTTCGGCAGGCAGATATGCGCTTACCGATCTACTCATCCCTTGAACTTGTTCTTCGTGAAATAGAGAAAAGATGAGAAGCGTCAGCGAGGTAATTAAGAAAGCGGATAGTAATCTATACTTCATGGAACATCTCCGTAAGCGGGGGCAAGAAATTAAGCAAAGGATAGGCGGTA
>CAYRQB010000486.1:0-3682 GCA_964426025.1 uncultured Heliomicrobium sp.
TACATGACCATCGAAAGCATCAGGTTGTAACCGGCGTCGGTCAGCGCCCAGGCTTCGCCGGTTTCCGGGCGGGTTTTGACGTTGCGGACTTTGGTCAGAATGGTCACAGCATCGGCGATGACGGCTCGTCCGGGTTCCATGACTATTTCCAGATCGTCCAGCAAATGTTCGGCTACGGCTTCGCGAGCCGAAGCGCGAACGACATCAATCGCCTTGCTCATCATTTCGTCCGCACTCAGGTTTGCGCCGAGCATGGCGCGTTCGTTTTCGCTGATTTCGGCGGCGTGAGTGCAATCGCGCAGGTAATTGACCGGAATGCCCCCGCCTATGTTGATGTGCTGCAATTTATGACCAGTCTCTTTGTGCAGCCACAACAGATGATCCCACATTGCGGCGAAAGCCTCGGCGTAAGGTTCAGGGTCGGGCGTTTGCGAACCGACGTGAATGTGCAATCCGGCAAGGTTGATGATTTCGGGTTTGGCGACGGCGCGCAGCATCATCTCGCGAGCCTGCGACGGCGAAACGCCGAACTTGGAAGTGTAAAGCGCCGTCTGCAAACCGGCGTGCGAACGTGTGCCGACTCCGGCAACCAATCGAACCGTGACGTTGGCGCGCTTTTTCAATCTGGCCGCGACCTGTTCAACCAGTTCAAGCTCGAAAGGCGAATCCAGATTGATCGTGTAAATTCCGGCTTCGATGGCTTCGGCAATTTCCTGTTCGGTTTTTGAAATGCCGTTCATTTCGATTTGATCGGGGCGGAAACCCGCGCGCAAAGCTTTGAACAATTCGCCGCCGGAATTCACTTCGACGTCAATTCCGGCTTCGCGCACGACGCGCAACACGCCGAGCAAGTTGTTGGCTTTCGACGCAAAGCAGAGCTTTAATTTCGGATGATGTTTTCGCGCTTCCAGCAATTGCGCGATGTTCTGGCGAATGCGCGGCGCTGAAACGACAAACAGCGGCGTGTCGAATTCATCGGCGAGTTTGATCGCGTCAACGCCGTTGATGTGAAGATGATCGTTTTTGACTTCCAGGTAATCAGGAATTGCCCAATCAGGTTGGTTTGAATGCGAGTCCAAAGAATCTGTCACTGAAAAAGCCCTTTCGGAGTTTTTGGTTTTCTGAGCAAGTCGCCGACTTCGCGTTGGCAGAAGCGGCAGATGTTGGCTTCAGGCTTGATCAGTTCGGCGCAATGAGGGCAGGGAACGCGGACTTCGGTTTCAGCAGCTTTGAAGCGGTAGCGAATCCAGTAATAACCATAAGCCAGCGCCAGCGCGACGCCAACCAGCAGCGCCAATTCCAGCAATATTCCAAACAGCCTGAACATCATTTATCGGTCCTTGCTCGATTACGCAGTCAGCAAAGAAACTGCGCCGGAAATTTTGTAATTCGATTTTTGCAAAGCCGCTTCTGCTGCTTCGCGCGAAACGCCAGCTTTGATCATGACAATGGCGATGCGCAAATCCCAACCGGCGGCGTCCAGCGCGGCAACGGCGGCGGATTCATTCAAATCGCATTCGGCCATCACCAAACCGGTCGCGCGTTGACGCAATTTGATGTTGCTGGTTTTCAGGTTCGTCATGCGATTGCCGGTGACATAACCCAATCGAACCATAGTCATGGTCGAAAGCATGTTCAGCGCCAGCTTTTGCGCCGTGCCGGATTTCAATCGAGTCGAACCGGCGATGACTTCGGGACCGACTATCACTTCAATCGGAATTTCAACTGCCGAGGCCAGAGCGGAGTTTTCGTTGCAGGTAATGCAAACGGTCAAAGCGCCGATGCTGCGCGCGTATTCGACCGCGCCGATGGTGTAGGGAGTTCGCCCGCTGGCGGCGATGCCGACGACGCAATCATCCGGCGTCAAACCGCGAACCTGTAAATCGTTTGCTCCGGCCTGGCGGTCGTCTTCGGAAGCTTCAACGGCTTTGTAACAGGCGTCGTAACCTCCTGCGATAACGCCCTGAACCAGTTCGGGCGAAACGCCGAAAGTCGGCGGACATTCCGCAGCATCAAGCACGCCAAGTCTGCCGCTGGTTCCTGTTCCGGTGTAAAACAATCTGCCGCCGCGCCGCAAACGTTCGACGATTCCGTCAACTGCGAGAGCGACGGCGGGCAAAGCTTTCTCAACGGCGTCGGCGACTTTTTTGTCTTCGCTGTTGATGATGCGCAAGGCATCCAGCGTCGGCAGTTTGTCAATTTCAGCGGTGTTCGGATTGATCTGTTCGGTCGTCGTCATGATTAAACGAAGCTTGCGCAAGTTGTAATCTCACGCAAAGGCGCAAAGGATTTTCGGCCTGAAAGTTAGTTTACTGGAAGTTGCAGTTCTTGCCATCCCACCTTTTCTTCCTGGCGGCTTCGCGTGAAACTGTTGACCTGACTCAAGCCTGATTCGCAAAGCGTTCAATCAAACCAGAGTGATTTGCAATCGAGTCACAGAAGCCGGAGCGAAGTTGCAGACAATCGTGCCGCTTTTGATTGTCGCTTGTCCGGTCTGCGGTTCAATCGCGCGCGGGTTTTCAAAACTGTTGTGAGCGCGAATGTCGCCAGCAGACAGCGTAGTGACCAAGACTTCCTTGACGTTGCCGCCGTGAACTGCAATTTCCGTTTCGCTGGCGGCTTTCGGATCGGAGTTGGTGACGGTCAGAGTCAATTGTTTGCCATTAAGCGAAGCCGATCCACTCAAACCTTCAATCGTCGCCGGTTTGCCGTTGCGCGTGTAAGCAATCCTGGATGATGAAACATTCGTTCTGAGCGATTGACCGCCTTGATGCGCGGCGTACATATCGAAAACGTGATAGGTCGGCGTGGTGATGAATTTGTCTTCGTGCGCCAGGAAAAGCGCTTGCAGGCAATTGATCAATTGCGCGATGTTGGCCATCGCGATTTTGTCGGCGTGACGATGAAAAATGTTCAGCGTCATGCCGGCCAGCACGGCGTCGCGGATGGTTGATTGCTGACCCAGCAAATGCGTGTTGTGAACTTCGCTGCCTGGTTTGAACCACGTGCCCCATTCGTCAATGACCAGCTTGACGCGATGTTGTCGGTCGAATTCTCCCATGATCGCCCAATGATCGGTGATCAGCCGTTCCATTTGCCCGGCCTGGTTGAGCAATTCATACCATTCGTCATCGGGATATTTCACCGCATCGCCTTTGCCTTCGCGCCATTCATTGGTTCGTCCGCCGCTGACGTTCCAGGAATAATGATGCAGCGCCCATCCCCACATCCGGCCAAAACCGCCTTTTTCAGCCAGTCGTCCAAAAAAGCGTCGCGACCAACTCAAATCGCCGCCGTTCGGACCTGATCCGATGTAAGCCAGATTCAAACCGTAACGCGGAACCCATTCGGCGAAGCGGCGATATTCGGTGGCGTATTCTTCCGGCGTGAAATTGCCGCCACATCCCCACGATTCGTTGCCGACGCCCCAGTAACGAACATTCCACGGTTCGCGCTGACCTGCGGCTGAGCGCATATCTGCCAGCGTAGTCGTGCCCGCCGGCGAGTTGCAGTAATCAACCCATTCGTAAAAATCGCGCGCCGTCAGGGAACGCAGGTTTGCAGCAAGGTAAGGTTGAGCGCCTGAAAGCTGGCAGAAGCGCAGAAATTCGTCAGTGCCGAAATGATTGGTGTCGTATTTCCAGGGGCCGTTCGGCGCGTCCTTCGGCCATTCCCAGGCGTC
>CAYRQB010000487.1:0-326 GCA_964426025.1 uncultured Heliomicrobium sp.
AGAAGTGTTTGCTACGACCGTGACGCGCTGGAATCAAGGAAAGAACATAAACCGGAAAATAACGCTATTGATATGGCTGCGGCCATGGGCATTGAGCTTTTGACGGAAGAGCAATATCGAGAACTGCAACAACTTGGGAGTTTCGATCTGAAAACGTCGAGCTGGGTGAAAACACCCGCTGTTATTAGAAAACTCGGCGGCGCCCTCTTTTGTGATCGTCGCTACGACACGGTCTTTACGTATCACAACGGCGCTGAGTCTTATTACGCCGCCAGGGGATTCCGTGGCTCGCTCAGGGTCTAAATTTGAATTTGAGAACGGATCAC
>CAYRQB010000487.1:336-3682 GCA_964426025.1 uncultured Heliomicrobium sp.
AAGGCAAAAGACATCGAATATCATCATTATCCGCTGGTGAAAATGTCGCAAACGCCGCCCATCCGAAGTGCATTGGATCAAGTCCAACAACTCGCCAACGGGGCTTGGTGAACCCGCGCTGCCGCCGATTCTGCCTGCGATTGCGAACGCGGTTTTCTCGGCGACGGGCGAACGCATTCGCACGATGCCGATGACGAAGCAGGGCTTCAGCTTCGCATGAACTATGACACGAAGAAAAGCTTGCCAGATTCCAACGCTTCTCTTCGTGTGTGTTTATGGGGATTTTTGGCGCTGCTTTTGAAACGCTGTAATTCACCTACTTGGTTACGGCTTTTCTCAATACTTCCATCGTCTCTCGCTGGCACTTTTCAACGAATTTGCGGGCGTCATTGATTTTGGCTTTGGCTGCGGCTGGATTCTTCGCCATTGCCAAAACCGCCGGCACATATTTCGCAATCGCCGCTTCCTGATCGAAATCAAACAACCAATCGCCCAAGCCGATGTCGCGCCACATAAAGCCCTTGCTGGTTTGTTCGGCAAAGCGTCCGACAATCGCCGGAATGCCGTTGCCTACCGCCATAATCGGCGAGTGCATTTCTAATCCGAATAAACCCGCTGATCGGACATACACGCTCAATGCTTCATCCGTCAGCCAGAATTTTTCGCGCCATACAACGCGCGGTTTCACATCCGCTGGCAGCTTGTCATAAATCCATTCTTTGGTGACTTCCATCTGGCTCATGTCTTCGGGACAGAGCAAGACTTTGAGCCTGGTTTCGCGGATGACCGCCGTGATTGCCGCGCGCAGCGGAGCCGTATCGTGTTCGGCCATCGCTTCGTTGCGTGCGTGGCGTTCGGCGATGACGGGCTGATTGCGATATTTCCAATATGGCGTGTAACGCAACCGCGCCAGACAGCAGAGAAATTGTCCATCGCGCAACTGATGCTCGCGCAGAAAAGCCATCGCCTTTTCGTCATCGCGCAAATCGCAGGCAAATGCGCCGTCCGGTGCGAAGCCCATCACGGGCGCTTTGACGCCTTCACTCTGCGACAACTGCAACGAAGGCGTGTCGCGGAAATAAACAAAGCGCGCCTGATTGAGCAAATCCTTGTCATTCGCGCCGGACTGATACGAGCCGTGCGTGATGCCGTAAACGCCGAAGGGTTTGCGGATGTGTTTGACGAAAGCGGCGATATCTTTGGACGCGACGAGCGAAGGGCCGGAACCGTGCAGCAGGAAGTCACACCAGTCGAGCACGTCCCGCAAGGCCGGATTCGACGCTTTGCCCTGCGCGTCAATCGTGCCTTTGACGATTTGCAGTTTGGGAAAGCGCCGATGCTCCATCGCCATGACTTCTTCGGACAAGTCCGGCGAAGCCCACAAGCGCACTTCGGCTTCAGGGATGTACTTTTCGATGAGCGTCAGCACGCCCGGCGTATGCGCGATGTCGCCGATATTGAAAACCTGCCACGAAGAACGCAGCAGAATGCGCGGCGTTTTTTTGCTACTCGCAAACACAGGCAAGGCAGCGCTGCCAGCCAAGGTATTCGCGGTTTGTGCGAGAAAGGCTCTGCGATTGATCGTCATAGTATTGATTGAAACATAGCCCGCTTCGTTTCTGAAGAACGACTACAAGATTCGGTTGAAACTCAACTGTTTTTCAGCGCAAATGAGCGACATTGAATCGGTAGCGATTGCCTCATCCGATATTTTAGTGTTTTAGAAGCGGCTGTGTGTTATCAACATCAGTTCCATGCGAGCAATATCAAAACTCCGGTGGACTGAATTTCCCTGCAAACTTCTCCGGCTGCCCTTTCACGAAATCCAACACTTGCCGTTGCGCGGCGAGCCGCTTTTGCAAGGCGCTGACATTGATGCCTTGCACAGTGCGTTTTTGCTGAAGCGCCAATGCCGCCGCCGTGCCTGCCGCGTGACCGCCGATCATCCAGACGGATTCGAGGCGGTACGCGCAAAAGGCTACGTGCGTGAGCGAAGCCGCGACTGGGACGAGCAGGTTGTCGCATTCCTCGGCTTTCGGCGTCAGCGCGCGATAGGGAATCTGCCACGCATAGCCCGCGCGCCAGATGCGGCCTTCGTTGACGAATTCGGTGGGCGAAACGGCGACGCGCTGGACGTGGTGCGAATCAATGAAATGCGAACTCATGCCTATGCTGTCGTCTTTGCGCCGCGATGTGGTCAGGTCGTGTTGCGTGACGACGTAACGGCCACGCATCCGCCGCGCTTCGCGGATGTAGAGGTAATAGGGCCAATGCCCGTTGTCGGCAAAATCGCTTTTGTTCAAGCCCCAGCTTTGCATTTCCTGCCGCAAGGATTCCGGCACCGTTGCGTCATGCGCCAGGAAATACAGCAGCCCCAGCGTGTATTGTTTGTGGTCTTCGTAAATTGCAGCGCGCCGCGCATAGTCGGCATCGGGATAATCGAACTGTCCGCCGAAATGGCCGATGGAAATAATCGCGGCCTGTTTGTTGTTCACTTCCATGCGGTCATTGCGACGTTGATACAAATCCAGAATGTCGCGCAGCACGACCTTTTCGCCTTTGCTCACTTTGCCAGTGATGAAGCCTTCGAGCAGCTTGTAGCGGTTGCGGTCGTAAGCGGTCGGCGCAGGGATCGGAACCATGTTGCCGGGTTTGTTCGAAAGCGAAAGACGGAGGTTGTAATTCATCGTTTTGCGGTCGCCTGCGCCTGGTGTCAGGTCTGCGACGCGCGCGCTGATGCCGGGTAACAGATTCCCCTGCGCATCCATCGTCGCGGCCTGACGGCGTTGCGTATCGAGGCGAATGCCTGCGGCTTCTTCGTTGAATTCGTCTTTGCTTTCGCGGCCCCAGGTATATTTCACGCCCGCGCGCGCCATCAGATCGCCTTCATACGAAGCGTCAATGAACATGTGGCCACGAATGCGCGCGCCGTTTTCGCAACGCAGCGCAGTGATGCGTTTTGTTTTCGCGTCTTTGGCGACGCCGCGTTTTTCTGTCAGCCGATGCCGGAACAAAACACGGATGTTGTGTTCCCGGATGAATTCGTTGAAGACCGCTTCGGCGACGTGCGGTTCAAAGTGCCAGAGCGCACTCTGTTTTCCCTTGCTCGCCAGCATTGCCTCGAACTGCTCAAGCCGACCGTAATGTTTGCTGACGCGGCGATAGAATTCGAGCGCGAGTCCGCCCATCGCCGGACTGTTTTGAAATTCCTTGTGATTGTCTATGTCCGTGCCGCCGAGTCCTTCGACACTCATGCCGCCGAGATGCTCACCCGGTTCCAGCAGCACTACGGATTTGCCCATCCGCGCTGCCTGCACTGCCGCGATAACGCCTGCGCTCGTGCCGC
>CAYRQB010000488.1:0-3681 GCA_964426025.1 uncultured Heliomicrobium sp.
AAATCACTTCCGGCCAGCGCAAAGAAGGCATCAACTTTCTGGACGTCATCAAATCTATCGAAGACTGCCCGAAACCTACCGTCGCCGCCATTCACGGCACAGCCTTTGGCGGAGGCCTGGAAGTGGCGATGGGATTTCATTACCGGGTTGCGGTCGCTTCGGCGCAAGTCGGTCAGCCCGAAGTCAAACTCGGCATCATTCCCGGAGCCGCCGGAACTCAGCGTTTGCCGCGTCTGGCTGGCGTAGCCAAAGCCGTGCAGATGTGCGCCGACGGCAATCCGGTTTCGGCGAAAGATGCTTTGGCTGCCGGAATCATTGATCGAATAGTTGACGGCGATTTGTTGCAAGGCGCGATTGCTTTCGTGAAAGAAAAGATTGCTTCGGGCGAAAAGCCGCCTAAGACTCGCGAACGAAACGAGAAGCTCGGCGACGAAGCATCGAACGCGCCGATCTTTGAAGCCGCGCGCGCTTTGGCGAAAAAGGCTGCGCGCGGAATGATGGCGCCTCAGGCCGCGATTGATGCCGTCGAAGCTGCCACGAAACTTCCCTTTGACGAAGGCGTCGCGCGTGAAAAAGAACTCTTCCAGCAATGCCTGTTTTCGGATCAATCGAAAGCGATGATTCACGTCTTTTTCGGCGAACGCGAAGTCGCCAAGATTCCCGGCATCGGCAAAGACACGCCGCAAATCGCCATCAACAAAGCCGCCATCATCGGCGCAGGAACGATGGGCGGCGGCATCGCCATGAATTACGCCAACGCCGGAATTCCTGTGATTATGAAAGAAACCACGCAGGAAGCGCTGGATCGCGGCGTGGCGACGATTCGCAAAAACTACCAGAACTCCGTCAACAAAGGCCGCTTCCCGCAGGAAGTGATGGACAAACGCATGGCGCTGATTACGCCGCAACTGACTTACGACGGATTCGAGCAAGCCGACATCATCACCGAAGCCGTCTTTGAAGGAATGGCGCTGAAGAAAGAAATCTTTGCCGAATTGGACAAGATCGCTAAACCCGGCGCGATTCTGGCGTCGAACACTTCGACGCTCGACATTGACGAAATCGCGTCGGCGACTTCGCGGCCTGAATTCGTCATCGGCCATCATTACTTCAGCCCGGCGAACGTCATGCGCTTGCTGGAAATCGTACGCGGCCAGGCCACCAGCAATGAAGTCATTGCGACTTCGATGGCTTTGTCCAAACGCTTGAAGAAAGTCGGCGTGCTGGTTGGAAACTGTTACGGCTTCGTAGGCAATCGCATGCTTCACCAGTACGGGCGTGAAGCTCAGTTTCTGGTTGAAGAAGGCGCAAAGCCGCAGGAAGTTGACGGCGCGCTTTATAAATTCGGCATGGCGATGGGGCCTTTGGCGGTTGGCGATTTAGCCGGACTCGATGTCGGATGGCGCATTCGCAAAGAGCATCGCCATTTGGAAAAACCCGGCATGCGTTATCCGAAAGTCGCTGATGAATTGTGTGAACGCGGTCGTTACGGCCAGAAAACAGGAGCTGGTTGGTACAGGTACGACGAAAATCGCAAACCAATTCCTGATCCTGAAGTTGATGCGTTGATCAAAGAAATCGCCGCCGCTCAAGGCATCAAGCGGCGTGCAATCACTGAAGAAGAAATCATCGAACGCACGCAGTACGCGTTGATCAACGAAGGCGCGAAGATTTTGGAAGAAGGCATTGCGTTGCGCGCCGTGGACATAGACATCATTTACATCAGCGGCTACGGCTATCCGGCTTGGCGAGGCGGCCCGATGTGGTATGCCGACACGGTTGGGTTGAAGAAGGTTTACGACCGCATCTGCCAGTTTCAAGCCGAACACGGCGAACTGTGGACGCCCGCTCCGCTGCTGAAACGGCTGGCGGATGAAGGGAAAACTTTCGCCGAATACGACAGGCAGAAATAATTATTTCGACAGGATTCACAGGATTTTCAGGATTCACGAGCATTGGCTCAATCCTGATGAATCCTGAAAATCCTGTCAAAATTTCTTTCTCTGATATGGAAATTGCTATTCTCCTTTTCGACCGATTGACTGCGCTGGATGCCATAGGACCGTACGAAGCGCTCAGCCGCATTCCAAATTCGACGCTCAAGTTCGTAGCGAAGCAAGCCGGAGCGATTCGCACCGATCAAGGAAGTCTGGCAATCACTGCGGATTATTCGCTCGCTGAAGTTCCTTCGCCGGACATCTTCGTGGTTCCCGGCGGCCCCGGGCAATCGGTGTTGATGAACGACGAAGCGATTTTGAATTGGATTCGCCGCGCTCACGAAACTTCAAAATGGACGGCTTCGGTTTGCACCGGGTCGCTGTTGCTCGGCGCGGCTGGATTGTTGAAGGGATTGAAAGCGACTTCGCACTGGCTGGCCTATGATGCCTTGCGTCAGCTTGGAGCCGAGCCGACCGCCGAGCGAGTCGTCATCGAGGGCAAGATAATCACTGCAGCCGGAGTTTCAGCGGGAATTGACATGGCTTTGACTTTGGTTGCGAAAGAATGCGGCGAAGTCATCGCTCAAAGCATACAACTCGGCATCGAATACGATCCGCAACCGCCGTTCGACGCTGGTTCGCCAGCCAAAGCTCCGGCTGAAATAGTCGAGCGATTGCGCAAACTTAGCCGGTTTATCCTGACCGGCAGTTGAGATTTAACGATGGAATGGATTCAAAAAGAATTTTCGCTTCGCGCACGACCGCGCGGTTTTCATCTGATCACACGTGAAGTGCTGGAACATCTTCCCGAACTGGATCGGATCGAAACCGGTATTCTGCACTTATTTATTCAGCATACATCCGCGTCGCTGACGATCAATGAAAACGCCGACCAGGATGTTCGCGGCGATATGGAACGCTACTTCAACCACGCGGTTCCTGAAAACGCGCCGTATTACGAACACACGCTGGAAGGCGCGGACGACATGCCGGCGCATATCAAAGCAGTGATTCTGGGCAGTTCGCTTTCGATTCCGATTCATCGCGGCCAGCTTCGCATGGGAACCTGGCAAGGAATTTACCTCTGCGAACACCGCAATCACGGCGGCGCGCGGCGAATCGTGGCGACCATTTTTGGAAGCCGAAAATAAACTCCCCTACGCCTATGCTTTATGCTTTCTCTCAGCACACCGCTAATTGAACTTCACCACCATGGCTTGCCGCGCATCGGCAAGAAAACGGCGGAGTCTCTGGCTGTTGAAATCGCCGCCATCGCCGCGCAACCTAACCCATACAAATCAACCGTCGAAGACCTGCTGCATTATTTGCCGATGCGGTATGAAGATCGGTCGAATCTGGCTCGCATTGCTGATTTGCGCGATGGGCAGACGGCTTCGGTCGAAGTGAAAGTGCGTGTGGGCGGAATTCTGCCGTTGAAAGGCGGGCGTTTGAAAATGTATGAGTTCATCGCCACGGACGGCGAAGCTCAGGTGCGCGCTTTCTGGTGGAATCAGATTTATCTGAACCGGGTTTTCCAGCGAGGTTCGCGTGTCATCCTGTTCGGTCAATGGAAGTGGAACAAGCACAAAAACTATTTTGAAGTCGAGAATGCCGAATACGAAATTTTGACTGAAGAAGATGGCGACGCTGATTCGTCGGCAATTCATACAGCGCGACGCGTGCCGATTTATCGCAAGCTCGGCGATTTTCGCACGCGGCAACTTCGTTCGATATTTCATCACCT
>CAYRQB010000489.1:0-3667 GCA_964426025.1 uncultured Heliomicrobium sp.
GAATGGGCGACGAACAAAGCTGCTTCGCACGCGGCGGACTTTTTGGCCAATCGCCGGGCGCAAGCCGGACATTTGCATTACACGCTTGGCCGCGCGCCGCTGATTCTGGCTCCTTACGATGCCGAGTTATTCGGGCATTGGTGGTTTGAAGGGCCGCAGTTTCTTTTCTACCTGTTCAAAAAACTTCATTACGATCAGGACGAAATCCAGCCGATTTCGCCGATTGATTACCTGCAAATTTATCCGCACAACCAGCCGCAAACTCCGTCGGCTTCTTCGTGGGGAGCCGAAGGTTACAACCGCGTCTGGATCAACGCGCAAAACGATTGGTTTTATCTGCATCAACACGCCGCCGAACGCCGGATGGTCGAACTTGCCGCGTCGTATCCGAATGCCGACGGTTTGCTGCGCAGAGCATTGAACCAGGCCGCGCGCGAATTGTTGCTGGCGCAATCTTCCGATTGGGCTTTCATCATCACCACCGGCACGATGGTGCAATACGCGGTCAAACGGTTCAAAGACCACATTCATCGCTTCACGCGGATTTACGAAATGATCAACGCCAACCGGATTGACGAAGCCTGGCTGGCCGAAGTCGAAAGCAAGGACACGATCTTTCAGGAGATTGATTACAGCGTTTATCGTCCACAGGAGTAGGGCGTGGCAAAAAGATTACGGAACAAACGGAGATAACGGAACAGACGGAAATTTTGCCTTCTTCTTTTCCGTTATCTCCGTTTGTTCCGTAATCTCCATAAGCCATTCATCACAAAACTATTCCAGAAACCGAGTCGCCACTTTCCTGATTCATCATTCACGCTTTGTTATTCCGGTTTATGCTTTCTCGCCTTCTGGTTGAATCAGGCTTTTCCGTCGAACATCGTGTCGTAGCGCGCAGCAATTTTGAATTGCCTGCCCAGCCGGATTTTCTGCTTATCCACCTTCTTCATTCTCAAACCTCGAATTTGAAATCCGGCGTCAGCCTGCTGGCCAATCCCCACCAGTTCGCACAGTTCAAACTGGATCGGCGTAAGAATGATTTGCTGCTGGTTCGATTGAAACCCGAACTGCTGATCGAAACCGCCGCTCGATTGCGGCTTTACCAAACCGGTTCTCATCTGTTGTTTCGTTCGCCGCTTGTGCCGACCGAAGACGCGCGATTGGGCCGGACGCTGGAATCAATCGCTGCCGAATTGGAAACCGGCGCGACGGGTTGGAAAGAAGTGATTCGTTCTATGGTCAATCAACTGGCGGTTTATTTGTTGCGCGAACACATCAATGTCAGGCGGTCGGACGAAATCGAATTGTCGCGCGTCGGATTGGTTGATCGCCGTTTGCGCCGAGCCGTCGAATTCATGCACGACAACTGCGGACGCGAACTCACTTTGGCTGAGATTGCCTCGGCGGCTTACCTGAGCGAATTTCACTTCGCGCGGCTGTTCAAAAAAATCACCGGCTTGACTCCGCACGCTTACCTGGCCGGATTGCGTGTCGAACGCGCCCGGCGCTTGCTGGCCGAAAGCGATCTTTCGATTGTCGAAGTCGGCGCGGCGGTCGGCTATGCCAGCCAGAGCCATTTCACCAAAATCTTCCGCGAAGCGACGGGCCTGACTCCCCGATCATTTCGCCAGGCCGTCAGCCGTTAGCCTGTTTGTCGCTCATTCTTGAAGACTTTCAGTCGAGTTGCATTCTTCGTCGCAGGTTTGAAAAACGCTGGTCGTTACGTAGCGGGTCCCACATTGGCTCTGTGCGCAGTCCCATCAGGCCGACGCCATTTGCTTCATATTCTTTTTCCAGCCAGGCAAACGCCTGATCCTTTTCACCCAGTGCGGCATAAATCAAAGCAAAGCGGCTGGGTTGCACGTACTTTGAGCGTGATAATGTCTGTAACTCTTTTAGCATCTGGCGTGCTTCTGCAATTTTCCCCATTCGTGCATAAACATATCCAAGCCCGAACAACCTCTGCCATTGATTACGCAATTGTTGAAACTCCGCGATGGCTTCTTTATGTCGCTCTTGTTGGGCATAAATCAGTGCCAGCCAATAATGGGTTTCCTGAAAATTCGGATCGAGTTCGAGCGTCCTTTTCAATTGATCAAGCGCCTGATCGTTTTTACGCGCAAGGTAAAGAATGGCGGCTGCATCTTTGTTAAAGGTGAGCGAGGTCGGATCGAGTTTCAAGGCTTGCTGCATGCGAGCGAAGCCTTCTTCGGGGCGTCCCAACCAGGCGATCATTTCGCCGTACCAGGCCAGAGCGGTCGCGTAATTGGCATTGATTTCGATTGCCCGCAAGTAAGACTTTTCGGCTCTGGGCCAGTCGCGCTCGTGGTTTTGCGCGATGATGGCAGCAGTCGTATGCGCTTCGGCCAGGGACGGATCAAACGCAAGCGCTTTTTCGACCGCCGCTTTGGCTTTTGGAATGGCTTCTTTGGGCGAAACAAATCCATACCCGGCGAGCAATTGCCAGCAATCCGCCAGCCCAGCCCAAGCCAATGGATATTGCGGATCAAGTTTCAGAGCTTTTTCAAATTGAATGATGGCTTTCTGAAAACCATCCTCAGTCCGCTGGTTCCAGAACCAACGGCCCCGAAGATAGAATTGGTAGGCTTCGGTGTTTTCGGTGTAATGCTTCGTCAACCGTTGCCGCTCTTCGCCGGTTAATTGCAAGGCCAAAGCAGCGGCAACTTTTTCAGAGATTGCATCCTGAACCGCAAAAAGGCTGGTGCAATACTCTTCGCACTGGTACGCCCAAAGCTGCCGACCATCTGCGACGCGCAACAACCGCACCGACACCCGCACGTTTTCGTCCAGCTTCTGAAAACTGCCTTCGAGCACGGCATCCACCTGCAATTCCTGTCCTGCGTGGAGAGAATCCGGACCGGAATCGGCATATCGTCGAACTGTGCTCATGGGGCGCACCAGCAGTTGTTCAAATCCGCCGAGTCGCGTAATCAACGTATCGGTAACGCCCAATTCCAGATACTCATTCCCGGCTTGCTGATTGAGCGATTTGAAGGGAAGCACCGCCAGCGATTTGATTTGCGTCACATCTTCAGGCGCGGTTCCCTTGCTCCTGAGAAATGCGAAATACCCCATTACAGCCAGCAAGCCAGCCAGCAAAGTGACCACGATCAGCCAGGCTTTCGATTTGAGGCGAGAGGATTCATTTTCAGCGGAGTTATTGGCTAGGACGGCGGAAGATTCTGTTGCGGGAATTTCCTGCAGGGAAAAATTCGATTCGGCGGAAACCGGCAAGGCGTTTTCACTACTAACCCTGACTTCGGCGACAAACCGATAACCGTGTTTGGGAACGGTTTCGATAAATTTTCGCCCCGTCGCATGTTCCCCAAGTGCCTTTCGCAGGTCTGAGATATTGCGCGTCAGAGTGCCTTCTTCGACAAAGGAATCCGGCCAAATCCGATTCATCAATTCGTTTTTGTTGACCAGCCGCCCTGCGTTTTCAACCAGTAGCAACAAGGTATCAAAAACCTTCGGCGTCATGGCAACCGGCTTGCCGTCGCGCAGAAGCAGCCGCTCAGACACATCCAAACGGAACTGATCGAACTCGAAAATGAGATCAAATTGGCCTGTATTCAGGTTTGTCATCGCTACTCAGAAAAATATCAGACTTCTGTAAGGACTTGCCGGGCACTTTCCAGTATCAAGC
>CAYRQB010000490.1:0-3632 GCA_964426025.1 uncultured Heliomicrobium sp.
TCACTTTGATTTTCTTGTTCGCTGAAACGGTCACATCGGCGACTTCGGCAAAGTAGCCGAGATGGCTGTAATGGAAGCCGATGCCGAGCGCGCGGCCTTGAGGGAATTTCTGTTTGCCCCAGCCTGATTTTTCGGCGACGAGTTTCACGACGTCAATCATGCGTTGCGGATTCATCACGCCTTGCGTACCGGCGGGCGGCCCGGCGCTCAACAACGCGAGGCGGAATTCCACCGGGTCTTTGCCAGCGGCGTGCGCGAGTTCGTCGAGGAAGGATTGATAGACCCAACCGTAGACGTTGGAACGCGGCGCGCGCAAGGCTCCGGTTTTGATGCCGAGCGGCATCACCGTTGCCTGAAGCTGGAAGTTCGGGACAAACCGCGAAGGAAATTCGTTGCCGTTGACTTCGCCCGCGTGCGTGAAGGTTTCGCCTTCGCCGTAACCGACAAAGTGATTGTGCCAGCCGACGAGCTTGCCTGCGCCGTCCACAGCGGCTTTCAGATATTGGAATCCGCCCGAACGATAGTAATCGTGTTGCATATCGTCTTCGCGCGTCCACAACAGTTTGACGGGTGCGCCGACGGTTTTAGAAATCCACGCGGCTTCGACCATGTATTCGTTATACAACCGACGACCGAAACCGCCGCCTGCGCGTACCATGTGAACGGTGATGTCTTTTTCGGGCATGCCCATCGTGCGCGAGACGATGGTCTTGCCGATTTGCGGCGTCTGGCTGGTAGACCAGATTTCGAGCTTGCCGTCTTTGAAATGCGCCGTGCAATTTTGCGGCTCTAACGGAGCGTGCGAGATGAACGGGAAAACATAGGAACTCTCTACGACCTTCACATCAGTGCGCTTGAAAACGGCTTCGACATCGCCATCTTTGCGCAACGTGCGTGCGGGCGTTTGTTTAGAAAGTTCTTCGGCTTTCTTAGCAATGTCCACACTGTTTTGCGTAGCCCATTGGCCTTCGTCCCATTTTACCTGGAGTTTTTCGCGCGCAGATTGCGCCGCCCACCAACTGTCGGCCACGATGGCTACGCCTGATTCCAGGCCGGTGTCGTCGTTCAGAAAATTGGGGAAGTTTTTGATGCGCGGTTTGCCTTCGATGATGAACGCATGCTTGACGCCTTTCATAGCTTTGATCGCGTCGAGATTGGCGCTCACGGCTTTGCCGCCGGGCACGGGTGTCTTTTCAAACACCGCATACAACATTCCGGGCACGCTGACATCAATGCCGAAAATCGGCTTGCCGGTCACGATGTCTTTATTTTCTACGTCAGCCGTCGTCGTGCCGATGATCTTGTAATCCTTCGGGTCTTTGAGCTTGAGCGTTTTGACATCGGGCACAGGCATCGTCACGGCTTTCGCGGCGAGTTCGCCGTACGTTGCCGAACGATTCGAGGCGGCGTGCATTACGCGACCGGATGCAGTGGTGCATTCGGCGGCAGCGACGCCCCACGTGTTGGCAGCGGCGGCGATAACCATGTGCCGTGAAGCCGCGCCTATTTGCCGCATCGGTTCCCAATTCGTCGGCGTCGCCGTGCTGCCGCCCGTGAATTGCGGGCCGTATTTGGTATCGGCATCGGGACGAATGACTTTGACCTGCTTCCAGTCAACGTCGAGTTCGTCGGCGACCAACATCGCCAGCATATTGAGCGAATGCTGTCCGGTCTCAGGGTTGCGCGAAATGATCGAGACGATATTGTTGGCGGCGATGCTGACGAAATCAGTCGGCGTCAGCGGAACCTGTTGGCGTTGCGCCAATACCGCAGCGGCTTTCGGATAAAGCCCTAGCATGAATCCGCCACCTGCCAGCGCAGAAGCGCGCAGAAACGTGCGCCGATTGATATTTGTCTTGGTCATAAATTTTCCTCTAGCTTTCAGCTTTCCTCCACGAAGTCACACGAAGAAAGACACCAAGAAAACCTTATCTGGTGGCGATGGTTCAGGTAGCATTGAATGGATTTGCTACTTTTTGCCCTTTTTGTTGCCAATAGCTTCACGAATAAAACCCTTTCACTGTTATCCGAAACTTCCCAACCTTATTTTCTCTTCTTCGTGTCTTTCTTCGTGTGACTTCGTAGAGGAAAAAATTCCTTATTTTGCCTTCACATCGTAGCAAGTCAGTTCATTCTGATTGCGGATATAAAGCTTGCCTCCGATGACTACCGGATGCGCCCAGCTATCCCAGCCGCGATCATTGATCGGGAAGCGGCCTTTCTCGACATAGGCGTTAGGATTGGCTTCGGCCAGCCCGACCAGTTGTTTCTCGCCAAGCAGATATAGCATTCCATCCGCATAAGTGATCGAGCCTTTGCCGACGCTGCGATCTTTCCACATCACCTTGCCCGTGTTGAATTCGATGCAGGTCAGGATCATATTGGAGAAACCATACAGGTAGCCATCTACCAGCACCATTCCGCCGTGATGATTCATCATCTCTTTCGTGAAGTAGGCTTCCTCAGCTTTCACTTCGCCGTTCTCTGCCTTCAGGTTCAGCAAGGCTCCGCCCGTGCCGTAAGCCGATGAGAAGAAGACTTTGTTGTCAGCAATAACCGGCGTCGCGCAATTGGCAACGCGGTTGGCGACGTTGGTGTAGCTCCACATCAGCTTGCCATCGCTGGCACGCACGCCGACTGCCGCGTTTGAAGTGAAGTTGATGTAGCTGCGCACGCCGCCTACCTCCGCGATAATGCAGGAGGCATAGCCCGTCTCGGCGCTCAATTCTTTGGTGCGCCAAATTTCCTTGCCCGTCATTTTGTCGAGCGCGACGATGCCTGCTTCTTTGCCGCCGGGCGAAACGATTAACTTATTGCCGTCAATCAGCGGCGATTCGCTAATCAGCCAGCGGGGATTGCTCGCGGCGTACTCTTTCAGAATGTTTTTGCTCCACACAGAGGAGCCGTCTTTTTCGCGCAAACAAGCCAGATCGCCGTTCTCAGTCAGCACGTACATGCGGTCGCCATCCAGTGTCGGCGTGCCACGCGGCCCATTGCCTTTGTCCTGATCCAGGCGCGGCCCAAAGGCAACCGACCAAATCTGCTTGCCGTCCGCGCGGTTCAAACAAAACACCGTACTCTTGCCTTCGCCGCTCGTGCCTTGCACGTAGATGCGCTCACCGCGAATCGCCAGCGAGCCGTAACCTTCGCCGAGATTCGAGATTGACCAGGTCACTGCCGGGCCTTTCTCCGGCCACTGTTTGAGCAAGCCGGTTTCACTCGATAACCCATTGCGCTGCGGCCCGCGCCATTGCGGCCACTCGGCTTCGGATGCAGTCCGACCAACTGTGATTGGCAGCAAAGCTAACGTGCAAAGTAGCGCAAACGAAAAGAAAAACTTCATGGAATCTCCTTGGAAAAAGTAGCGCAACCAGCCATGGTTGCATTGCTTTATTAATTCTGTTCTGCCGGAATCAGCGCAACCATGGCTGGTGCGCTACTCTCACCGTGCGGTTTTCATAGTTGCAGAGCGTCGCCGCGCGGTATGAGCGACTCCTCTTATTTTTGGCCGTCTTTGCGGGTTGATACCTTCGCGCCTGCGCTTCCAGGTTTAGCCGATTTGGAAGCGGTCAACTCTGCCGCTTTATGAATCGCCGCGCGAATGCGCAAATAGGTGCCGCAACGACACAGAT
>CAYRQB010000491.1:0-3604 GCA_964426025.1 uncultured Heliomicrobium sp.
ATGCCAGTCGTACTCCCTTGCTCATAGTTTCAAACTCAGAAAGGAGCCAGATATGAAAAACCATAAAAGGCGCATCGTTTTGATGGTAATTATGCTTTCACTCGTTTTCACCAGCAGCTTGACGTTGCGACACCCGGCTGCCAGCACGGCAAATGCGCAGGACATTCCGCCTCAGGTTCAACAGCTTATTAACCAGGCATTCCAGACGGTCAAAAATACCGTCATCAAGAATGCCGAGAAGGTTCAGCAATGGAAGAATGACGCTGTGGCCGCAGCTCAAAAGACGGCAGAGGATTTTACAGGATGTCCCAGCCCGGCGGCGCAGAGCCTTTATAACGATTTGAAAAACAAACGTACCCATCTGAACCAGGTGGTTATTGATGCCACAGCGGCGGATGCGCAGGCGTCACAGGCGCGGCAGACCTGTAAGAACACCGTGCCCAATACTGCGGCCTTCAAGGCGGCATGCGATTTGGCTTATAACAACCTGCCGTTTTCCACCATCAAAGCGTCAGCACAGACAGCGCTGACCAGCGTCAATCTTGCAATTGCGGCGCTGAAGAATTTGAAATGCGTTTCGGGCTGCTCCAAAACAGCTTCCATGGTTTTCCCAACGGTCAGCATTACGCCCGGCTCCGCGCAAACGGCAGACATAACGGTTTGCACACAATGGGATCCCGGACAATTCAACTTCAATGCCAATTCGGGCAACGGCGAATTGAGCGCATCAGTGTTGGCCAAATTGCCGAAATGTAAACAGACGCAAACCTACAAGCTGGCCGGGTGTGAATGGAAGCTGGATGTAATTCTGGCCAATCTGAAGCTGCTGAAGATAGTGCCGCCCGAAGTAACCTTGCCACAACTGAGTCTGGATATACCGAATCAAAGCGTCAAGATTATCAACGGCTTCAATCAGGGAACTTGCAGCCAGCCGTTCAAAGTCTGCACGGGAATCAGCGGCTCCGCCTCGTTCGATTTCCAACTTGGCGCAAATCCCGTGACCAGCCTGCAAAACGCCATGCAAAGCGTCGCATCAAGCTGCACACAGCAAACCACCGTAGGCTGTCTGAATCCGCCCTTCGGTATTGCTCCGACTTACGCTACGGTTCAAATTCCTGATCCCAGCAAGGCGCAGATCAAATGGACTGGCGCGCTCAAGGTCAAACCCGGCTCGATCACTTTTGATCTGACAAAGCTCGGCAATGCCTGTACTCCCAGACCGCTGAAGATTCCCGGTTTGCCCGTTGTTAAAACCGGAAAGCAGGTCGTCAACTTCCCCTTCCTCTGTCTGCAACCGCAGTTGAGCAATCTGGTGGCGAATCAGTAACAACATTGCGGCGAATCACGCGAGCCATTTCGCCTGATTCGCCGCATAACCGATGGAGGGTAAAGAAATGAAACGAGCAGTCGTTTTGATCATCGCTCTGGCGGCTTTTTCATTCCAGATGAAGTCGGCCAGCGCGCAATTTCCTATTAAACCCGGCGTCGCAGGCCAACTGATCCTGTCCACGAACACCGTTGCGGGAGATGGAAAGTTGACCGGCATGGTCAAACTTAACAGCGCGGCCACTGCCGATCTCACATTCAATTTGAACAGCAGCAATACGACAGCGGCGGAAATCAATCCAACCACAGTTGTGATCCGCAAGGCAGAAAGTTCAAGCCCGCGCTTTGCCATCAAAACCAAACGAGTCACACAGAACACGACCGTCACCATCACCGCGATTTCAGGCAACGCGCAATTGTCGCAATCTCTGGCAGTGACCGTGCGGATTGATTCGATAAAGCTGACTGATTCGATTGGCAACAACATTGAATGGGTTTGCGGCGGACAGGGCGCGAAGGGATTGCTGGTTCTGAGTGGCGCGGCTCCCACTGGAGCACAAGCAGTTTTGAACAGCAGCAACACAGAAATTCTCAGATTCGGCAGCAGTCCATTTGCATCCGCCACTGGGACTGCAACGGTCAATCCGGGCACATTCTTTTTGATCACCACAAAACCCGTTGAACAAAACCAATCGGTCACGATCACGGCCACATATAACGGAGTCAAAGCCACGAAGAACTTCGGCGTAGCCAAGCCGCAAATGTGCGGCGCGACCACGAACAACAACCTCTAGCAAAACCGGAACAATGGAAGACAGGTGAATTATGCAAGACGCGCTCAAAAAAACATCAATGGCTGCATTGACGGTGAGCATTGCGATTTTCTGTCTGGCGGAATCAACCCTGGCGAATGTGCGTGTCGTCGAGCGTGTGTTCGCGTTGTCGGCTGATGCGAGAAGCGAATTCAGCTTGCAATTCAATGTGTTTAGCCACGGGACGATTGTGATCGTCGGCGATTGGAAAGCGACCGATCACAAACTAAGCCCGATTGCGTTGCGTCTGGTGTTACTACGTCCGGATGGAAGCGAAGCGGCGCGAAAAGACGGAGCGTCGCCGTTCAGGTTGGAATGCCGCGCGGCTGAACCTGAGATAGACCGTTTCATCAACAGCCGCAGAACCATATGGACGGCGAAAATTATCAACAGCGCGGACGCGCGGAGAACGGAACTCAGCGGCAAGCTGCGCATCACCATACCGGCGTCCCCACGCAATCTGATTGACACCCAATTCGCGCTGCTGGGCGCGGGCAATGCGCAGGAGATTCCTTTCGTAGTGCCTGCGCCGGGGCGAATTGTGATTGAAACCGATTGGGCAGCCGAAATGAATTCAGCAGGCAAAGAACCGCGACTGTTGCCGCTCACGCTCAGCCTGATTCATACGGGGCAGGAAAAGACATACGCCCGCCGCCAGGGATCAAGCCCGCTAAGAGCCGAGCACCAGGTGACGGAACTGGAACTGGACAAAGGCGCGAGATGGCACGTCCGTGTACAAAATGACCATGCCGACAGGCAGGCGAAAGTCAGGGGGCGATTGAAAGTCACTCTCATACCAGCTTTATGAAAGAGAGGTAAACGCCGTGCTCAGGTCAATTTCGACAAATTATCGCCAAGTCGTAGGCAGAATGTTCGCGTTGCAGGCGATGATGCTCATCGTGCTGCTGCTTGGTTGGGGACTTGAAGCGGCAAGCTGCGCTACGGTTCGAGCCGAAGCACAGGAATTGACAGTCAGCGCAAATTTTACCGCTCAGCAAATTGCGCCGAATCAGACCATCGAGTTGAACCTGAGCCGCCCGCTGCAAGTATCGGAAGGGAGGCTCGCGATTTTCATCGGTTATACGGATTTGAGTGGTCTGTTCATTGCAACAGGCAATGTGTTGAGCTACACACCCGGCATCATTCCGCTGCCTACGGGAGAAACACCTGTCACAATCTACATGATCTCTTCGGCCAATGAATGGCGCGAGCTTGCCCAACTGACGTTAAACGTCGCCGCTTCGCAAACCGCCCAACCGGTGTCTGACCAGCCGCTGGCGCAATCAACGGATCAATCGCTGCAACAGATTCCCGACCCGGCGCAAGCGGCGGCGGCCAGAAAGTTTCTCTTTACGCCTTCGCTGACGCTGGGGGTGAAATCACAGATGGCCGAATCGCATTTTCCGATCACCAACAGCCCTCAACGACCGACCTTCACGGATTTCACTTTACAGAGCACATGGAAG
>CAYRQB010000492.1:0-3598 GCA_964426025.1 uncultured Heliomicrobium sp.
CCAGGTCAGCCATAAGAGAAAGGTTTTGATCGCCGATGCCTGCTCTGAACCAATAGCGCAAAGCGCCCCTTACTGATGATGAGCGCAACTCGGCCTCTAGCTGATTTTTACCAGATATGGTTTTTGCCCCAGCAAGAAATAAAGGCGTCTGAGTTTCAAGTTTCAATTCAACTTTCATTACTGAATTCTCCATTGATCCACAACTCACGACTGCGGCGGGCGGTGGCGATAAATTCCTGGACTGGGCCGATAGCGATGCTGATCAGATAAGTCATTGATTCCTCCACAACGAAGCTTGATTCACATTCGATAAGACAGCCTGCATTTTCGCTGGCCAGGTAGCATCTTACGGAAAATTGTTCTCGGCAGGCCGATACAGCAAGCTTGCCGTAATCACGTTGATCTGATCTGTGCCGGACAGATTGGGGCTGGTACTGCTGACCGGTCAGGCGTAATTTTTTCAGGAAACGCTGGCTGGTGGATTGTCACCGAGGCTTGGCGTTCCTGGCGCTAAAAGGGAAAAAGCTGCTAACTGAAGTGCGCGCATCTTATGCCAGCTTGATTTGGCTGTCATCATTTTTTGTGAAAAAGTTGCTGAAGAAGATTTTCAGGTTGTCGAACGAGCTAAGATTGTCGGCGAAAAGACTGCCCGCAGATAACGCGAATAAACGCGGATATTCGGCTGAGACTTTTCAATAAGCTGCCTGGGCATTGGCAGTTTCAATAAGACGACAATGGTGAGCGGCGGACAATCCGGCAGATTGCCCTACCTTTTCCTTTTCAGCAGACATAAGCCAACTGATCATCAGCGGATATAAACAAACTCATTCAGATTCATCGTCGCCAGGCAGAGATCAACCCAGGCTGCGGCGATTGCCGGGGCAACTGTTTCTGACGAAACTTTCAACTCGGCGACTTTATTGCCATTGGCAATTCGCTGGCGAATCAATGCGGATTGGTTTTTCAGAAAAGCTCTGGTTGTTTGGGCTTCAGCCGCTTGCGGCAATCTGCCGAGCGCCAGTTCATAAAGCCGCGAGATCATCTTCGCTTCACGGTCGGTTTTGACTGTCGCGGTTTCGTTGAACAATCGCGCGGCCAGATGTTTGCTTTGATCCAGCATAAATTCGCTGTTCATCAGTGTCAGCGATTGCAGCGCGTGAACGCTGACGCTGCGCGCTCCGCATGAACTCATCAAATCAGGCGCGTCGAAAGCCACCAGCAGCGGCAATCGCACGTTGCGTTTGCGAACCAGATAAAGGCTGCGGCGAGCGTGTTGCCGCTGGTCAGGGTGAACCGGCCACAAATTATCGGGTTCGTATTCGGTGAAAATCGTGTCGTAAACTTCCGGTTCCAGCGGGACGCGAATCGAAACTCCGCCCAATTGTTCGGTCAAAGTTCCATTCACCGCCAGCACTGCGTCGCGCAAAGCTTCGGCGTCCAATCGCTGGCGATTCGCGCGCCACAACAATTTGTTGTCCGGATCAATCTTCGCGGCTGCGGCTTCGGACTGCGGCGAAGCGATTGACGATTGGCGATAAACGTTCGATGTGACCATCAGGCGATGGATGTATTTCAAACTCCACGCCGCCGAGTCAGTACCGCGCGCGGTAGCAAGCGGGTTATTACGAGAGCGCATGTTACCCGAGCCAACCAGGTCGCTACCGCTCCCTGTACCGTACCGGCCTTCCACAAATTCCGTTGCCAGCCAATCCAGCAATTCAGGATGCGTGGGTTGTTCGCCGTTGCGGCCAAAATCGTTCGGAGTTCCGACTATGCCTCGACCGAAATGGTGATGCCATAAACGATTGACCATCACTCGCGCGGTCAAGGGATGATCCTTTTGCGTCAGCCATCGCGCCAATGCCAATCGGCGTCCGGTTGATTCGGCGACGGGTTTGATTTCCGTTGGTTCAATTTCTCCGTCCAGAATTTTCAGAAAACCCGATTGGACTTCCGCTGCGGGACGATGCGGATCGCCGCCTTTCAACAAATGCATCGGCGGAACGGGCTTCAATACATCGGCGACAGCCAGAGCCTTCGGCAATGGTTCAGGTTCGTAAAGGTTGATTGCGTGCATCTGCCTGCGCAAAGCGGCGCGCGTAGCTTTTTCTTCAGGCGGAATGATGGCCAGCACCTCGTCCCAACTGGGATTGATCATGCGCTGAGCGTCTTTGGCCAATCGCTTCTCTTCTTCGCTGCGCAGCTTTTCGTCTTTGGCCAATGCGTTGGCGTATTCCGGATCAAGCTTCGCTCGCTTTTCGGCTTTCAGTTTTTCTTCGTAAGGTTTTTCGATGGCCTTGATCTGATCCTGAATCGGTTTCAGCTTTTCCTTGTGAGCTTTGATGGCGGCGTTGTAAGCCTCTTCCTGTTCTTTGGTCGGTCGTTTGAAATCGAAATTGTCCGAAGCGGCGAAGAACGCCTGAAGGCGGTAATAATCCGCCTGAGGTATGGGATCGAATTTGTGATCGTGGCAACGCGCGCAACCAACGGTCAAACCCATCAGGCCGTTGCCTACGCCAAACATGACTTCGGTCAACCATTCCTGACGATTGACGGCCAGGTCCTGATTGCCTGCGACTACGTGTTGCGGGCCAGCGCGAAGAAAGCCTGTCGCCACGCGCATATCTAAGCTGTCCGGGTCAAGTTCGTCGCCCGCCAATTGTTCTGTGATGAAACGGTCGTAAGCTTTGTCGGCATTCAATGAATTGACCACGTAATCGCGATAACGCCAGGCCTGTTCGCGGTCGGCGTCAAGTTCAAAGCCGTTTGTCTCTCCGAAGCGAACAACGTCCAGCCAATGCTGCGCCCATCGTTCGCCGTAACGCGGACTGGCGAGCAATCTTTCGACGACTTTTTCGTAAGCGTCCGGCGATTTGTCATTCAGGAAAGCTTTGATCTCTTCGGGCGTGGGCGGCAGACCGGTCAGGTCAAAAGTGACTCGGCGCAGCAAAGTTCGTTTGTCGGCGGGCGCTGACGGCGTCAGAGATTTTTCTTCCAGTTTGGCCAGTACGAAAGCATCAATCGGATTTTTGACCCATGCCTGATTTTTGACTTTGGGAATCGGCGAGCGAAGCGGTTTGCGGAACGCCCAGTATTTCTGATTTGCGGATTGCTGATCGCGAATTGCGGAATTTGCCAGCGTCGGCCAATTAGCGCCTTGATTGATCCAACGGCGAAGCAACTCGATTTGTTCAGGCGTCAGCGACTGTCCGTTGTTCGGCATCTGCGGTTTTTCCTGTCCGGTGATGAAACGAACCAGCAGGCTGTTGTCGGCATCATTCGGTTTGACGGCTGTTCCGCGCGAACCTCCCGCCAGCAAGGCTTCGCGCGTGCGCAAATCCAAGCCGGACATTTTGACTTCGCCGTGACAATCGGCGCAGCGGCTTTGCAGCAGAGCGACGGCTTGCTGTTCCACTGATTGATTTGATTGTTGATGGGAACTTGCCGACTGCAAACTGCAAAACAGGGAGATGAACAGTGGAAAAGCGAGAAGGAATATTTTGAGCAATCGCAATTGTTTCATGTTCTGTTTATCCGAAGTGCGGATGTGACGGTCGAATTCAGGCTCTTTGTCAATTGGAACGCGGACGTTCCGTCC
>CAYRQB010000493.1:0-3595 GCA_964426025.1 uncultured Heliomicrobium sp.
CCGCCGTAACATTCGCCGTTGATCCGCACGCCTCCATCAGGGCATTTGTCATTGACCGGAGCGACGGCTCCGAACGTCAACGGCGGCATTAAGCCTCCGGCCAGCACGCGAACGTCCGGGAAAAATAGCGTGCGATCATATTCTTCAATGCCGTAATAGCTGCGGAACATCCTGTCATTCTTGCGGCTGACGACTCCGATGACGGGAAGCTTTTTCAGCTTATCGCCGGAATCAGTTCCCGCGTCCGTATCGGGAGTTATTCCCTGTCCTGTTCCAGCGCCGATATTTCCATCAAGCTGAGTGTCGGCGGCTTCGCCGGGCAATTTGGCTCCGCCGAGTCTGGCCATCTGAACCAAATCCGCCGGAGGAGGCAATTGAATGGCAGCTTTTTGCATGGTCGCCATATAAGCTTCCAGCAAATCTTTCGGCAATGGATCGCCCGGATGAACCAGCCGCCAATTGGTCGTTCCCGGTGAACAAGGCATCATCGGATCGCAGAGCGCAGATGGCCGCAGAAAGCGGATTTTTTTCACGCCGATTTCTACTCCCTGCACCAGATCGTTGAGGTCTGTCGGGAATGTGCCGCGCACCCTTTTATAACTTGAAATCGCAGCGGCAATCTGTTGTCCGCGCCACAACATCTCTTCTTCGCGTTCGCGTTGAGATTCCTTCTGAACGCTGGGAGCGGCAGCCGTCGTCAGGATCAGCGCAAACATCATTATCCCCACGATTGCGATCAGTGCGTAACCGCGTTCGCCCGACTTAGCTTTCTTATTCATTTTTCGCTTTGACTGATGCATTACCAATAACCTCTCTGGGGACTGATTATTTACTTTCGCCGCTGAAGTTGATGACGTGAACGATCTTGATGTTGGTGTCTTCGACTTCAATCTTGTCAGGCCTGATGTTGACCACTCGCCAATGCGTTCCGAACTTCTCGCCTTTTCTGACGTTCTGGACTTCGTTTTCGTCCGCTTGAGACTTTAACACTGCCAGCATTCCGTTCTTGTTGGAAATCAATCCGACGTAATGATACGCCGGAGCGGGCGGTTCGGCCACGTTCATAGAAAGCTGATTCGAATACATTTGAGCGTCGCTGACGCTGCGAACCTGGATGCCCAGATTGCCTGCGAGGCGAATCGCCTCAGCCGGAATTTGAACCCTGACTTCGCTTTGACTCATGACTTTGGTCGGATATGGCCGTCCATCAAGAAAACCCTGCGCGTCAGCCGGAAATTTGTCGCCGTATATCGTCATAACGAAAGCGCCGGTTCGACCAATCACACCGGACGGATTGACCGAAGAAAGCAGAATCGGTGGTGGCGGCGGTGGCGGTACTACAGGCATTGGCGGCGGTGGCGGTTCGGGAGTCGGCGTGGGGTAAACAAAAATGTTTCGACCTGTTCCCGTGCCCGAAATGTTCCGCTCGAACCAGGCGAATTGCAGCGGTTGAGTGATGATCGGCTCAGGCTTTTCGCCCGGACGTAGCGCACGCGCGACCGCAGTTGGTGAAGGCTTTCTGACAGGATTGCTGACGGCCACAGTCGTCGCTGATGGCGCGGAATCTTCGCCTGAAAAGAACTGTATGTAAAAAACAACTATCAGCGCCAGAAACAGCACGCCGAGCAGAATCTTCTTCCGCGTTTCGCTGTTATCTTTACCGTCTTTTGTCTTTGTTTTCGCTTTCTCTTGGCTCATTTTGCAAATCTCAAAACTTCAAATCTCTATTCGCCAGCTTGCGCTTCGCTCATTGAATTTTTTGAGTCGAGGCTTTCTCAACGTTTTTATCCGCCGCTTTGTCTGACGCTGCGCCAACCGGTTTGTTCAGTTCTTTCTTGTAAGGCGATTGGAAATAAGTGTCCATTTCGATTTTCAGCGAGACGGGAACCGCTTCCGCCGAACTCAACTGCAATTTTTGCTTGCCGGATTTTTGAGCGGCGCGGCGAACCTGATCGGATTCTCCCTGAAAGACCAGCGCATTGATGATCAAAAATTGTCTGCTGCGTTCCAAATCCGCCAGGAATCGTCGCAGATTCGGGTATTCGCCAATCACGTTCGTGTCAATTCCCAATGCCGGATAGATTGTCTGCTTGTCCTGGTTCTTTGATGGTTTTTGAATCGGCTGGCCGTTTTCGTCATAAAGCGGCTCGGCTTCGTCAACGCGATAGCTGGAATCGCCTGTGATGACGCCGTATTTGCCGCCCAACGAATCAATCTCATTGAGGATTTCGGTCATGCCTCGCTCGTCCGGTTTCAGGTAAATGTCAAAACCTTTGAGACTGGCCAGAATCGAATCGGCGTTCGCCGCCTGATCCTGGCGTTTTTGTTCGTCGCTGTTGAATTTTTCCAGCCGCTGCCGCATTTCCAACTCGCGGGCTTGCAGGGCAGTCAGTTGCGCTTCCAGCGGTTGCACTTTGGTGAAGTAATAAAAAGCCACCGCGCCCGCAAAAACCAGAGCCAGGATGAGAGCAATGATTTCGACCAAATTCAGACGAGCCTTTCCAATCACTTCGCGCAATCCGCCAAACAGTTCTGTTTTGTTCAAACTCCGGCGCAGATTCATCAGTTCTTTTCCTCCGTTTTGGCGCTGGCAATCTGGTTGGCAGGATTAACAGAGACGTTGGAAACCGGCAAAAGATATTCAATTCTTAACTCGAACTCGACGTCTTCCGTGCCTTCGACTGCTTTCTTGCTTACGGGAAAAACCTTGAAACGCCCCGAATCGTGAAAGCGGTTGATCATCGTCGTCACATCCTGCCCGCTTTTGCCGATGACGGTCAGGTTCAACGTGGCCGAGCTTTCATTGCCGCTGAAAGTTTCGTCGCGCTCATTCGGCTTAATCTGGGCTACTGCGACTCTCAATACACGGACGCCCGCAGGCAAACTGCGCTCAATGTCAGTCAGCAGTTGTGACCACGAAAAAGCTCGGCGGGCAATCAGTTCGCTTGCCGCAACCAATTGTTTGTTCTGATCGGGAGTAATGCTGACGTTGGAAGTAACCGGCTTGATGACTTTCTTTAGCTCCAAATCGAGCCTGCCGACCTTTGCGGTTTGGTCGGAAATATCTCGTTCCAGAATGGTCGCAGTCCCGTTTGCCTGAATTCCCAAATATGCTGGAATCAGAAATAGCAACAGGATCACCAGCCAAAACAGCCGCCGATTACGAAAAGGATTGCTTGATAAATTTACAAGAGCTTTCATAACGTAATTCTATGAAGACACCTTCGCATTTTGCTTTCGCATTATGGATGATAGTTCGCAATAAAACTGAGGACAGGGGCTTCGAGCAACGCCAGACTAAAACATCAAAAGTTTGCTGTAAAGGCCGGAGCGATTGATCGTCAGTTAGTCCGTTTATTGCTGTGAGGTCACGTGGGATCAGCCAAGCGGATTTTAGACAAAAAAAGCGAGGTGACCCTCCCGCTCTATTGCGTGGCTGATCACCTCACACAAACTACACACACGTGCCTAATCACGCTAAGCGTCGGAAAATGTTCCCGGATTTTCCCGTAAATTTGAATTATTTTTCCGGCACAGAACGATTGACATCGAAAGACCAGCGCTCGATTGCCGATCAATCGAGCAATATTTTGAC
>CAYRQB010000494.1:0-1373 GCA_964426025.1 uncultured Heliomicrobium sp.
GATTTTCCCGCTTGAACCGAAGGCGCTGTAATCGCAATCGCGATGCAGCGCCTTTTCTTTTACGCCTTTTCCCCGGCATAAAACCGAAGCTTGACACCCCTAAATGCCATTCCTATAATGCTTTTGTCTTTGCGAATACTTAATTCAACACTTTGCCAATTGAAACGTAGCGAATACCAATCTTGATTTGAGATTGATCATGAAGGAGAGAAGCTGTGATCAAGCTGGACATCATCAACAATGTCGCCGAAAAGACGGGCGTGTCGAAGATGAAAGCGGAAGTTGCGGTTGAAGCTCTCTTTGAAGCGATGAAGGGCGCGATGCAGCGCGGTGAGCGCATAGAGTTGCGCGGTTTCGGCGTTTTCGTCGTCAAGCCTCGCAAACGCGGCATTGGCCGCAACCCGCGCACAGGCACTCAAGTAGCAATTCCGGAAGGAAAAACCATCCGCTTCAAACCCGGCAAAGATTTGCAATCATAAGTTTGCGCCTCCATCTCACTTTCACTCCTTGACTGAATTGGCGGCTTCGGAATTCCGAAGCCGCTATTTTTGTTTCCAAATAAAAGCCACTGACAATCGGCAGTTCGATTGATTCCTGAATCAGGCTTTGGCAGCCAGCCTGATAATCCCGGCTTCGGCCAGAACCTGTTCCAGTTTTGCGCGATTGGCCTGGCTGATTGGAGTCATTGGCAGACGGTAAACTTCTTCGATCATGCCTGTCATTGCCAGCGCAGCCTTGACCGGAATCGGATTGCTTTCGATGAACAGCGTTTTGAAGACGGGCGTCAATTGGCGATTGAGTTTGCGCGCTTCAGCCAAACGGCCTTCGACGCTGGCGCGGCAAAGATTGCTGACCTCGCGCGGCAACAGGTTCGACGCGACGGAAATCACGCCTACTCCGCCAAGCGCCGCGACCGGCAACACCACGCTGTCATCGCCCGCGAAAATTCTGAAGCTTTCATCCACCAGCGAAGCAATTTCGGCGATCTGTGAAATGTTGCCCGAAGCTTCCTTGATTGCCACTATGTTTTCGATTTCGGCCAATCGGGCGACGGTCGCCGGTTCCAGATTGACGCTGGTTCGACCCTGCACGCTGTACAAAATGATCGGCAATCTGGTCGCCTGTGCAATGGCGCGATAGTGCTGGAACAGACCTTCTTGCGTAGGTTTGTTGTAATACGGAGTGACGGAAAGAACGGCGTCCACGCCGAGTTTTTCGTAGCGCTGAATTTTTTCGATCACTTCGCGCGTGTTGTAACCGCCGGCTCCGGCGACTACCGGCACACGACCGGCGGCGGTTTCAATCGTCAATTCGACTACGCGAGCCTGCTCGGTTTCGGTCATCGTTACGCTTTCGCCGGTTGTGCCGCAGGC
>CAYRQB010000494.1:1473-3574 GCA_964426025.1 uncultured Heliomicrobium sp.
CGGTTGCCGTAACTTTCGCGCAGCATTCTGGCCAACACCAGAGCCGTTCCCGAAGGCGCGTCTTTTTTGAATTTGTGATGCGATTCGATCAAATACGGATCGTACTGGTTGTAACGTTCAAACAGCGCCGCCGCATCGCGCACAAGTTTGAAAAACAGATTGACGCCGATGGAAAAGTTCGCTCCCCAAACCAGCGCCGCGTTGTTCGATTCAACAAGCTGTTTCACTTCATCCAGTAGGTCGTACCATCCGGTTGTGCCGACGACCGTCGGAACGCGCAAAGCGACCAGCCGCCTGATGTTGTCCATCGCGGTTTCGGGCGTTGAAAATTCAATCGCCGCGTCAACGCCCGCCAAACTTTTCGCCGTCAAACCTTCCCCGCCGACATTGTTGTCAATGTCAAACCGAGCGGTGATCGTGTGACCGCGCTCCGTGGCCAGGCGCTCGACGATCTTTCCCATTTTGCCGTAACCGACTATTGCGATTTTCATATCATCAATCAGTGATAAGAATTCGTGATTACCCATTATCCATCAGCCACTATCCATTATCGGGCAGGAGGGAATATTTCTTTACCTGTCTGATAACTGCTAATGGCTGATGGTTAATGCTTAATTCCATTTTTCCAACAGGAACTCTGATAACCGCATGTCACTCACCCTGCGGCTTTCGCAGTGGCGGAAGCTTCAAAAGTTTCGGCATCCGGCGCGCTGAAAAATTCGTTGTGCAACGATTTGACTGCCTGTTCGACATCGCTGTCGGCGACGGTGAAGCTGACGTTGATGGCCGAAGCTCCGTGCGAAATCATCGAAACATTGACCTGCTCGATGCTGGAAAATATCCGCGAAGCGACGCCCGGCGTGAACTTCAGGTTTTCGCCGACCAGACAAATCAGCGCCTGATCGCGTTCGACTCTGACTTCGCCGAACTGCCGCAAATCGGCGATGACCTCGGCCAGATGACGCGTATCGTCCAGCGTAACCGACACGCTGACTTCCGAAGTCGCCACCATATCCACCGAAGTCTGGTGTTTGGCGAACACATCAAACAGCCGCGCCAGGAAACCGTAAGCCATCAACATCCGCGCCGATGTCACGTTGACCACCGTGATGCCGCGTTTGAAAGCGATGGCTTTGACAATCGCTTTTGAACGCGGAGCCTGACGAACAATGGCCGTGCCTTCGTTGTTTGGATTGCGCGAATTGCAAACTCGCACGGGAATGTCTTTGGCCATTGCCGGCAGCAGCGTGCTCGGATGCAGAACCTTCGCGCCGAAATAGGCAAGCTCCGAAGCTTCGGCGAAAGAGATGATTTTGACTTTGGCGGCTTCGGCGACGATGCGCGGATCGGTCGTCAAAATGCCGTCAACGTCCGTCCAGATTTGTATTTCTTCTGCATCCATCGCTGCGCCGATGATCGAAGCCGAATAATCCGATCCGCCGCGTCCAATGGTTGTGGTTTCTCCTGCGGCGGTTGAGCCGATGAACCCCTGTGTGACTGGAACTCCGCCGCCCGCCAATGCCGACGTGAAGCCGTCTTTCAATTTCGGATTGGCGATGTCGAATTGCACCAGAGCGCGAGTGAAATCATCGCTTGTGCGCATCAACGGGCGAACATCAACCCAGACGCCTTTCATTCCTTCGGCGCGAAAAGCCGCCGCGACAATGGTTGACGAAAGCAATTCGCCGTTGGCGGAAATCGCGTCGGACAATCGCGGAGTCACGCGTCCGGCTTGGCTGATTTCCTCCAGCGTCGCGCGAATGCCGTCAAACCGCTCCGCCAGATTTGCGCGCAACGAATCTTTCTCTTCGGCCAGAGCAAGTTCGTCTGCGGTTTTGAAATGATGTTCGGCAATGATTTCCAACTTTGATTGCGCAGCATTCAGGTCGCCAGCGGCGGCCAATCCCGCGCATTCCAACAATTCGTTGGTGGTTTTGCCCATCGCTGAAACTGCGACAACAGGTTGGCGATGAATTTGAGCGCTAACTATCGAGGCAAGGCGGCGAATCGCGGTCGAACTTTCAACCGAAGTGCCGCCGAATTTCATGACGATCATTGTCTCTGAATCTGCGCCAGCAGAAGACAAGCTGGCAGCTTGTCT
>CAYRQB010000495.1:0-3561 GCA_964426025.1 uncultured Heliomicrobium sp.
GACCTTAGATGATGTCCGAACCTTCAGTGATCGGTTCAGCCCAGATTCCTTTGACGGTTCCGCAATCAACTTCGGAAATAATCACGTCCTGAGCCACGTCAACCAGACGGCGAGTCAGATAACCGGAGTCAGCGGTTTTCAACGCCGTGTCGGCCAGACCCTTGCGCGCGCCGTGCGTCGAAATGAAGTATTGCAGCACGTTCAAACCTTCGCGGAAGTTGGCGCGAATCGGCGTTTCGATGATTTCGCCCGAAGGCTTGGCCATCAACCCGCGCATACCGGCAAGCTGTCGAATCTGTTGCTGGTTACCGCGAGCGCCGGAATCGGCCATGATCAGGATCGGATTCAGTTCGTGAGTGTCCTTTTCGTGACGGGACATTTCCTTGAACATTTCGTCGGCGACGCGTTCGGTGACTTCTGACCAAATGGCGACGACTTTGTTCTGACGTTCGCCGTTGGTGATGACGCCGTCCTTGTATTGCTGTTCGACCTTGATCACTTCGTTTTCGGCGTCCGCCAGAAGTTTTTGTTTGATTGGCGGAGTGACCATATCGTCAATGCCGATGGATATGCCGGCTTTGGTCGCATAAAGGAAACCAGTTTCCTTGACTCTGTCCAGCATCTCCACCGTCGCCTGATGGCCCAGCCGCAGGAAGCAGTAATTGACCAGACTGGTCAGGCCTTTTTTCTTCAGCGCGCCATTGATGTACGGCATCTCCTTCGGCAAACGGTCGTTCAGAATGACGCGGCCAACGGTTGTGTTGATGGTGCGGTCAACGTCATGAACTGTCGCTTTGATGATGTCCTGACCGTCGCGCTCGTGTTCCAGATCAATCATCTTGCCAGTGTAACGCAAACGAATGCGCGTTTGCGTCGTGACTTCTTTGGCGTCAAGAGCGATCAGGACTTCGTTCAGACTGGCAAAAGCGCGACCTTCGCCTTTGGCTCCATCCATGGCGCGGGTCATGTAATAACAACCTAAAACGATGTCCTGTGAAGGAACCGCAATCGGTTGTCCAGAAGCAGGGGAGAGAATGTTGTTCGACGACAACATCAAAACCTGAGCTTCGATTTGCGCTTCTGGCGACAACGGAATGTGAACGGCCATCTGGTCGCCGTCGAAATCCGCGTTGAACGCCGTGCAAACCAGCGGATGGATTTTGATCGCCTTGCCTTCGACCAGTACAGGTTCGAATGCCTGAATTCCCAGACGGTGAAGCGTCGGAGCGCGATTGAGCAAAACCGGATGATCCTTGATCACTTTTTCAAGGATGTCCCAGACCACTTCGTTTTGAGTTTCGACCAGTTCTTTGGCCTGTTTGATCGTCGCGGCGTGGCCTTCTGCTTCCAGCCGGTTGTAGATGAACGGTTTGAACAATTCCAAAGCCATCTTTTTCGGCAAACCGCACTGATGAAGTTTCAGTTCGGGGCCGACGACGATGACCGAACGACCCGAATAATCCACGCGTTTGCAGAGCAGGTTCTGGCGGAATCGTCCCTGTTTGCCTTTCAGCGTATCCGACAGCGATTTGAGCGGGCGGTTGTTGACTCCGCGCAGCACACGTCCACGGCGTCCGTTGTCGAACAAAGCGTCAACGGCTTCCTGAAGCATGCGTTTTTCGTTGCGGACGATCACTTCCGGCGCTTTCAGTTCGATCAGTTTCGACAGACGGTTGTTGCGGTTGATGACGCGGCGATACAGATCGTTCAAATCCGAAGTCGCGAATCGTCCGCCGTCCAGCGGAACCAACGGACGAAGCTCCGGCGGCAAAACCGGAATCACATCCAGAATCATCCACTCCGGTTTGTTGCCGGATTTGCGGAACGAATCAACGACCTTCAGCCGCTTCGAGAACTTCAGCTTCTTCTGCTGACTCGTCTCGTTCTTCATTTTGTAGCGCAGTTCTTCGGCCAGTTCTTCGATTTCAACGCGCTGCAGAAGAGTTTTGATCGCTTCCGCTCCCATGCGGCAGACTTCGTCCGTGAACTTGCCGGGAAATTCCTGTTTGAGTTGTCGGTAACGGTCGTCCTGAACCATCTCGCGCTCTTTCAGCGGCAGACCCAGTTCGTCAATCTCTTTCTGATCGGCGATGACGATGTAGTTCTCGAAGTAAAGAACCTTTTCCAACTCGCGCAACGGGATGTCCAGCAAATGGCCGATGCGGCTGGGAAGGCCTTTGAAGAACCAGACGTGCGAGCAAGGACTGGCCAGTTCGATGTGGCCTAGCCGTTCGCGGCGGACTTTGGCCTGCGTGACTTCGACTCCGCATTTGTCGCAGACCACGCCTCGATGTTTCATGCGTTTGTATTTGCCGCACAGACATTCCCAATCCGTGACCGGGCCGAAAATGCGCGCGCAGAACAATCCGTCGCGCTCCGGTTTGAAAGTGCGGTAATTGATCGTTTCGGGCTTGGTCACGTGTCCGTGCGACCACGAACGAATCTTTTCAGGAGACGCAAGGCTGATGCGAATCGCCTCGAAATCCGGCGTCAATGTTTTTTCACCCGAGTATCTAAGCACTGCTTTTCCCTCCAATCGTGCGAGGGCTGAGGACTGAAGACTGAGGAAAAAGATCACTCAGCGTTCAGCACTCAGCGCTCAGCACTTGAAACTAGGCATCTTTCGGTTCTCGCTGCCGCAATTCGACATCCAGACACAGCGACTGTAATTCGCGCACCAGGACGTTGAACGATTCGGGCAAGCCCGGTTCGAAATCCGATTCGCCTTTGACGATGGATTCATAAATCTTTGAGCGTCCGGCCACGTCATCGGATTTGCAGGTCAGCAGTTCCTGCAGGATGTGAGCCGCGCCGTAAGCTTCCAGCGCCCACACTTCCATTTCGCCGAATCGCTGACCGCCGAACTGCGCCTTGCCGCCCAGCGGTTGCTGGGTGATCAGCGAGTACGGGCCAATCGAGCGCGCGTGAATCTTGTCGTCAACCAGATGCGAAAGCTTGAGCATATAAATGTAACCGACGGTCACTTTCTGCTCGAATGCGTCGCCGGTTATGCCGTCGTGCAGGATGGTTTTGCCGGACCCGGCAACCATCTGCGGCAAACCCTCTTCGCGAACCTTGGCGTCGGCTTCTTCCAGATAACGCTTGATGTCGCTTTCGGTGGCCCCGTCAAACACTGGAGTGGCGAAGCGCATTCCCATCACACTGGCTGCCCAGCCGAGGTGAGTTTCCAGAATCTGACCGACGTTCATACGCGAAGGCACGCCAAGCGGGTTGAGAACAATCTCGACCGGAGAGCCATCGGGCAGATAAGGCATGTCTTCTTCCGGCAGAATGCGAGCGATGACGCCCTTATTGCCGTGACGACCTGCCATCTTGTCGCCGACCGACAGCTTGCGCTTCATGGCGACGAAGACCTTGACCATCTTGATGACGCCGGGTGACAGTTCGTCGCCCTTCTTGATCTTGTCAATCTTCTCCTGATAGAGGTGATCGAGAATCGCGATTTGACGTTCGGTGCGCTGTTCCAGGTCTTTGATTTCGGCGGCAACGTCGCGCGCGCCGCTGACTTCAACGCGTTTGAGAGCGCCGATGTCCAGGCCT
>CAYRQB010000496.1:0-3555 GCA_964426025.1 uncultured Heliomicrobium sp.
CGCCGACGCCAAGCCCGTGCGAATAACGAAAAACTCCGGCGTCTCTGGCTTTGTCTTTGGGGAATTTGTCGCTGATGGTGTGAGCGATAAATTCAGCGTTCGGGTCGGCTTTCAGATTGGAGGGCATTTCATACCAGGCCATTTGCGCGTCATCGAAAGAAAAAACCATTACAGGGTCTTTGCCTGCTCCGGCCAGGTTCGCCAGCGTCGGGCTTTCGTTGCAAGCGTTGCGAAAGACAACGTGTTCCGCCCAATGCCCGGCATTTTTCAAGGCGGGGCCTTTCGGGTTTTCCAGCCAGAAAACTTTGTGCTCGAACGGCAATCCGATGCGGATTTGATCCATCCACCCGTCGCGGTTCACGTCCATCGCAAAATTGACGAAGCTGTTGCTATAACCTTTGGCGGCGTCGAATTTCAGCGGCGGTTGGATTTCATGCATCGTCCAGTTCGGAGCTTCGTACCACAGGTTTCCGGCCAGCACGTCGGGCCTGCCATCTTTGTTGACATCGGCGACGGCGACACCTTCGGATCGGAACTCACTATCGAGCACGGTTTTTTTGAATTTCACTTCACGCGGCACGGAAGCCGAATTTGCTGTCATTCGCCACGCAGCGCCTAGCGCGAACGTCAGGATCACAGCGCAGCCAATTACAGATCTCCGCGAAAAACTTTTTGGCATCTTCATTCTCCTACGATTTGATTTAGGCGAGACAGCTTGCGCAGGACTTTTACTGCCTTTATCTTTGCTTCGCAAGACCACATACACCTTCAGTAACTTTTTAGGAGATCGTATGCAGATTTACGAACTGGTTATCGAAATGAAGTTGCTAGAACGCCACATGACCCTTTATGAAGAAAAGTATGGTGTGCTGAGCGAAGACTTTTACCGTGCCTGGAAAGCGGGCACCCTGTCTCATTATGACGAATACGATGAGACTCGCGCCGATTTCAGCAGATGGAAAGGATTTTATGAAATCTGGCAACGGCGTAAGAAAGCGTATGACGAGCAGATGGCAGAGCGAGAATTTGTAGAACACTTGCACGTACAACCCGCTTATTAAATTATGAACACCTCGTCGTTCAGTTCTCTGGATGCCTATAGCGAGCTTGTTGCCACACTGCTCAATCGTGCAACCGTACAAAAATCCACTGTCTCAGTGTGGTCTGTCGGCAAATATACAGGATTGGCTGAAGGTGAGGTCTTCTTTTCAAATGGCTGTCAACTGAGGATACGCGAAGTTTTGGATTTCGATGCCGAGTTGATTGTTTCTTATGGGTATGAAGTTGTTCGTGGAGAAGAGCGGCTTTATTGGTATGACGATGCCGAACACCCAAACGACCCAAGCCTAGCCTCGACTTTCCCGCATCACAAACACGTTCCGCCAGACATAAAACATAATCGCATCCCGGCTCCGGAGATCAGCTTTGAACAACCGAACCTGCCTTTCATCATTGCCGAAATCGAAAAACTGACTTGAGCGGAGGTCAATCGTTATGAGCACGCCATCAAGAGAAATCAACAAACAAATGTCATCGCCAACACCCGAACAGGGCCGCGAAGATTTGAACCAATGGGAACGCAGCCAGCCCGCGAACTTTTACGAAACCGACAAGCATCTGCAAAACCTGTTGGCGTTGTTGTGGGGCGAAGAAAGGTTGAAGCTTCACGCTCCTCGACTTTCAAAATTCGGCGGCGAAGCGGCGACGATTATTGACGCGGCGGCCAGACGGGCGAATCTGGCTGAAAACCTTCCGCGACTTGATCGCTTCACGGCGACGGGCGAACGCACTGAAAACCTGCTGCAATCGGCGGATCATCACATCGCCGGTCGCCACATTTACGGATCGGGCGTGATGTCTGCTTACGCTCAACCCGAAAACAATCTGCTGGCGATGACGCTGTTTTATCTTTCGTCTTACAACGGCGAAGCCGGTCACAATTGCCCTGTGTCCTGCACCGCAGGAATCATCAAGACCTTGCAGCACGCGGGCAGCGAAGAATTGAAAGCGAAATATCTGCCGCGATTGCTGGATGCAGATTACGACCGTTTGATGCACGGCGCTCAGTTTTTGACCGAAGTTCAAGGCGGTTCGGATGTCGGCGCGAATGCCTGCACAGCGACGTTGCTCGACGCCAAAACCAACCAGTGGTTGATCAACGGCGAAAAATGGTTTTGCTCGAACGCTTCGGCGGATTTGATTTTGATGACCGCCAGACCTGTCGGCTCAACCGCCGGGACGAAAGGTTTGGGATTGTTTTTAGTTCCGCGAAAACTTGACGACGGTTCGCAGAACGGAATTTACATTCGTCGTTTGAAAGACAAACTCGGCACAAAATCCATGGCGACGGCGGAGATGGATTTCAAAGACGCGGTTGGTTATCAAATCGGCGAAGCGGGCAAAGGCTTTCAGCATGCGATGAATTTCGTCATCAACACTTCGCGGTTGTACAACGCCGTCGGTTCGGCGGGAGCGGCGCGCAGAGCTTATGTCATCGCTCAGACTTACGCCGAACATCGCAGAGCGTTCGGCTCGGCGATCAAAAACTTTCCGCTGATTCAGGAAGCGCTGGCCGAAATGAAATCAGAAACGATGGCGATAACTTCGGGCAGTTTGTATCTGGCTCATCTGCGCGACGAAATCGAATCCGGTCGAGCCGACGAAACGACGAAGAAGTTTTTCCGTCTGATGATCAATCTGAACAAATACCGCAGTTCGTTTTCGGCGACCGAAGTGATTCGGCGAGTCATAGTAGTTCTGGGCGGCAACGGCGCGATGGAAAACTTTTCAGTGCTGCCGCGATTGCTGCGCGATTCCGTCATCTTCGAAGCCTGGGAAGGCGCGCACGGAACCTTGATCGCTCAATCAGTGCGCGATTGCCAACGAGCGAAATTGCACGAAGCGAGTTGCGATCATTTGCGGCAAATGTTCGATTCGCTCGGCAACGAACAGTTGAAAGCTCGCGGCCTGGGCAAGCTGGATGAATTGCGAGGCGATATTGATTCGGCTCTGTCGTTGGATGAAGCATCCGCAGGAGTTTTCTTCCGCGAACTGGCCGAGCGTCTGGTGTATTTGTTTTACGCCGCTCGATTGGCGGTCGAAGCCGAACACAGCAAACAATCAGAAGCGGCGGCAATCGTCGAATGGCTGTGGCAAAATCGCGTCGAGCGTTCGGCGAAGAAAACTTCGGCAAATTATCTGCGGCAAATTTCGGAAATCAGTTCGACACTTTAGGAGGCACAATGAGGCTTGGATTGAATGTTGGTTATTGGGGATCTTCGCCCGTGGACAACGTGGCGCTGGCTCAGGAAGCCGACCGTTTGGGATTTCATTCGGTCTGGACTGCGGAAGCTTACGGTTCTGACGCGGTCAGCCCGCTGGTCTGGCTGGCGGCGAAAACCGAAAAGATCAAAGTCGGCACGGCGATCATGCAAATGACGGCTCGCGTTCCGGCGATGACTGCGGCGACGGCGATGACGATTGATTTGCTGACGCAAGGTCGAATGCTGGTCGGCATTGGAGCTTCGGGGCCGCAAGTCGTCGAAGGCTGGCACG
>CAYRQB010000497.1:0-3540 GCA_964426025.1 uncultured Heliomicrobium sp.
GGAATGCAGATTCGACGCGAAGGCAATCAGGAATTCATTTACCTGACCAATCTGGCGCGAAGCGAATTCGGCAAAATCACGCTCGATGGCGAAACTGTCTGGGTGAAAGGTTTCCCCGAACAATCCGGAGTTTATAAAGATAAGAGTCAGTTCAAACCAACCGGAATAGCCTTTGCGCCGAACGGCGAGTTTTACGTCACGGACGGTTACGGCGCGAATTACATACATCGTTACAACGCCAAAGGCGAATACGTCAGTTCTTGGGGAGGCAAATCCACCAAGCAGAAGACAGATGACGGCACGACTGTTGATTTGATGGAAGACGGCAAGTTCAACACTCCGCACGCCATCATTGTTGACGCTCGCGAAAAGACACCGTCCGTTTTGGTCACAGACCGCGCCAATCATCGCCTGCAATGGTTTTCGCTGGAAGGCAAGCACTTGAAAACTTTGCCGGGCGACGGCGATTTGCTTCGTTTGCCAGCCACGCTTCACATTCGCGGAAACGATCTGGTCGTCGGCGATTTGTCAGGACGTGTTTCCATCTTCGACAAAAACAACAAACTGATTACTCACCTGGGCGACAACCTTGATCCGAAAAAACGCGCCACCAACAGAGTCCCGCGCGACGGTTGGCTGGACGGCCAGTTCATCGCTCCGCACGGAGTTTGCTGGGACAAACAGGGAAATCTATACATCGAAGAGTGGATGGCCATCGGTCGCATTGTGAAATTGAAACGCGTTAAGTAGATCAAGATTGTTTGCGAATCGAAAAGCAGATCATTTGGTATGGCGAGAATTGATTCCTGATTCCTGATTCCTGATCCCTGATGATCCCCCAAAAAATCGCCGCAGGCATCGGCATTTTGGGTTTTCTCAGGTATCAGGATTGAGGTTTCAGGCATCAGCAACTTCGTCGTGAATTCGACGACAAAATAAGGACTCTCCAAATTCTGACATTCACCTGCCACTACTCATGCTTCATTTCATCGAACTTCTGATTGGAACAGTTCTGCTCCGTCCTTACGTCTTTGTTTTCCTCGCTTGCTATTTGTTTCTGGCTATCACGCACATCGGATGGAAGCGGACGGCTCTGTTCACAGTGCTGGCGTATCTGATTGCTTTCGTCTGCGAATGGAGTTCGGCTGTCGCTGGCACGGGTTTTCCGTTCGGACTTTACTATTACATCAACACGACATCTGACAGAGAGCTTTGGATTGCCGGAGTTCCTTTCATGGATTCGCTGTCGTTCACCTTTCTGTCTTACGTCAGTTGGGAATTGGCAACGACGCTGATCGGGCGTTTGCAGGCAAGCCGACGCGATGTTCAGGTGATGAATGCCGAAGAAATCAGGCGAAGCTGGAAGGTGAATTTCCTCGCTCCGTTTTTGATGATGTATCTGGACATCATCATTGACCCAGTGGCCTTGCTCGGCGACCGCTGGTTTCTGGGCAAGATTTATTACTACCCAGGTGGCGGCAGCTATTTCGGAATCACGCTGGCAAATTTCCTCGGCTGGTACTTTGTTTGTTTTGTCATCCTGCGATTATTCGTCTGGCTGGAAAAACCTGTTTTTGCACGAACCGCCAATCTGACCGCCGGAATTTTGAATTACCGTTACAAGGCTTTGGGCGCGGTCGGATTGTACTTCGGCATTCTGGGTTTCAATCTGTTTATGACCTTTTGGGTAGGCGAACGTATGCTGGGCACTGTCGGAGTGATTATCGTTTTGCCATTGTTCGTGATGGTCTTGCTGGCGGCCTATCGCGGGTCGAATCATTTCAAAGCAGGTGAATCCGCTTCTTGATCCAACTGTTGCCATCACGGTTGGATCGTTGTAAAAAGATATTGCGCAATCCGGCGCAACGAATTTCAATTTTCCCAACAGCCACAAACACCAAACCGATCACTGACAGTTATGAAAAACCTCTTGTTTGCGTTCGCTTTTATCAGCGCGCTGAGCCATTCCGTGCTCGCGCAAGGCCCGATACCGCCGATTCAATCCGGTTACGGCGCAAATGGAAATTTCGCCGTGACGGTCGAAAAGTTCGCCAGCCCGCTTTACGACCGGGAAAAGGTCCAGGTCTTCCGTCCGGCAGGAATGACAGAGCCTGTGCCGGTCATCTTTTTCGCGCCCGGATACAACAACAACGATCCGGCGGAATATCGTTCGTTGATCAATCACATTGTCAGTCGTGGGTTCGCGCTGGTTTACGCGCCATTCCAGATTCTTTCATTTGACGTCACGCTTCACGAAAAACGATACGACACGATCTGGGCCGGATTCGAGGAAGCGGTCAATCGCTACGGTTCGTCCTTCGATCTGACGCGAGTCGGTTTCGCCGGTCATTCGTACGGAGCGGCGGCTCTGCCTGCGATGATGCAACGCGGCGTGATAGATCGTGGTTGGGGAAAGAACGGAGCTTTCATTTACGCTATGGCTCCGTGGTACTACTACCAATTCAACATCAAACAATTCGTTGACTGGCCTCAGCAGGTGAAATTGATCGTGCAGGTTTACGAAAACGACGGCGTTTGCGATCACCGAATGGGCAAGGAGATTTACGACCGCGCGAATCTGCCAGCCAGCGAAAAGGAATTCGTCATGCTGCGCAGCGAAACACGTCTTGGTTACAAGCTCGACGCCGAACACGGCACGCCTTCGATGGGCAGCGATGACAACGCTCTGGATTATTACGGAGTCTATCGTTTGTTTGACGCTCTGGCGGATTACGCCTTGACTGGCAGCGAAGCAGGGAAGCGAATTGCGCTTGGCAACGGCAACAGCGAGCAGCGATTTATGGGTCGCTGGCCTGACGGTCAACCAGTGCGCGAAATGCTGGCGGGCGATTGCGTGCCGATCACACGGTCATCAAGCTCGTTCCTGTTTCCTGACTTCGGTTCGACGAAAAGCTTTACGACGGTTTCATCTGCCAGTTTGAAATCGGGCGCGCTTGCTCCAGATTCGCTGGTGTCAGCGTGGGGAACGAACTTCTCGCTTTATCCGCTTTCAAGCGACGGTTTGCCTGTCGAACGTTTGAACGGCACGACGGTTCGCGTCAAAGACGGCGCTTGCGTCGAACGACTGGCTCCGCTGTTCTTCGTTTCGCCGACTCAGATCAATTACATGATTCCATCGGGCACGGTGACAGGTACGGCTACGATTTCTGTCTTCAACGAAGCCGGAGCGGTTTCCATCGCCACGGTTCCGGTTGACAACGTTTCGCCCGGATTGTTTTCGGCGAATGCCAACGGCAAAGACGCAGCGGCGGCTTCATTGCTGCGTGTCAGAGCGAACGGCGAACAGGTTTACGAAAAAATAGTCCAGTTCAGTTTTGCCGAAAACCAATACGTCGCCGTGCCGATAGATGTCAGCGATCCCGCCGAGCACGTGTTTCTGATTTTGTTTGGAACCGGCCTGCGGTTTCGCAGCGGTTTGAGCGCTGTGACGGCGACAATCGGCGGCGCTCCGGTCGAGGTTCTTTATGCCGGACCGCAAGGCGATAATCTGGGTTTGGATCAAATCAATTTGCGATTGTC
>CAYRQB010000498.1:0-3538 GCA_964426025.1 uncultured Heliomicrobium sp.
ATGTCAACCATGACGTTGCCGACGCCGATGATGGCTACGCGGTCGCCCATCTGGAAATCGCGCTTGGTGAATTCCGGCAATCCGTTGAAGTGGTAAACCAAATCCTTCGCGTGATAAACGCCTTTGGCGTCATCGCCGGGAATGCCAAGAGCCTTTGTTCCTTGCGCTCCGGCGGCGACGACGATGGCCGATGGCGCGAGCAGTTCGCGAACTTCTTCGAGCGTCAGATCGGCTTGCTGGCCGATTTTGACGTGACCGACGTAATGAATTTGCGGATCGGCCAGAATCATACGGAACTGTTTTCGCACGCCTTCTTTCAATTTGTGCTTGTTGAAGTAAATGCCGTATTCGACCAGACCGCCGGGTTTGATGTCGCGGTTCAATACGATGACTTCGTGACCTGCTTCGGCCAGTTTGCGCACGCCGTAAATTCCCGCCGGGCCTGCGCCGATGACGACTACCAGATGATTGCTGGGATTGCTCATGATTTTTTGGGTGAATGAAACAGACCGTCGGCCTGGCCGGATAATTCTTCAGGCAAACGGATTGGATTTACAACTAAGCCGCAGTCTTTTTTGCGTGCGGCTGCGAAAATGGTTGTTTGATGAACTCCGCGATTTCATCAATCGCAGTCGAAGCTTCGGGCAATTTGAACGCGATGTAAATCGGCCAAACGTGCGGCAATCCTGGCCAGATGCGCAGATCAACCTCGACGCCGAATTGCGCGGCGCGATCGGCCAATCGCGTCGAATCGTCGAGCAGGGCTTCGATGTCGCTGGCGTAAATCAGCAGTGGCGGCAACCCTGAAAGGTCTGCGTAAAGCGGCGAAACCAGCGGATCGCGCGGAGAAGCCGTCCCGTAATAAATCGGCGCGACGCGGCGGATGGTTTCAGCGAAAAAAAGCGGATCGGTTTTTTCGTTGGCGTCGAGCGATTCGCCCGTGCAGGCCAGATCAGTCCACGGCGACAGCAGAAATGCCGCGCGCGGCAAAGGCAGTTTGGCGTCGCGCAATGAAATCAAAGTCGCCAAAGCCAATCCGCCGCCGGCAGAATCTCCGCCGATGATGATGTTCGATGGCGATTCGCCGTTTTCCAGCAACCAGCGATAAGCTTCAACCGCGTCTTTGACCGCCGCCGGAAAGCGATGTTCGGGCGCGCGACGATAATCCAGCGAAAAGACTTTGGCATTGGCGGCTCGCGAGAGATGCGTTGTGAAGGCACGATGTGTGGCTGGCGAACAGGCAACGTAACCGCCGCCGTGCAGGTAATAAACGGTATGCTGCGGATCGTCAGTCCAGACGTTCCATTCACCTTTTATACCGCGTTCGTTGACCGGCGTGACATCGGCCTTTGTGCCGAAAAGCGAGAGCAGCACCCTGGGCGGTTCCAGCCAGCCGCGAACTTTTCGCACAATTTTCAACTCGTCGGCTTGCGGATCAGGCCGACGTTTGATGGCCAATCGAATGAAAGTTGAAATCGCGCGCGCTTGCCAACTTGGCATTCTCAAACCTCCGAATTTACTTTGCCAACACTTCCAGCATTTTGCCCAGCGGTTTCCAGTAACTGACCGGCATCAACCGCTGAACCTTGTCAATAAACCAGGCGTCCGAACCGATCAGGATTTTCGCTTTGTTGCGCAACACTCCGCGCACAATCACATCGGCGGCGGTTTCAGGCATGGTTTTGGCGACCTTGTTGAAAAACTCTCTTTCTCTTTCAGCCGTCGCCGAATCAGCGCCAATTCCGACGCGAGCGTTGCGGGCGATGTTTGTCCGGATTCCGCCCGGATGAACGCAAGTCACTGTGACATTGCCGCCTTTGATTTCGTGACGCAAAGCTTCAGTGAATCCGCGCACGGCGAATTTGCTTGCCGCGTAAGCAGAATGACCCGGCGGTCCGACCAGACCGAAGACGGAAGAAATGTTGACGATGTGTCCGCGCGGTTGTTGGCGCAAGATCGGCAGAAACATCTTCGTTCCGTAAATCACTCCCCAGAAATTGATGCTCATCAGCCATTCGATGTCTTCGATGCCAAGCTCTTCGACCGTTCCGCCCAAACCGACTCCCGCGTTGTTGATAATCAGATGAGCGCGACCGTGTTCGGCGACGACTTCGTCAACGAAAGCCTGCATGCGTTCGCGGTCTGAAACGTCAACGATGTGAGTGGAAATCCTGACGCCGGGTTTGGCTGCGAGCTTCGCAGTTTCATCAAGTCCTGCGCTGTTGACATCGGCGATGGCCAGTTGAGCGCCTTCGGCAGCCAGGCGAACAGCCAACGCTCGACCTATGCCCCCGGCGGCTCCGGTAACGACAGCAATTGTGTTGTTGTCAATTTTCATAATCCGGTTTCATTAATTGAGCAGTTATCAGGAATTTATACTCAAGCTGAGGATGCCGCAACTCAATCAATGTCGCAAAGTGGGATGAGGTGAAGATTTCGATCAGGCGCTCGATCAGACGCGCGCGCTCAGGCAGGCTTCGATTCTTTCCAGCAGTTCCATCAGGCTGAAAGGTTTGGTGATGTAATCGTCGGCGCCGATTTTCAAACCTTCGATCTTTTCGGCTTCCAGGCTGCGCGCTGTCAGCATGATCAATGGAACGTCGTTGCCCACGGCGCGAAGCTGTCGGCAGATGTCAAAACCGCTCAGCTTCGGCAGCATGACATCCAGAATTATCAGATCGAATTCTTTTTCCATCGCCGCGCGCAGCCCCGATGGGCCGTCGCTTTCGACTTCAGTCGAATAGCCTTCAGATTCCAGACCATCCCGCAAAGCAATAGCCATTATCTGGTCGTCTTCAATTATCAATACTTTTTTCATGCTCAATTCAGTTCGTCGTCTCCGCTTCAGCCGGAAAATCACCAGACCCAAGCCGTCCGCCCGATGAAGGCGTCAATAAAGAACTCTTCTCCAGATTTGCTGTGTCGCGCTCATCCTTGATCGGCAGATGAATTGTGAAAGTGCTTCCCAGTCCGACTTCGCTTCGGACTGTGATCCTGCCGCCATGAGCTTCGACAATGTGTTTGACGATTGACAGTCCAAGCCCGCTGCCTTTCACGTCGTGAACCAGACCGGTGCTGACGCGATAAAATTTCTCGAAAATCTTTTCCTGCTCTTCGCGCGAAATTCCTATGCCGTGATCGGTGATGGCTATCCGCACGAAATTCTCCTTGCGCTCAAGTTTCAGTTCGATCTCTTTGGCTTCGCCGGAATATTTGATGGCGTTGTCCAACAGGTTGATCAAGGCCAGCGACATGGCGTCGAAATCAACCGAGACCGGCGGCAATGCCTGCTCAGGTTGCGAGAACTTGATTGCGTGCCCGCTTTGGCTGGCTCGGCCTTTGCAGGCTTCGATGGCCTCAATGATCAATTCGCGCACGTCTGCCTTTTCAAACTTGTATTCCTTCTTGCCGGATTCGATTCGCGAAAAATCCAGGATGTTGTTGATCACCTGGGTCAATCGCCGCCCCTGAGTTTCGATATACCCGCCGTATTCGCGCATCTTGTCGTGTTCCTTGACTCGGCCAAGTTTCAGCATTT
>CAYRQB010000499.1:0-3527 GCA_964426025.1 uncultured Heliomicrobium sp.
CATTTTTCAACGAGATGGCTGATGGCATAAGTGTTGCTGTCTTACGATACCGGTGTCGAGCCTGGGAGGAAGAAAATTTGTTCATCATAAGGAGGTACGAAGATGAAAACACAACAAGCGCTTGAACCGAAACAAGTTGAAACGGCTGAGAAAGGAAGTCCTCTTTTCGTCGAAGCCGAAAAACTGATTGAACGGATGGAAGATGTCACCAAATCCATTGCCAAACGAGCCTACGAATTTTTCGAAGAGCGCGGACGAAGAATGGGTTTTGAGCTGGATGACTGGTTTCGTGCCGAATCTGAATTGTTGCGTCATATTCCTGTGACGGTCAAAGAGGGCGAGAATCAAATTGTCGTCCAGGCGGAAGTGCCGGGATTCAAAGCCAATGAAATCAAAGTCAGCGCTGAGCCGGAACGTTTGATCATTGAAGGGCAATCGGAAGAGAAAAATGAAGAAACGACGGATAAAGTGGTATTCAGCGTAAGACGCAGCAACAGTTTTTGTCGTGCTGTCAGGTTGCCGGCAGAAATTGACCCGGGAAAAGTGATTGCCAATTTGAAAGATGGAGTTTTGGAAATGGTTTTGCCGAAAGTGCCTGTAAAAGAAGCAGTCGGCGTAGAGGTCAAAAACGTATAGAGGCTGTCCCGGCTTCGGTTATGGTGAGACCTGAAGTTTAGGAGGTGGAAATCATGACTTACAAGAGTGATGAAGAATTGCAAAGTGAAGTATTGTTCCAACTGGGTTGGGATTCACGGGTCAGACAGACTGAAGTCGGGGTGACGGTTCATAAGGGAGTCGTCGCTTTGACTGGCAAGGTTGACAATAACGCGAAAAAACTTGCAGCGCAACAGGCTGCGCATCGTGTGCAAGGCGTGTTGGACGTGGTCAATAACATCGAAGTTCATATTCCGGGCAGTTTGCAACTGGATGATGAACAGGTCGCCAAGGCAGTTCGCCACGCTTTGGATTGGAACGTTCTGGTTCCGGCCGACAAAATCCATTCGACCGTGTCCAATGGCTGGGTGACTCTGGAAGGCGATGTTGAATATTACCGCGAGCGAATAGACTCAGAGCGCGCAATCAGTCAATTGCCGGGCGTTAGGGGATTGACCAACAAGATTCAGGTTTGCATGCCGGTGGAAGCAGAGCGTGTCAAATTTCTGATCGAAGATGTCCTTGAACGCCGCGCCGACCGTGAAGCAGATAGGATCAGGGTGAATGTTGATGCGGGTGAAGTGACATTGACCGGAGCGGTCAATTCCTGGGAAGAGAAAAGGGCTATTTTAGGAGCCATCAGCCATGCTCCAGGCGTCGCCGCCGTTCACGATCATCTGTTCATTGATCCTTACAACCTGCGATTTGAAATTGCCCGATGACAAGGTTTTCTCTCACTCGTCAGCCCAAGAATTTTAAGCGCAGCGGTTTCTCGATGGCCGCTGCGCATTTTTATCCTGATCTAAATCGGCAATAAGTTTTGAGACCGGATTGAAATGATTTCTTCAGGATGAAGAGGATTCAAACCTGACTGAAACATTTGCGGAACTGGTGATCAGGTAAGTCCCGCCAACAGTCTTGAGCATCCTGTCCATGGAAATCGTCTCAATGTTGCCTGCTCTGATTTAGCTGATGAATTTATTCGACAGAACATTGGCCAAAGTTTTTAACAACCGTTCAGCCGTGTATGGTTTTTGCAGAAAGGCGGACATTCCCAGTTGAGCCGCTTCCTCGGTTTTTTCGCTGGCCTTCAGACCGCTGGTGCCGATTATTTTCATTTCAGGATCGAGTTTGCGAATGGCGCGAATTGTTGCCGGCCCGTCCATGTAAGGCATCATCATATCTGTAATGACACAGCTGATTTCATTCTTACGCGAAGCGAACAGGGCCAATGCTTCTGTGCCGTCATTTGCCGTCAGCACCCGATAGCCAAATGAGAGCAGTGTTTCCCGGGCGATTTCGCGAATCGAGTTTTCGTCGTCAACCACCAGAACCAACTGACCGTTTCCGGCTGGCAACTCCGGGCGGACGGTCGAGGGTTGAGAGTGTTGGGCGAGTTCGCTGGCCGGAAGATAAACTTTGAATTGCGCGCCCCTGCTGAGCTCGCTGTAAACGTTTACAAATCCACCGTGACTGCGGACTATGCCAACCACGGTTGACAGCCCCAAACCGGTTCCGTGGCCGTGATCCTTGGTGGTGAAAAATGGATCAAAAATTTTACTCAGGTTCTGGTCGGGGATTCCGACTCCGTTATCAACCACTGTGACGCAGACATATTTGCCGGGTTTGGCTTCGACGTTCATGCGCGCGTAATGGTCGTCAATGTCGACGTTTTCCGCTTCGATGCGCAGCCTACCTCCCTGCGGCATGGCGTCTCGCGCATTGATACAAAGATTCATCAGCACCTGATGAAGCTGAGTGGCGTCTCCTCTTACTCCCCACAGGTTGTTTGAAACCGCAAACACGATCTCGATGTTTTTAGGCAATGTGTCGCTCAGGATTTTGACTATTTCCTTAATCAGATGATTGGGTTGCAAAGGCGCATACTCACCTTCGACTCCGCGCGCGAACGAAAGAACCTGGCGGATCATTTCACTGCCGCGGATGGCGTTGGTGTGCAAAATGTTGAGCAGGCGCTGGCTGCTTTCATCAGTAAACCGCATTTGCAGCAATTCCACAGCGGTCAAAATTGGTGAAAGCACGTTGTTCAAATCGTGCGCGATGCCGCCGGCCAGCGTGCCGATGCTTTCCATTCGCTGAGCGCGCAAAAATTGCGCTTCCAGTCTTTTCTTTTCGGTGATGTCGCGGATGATGACCGTAAACAGTTTGTGACCGTCGGTGTCAACCTGTGAAATCGTTGCCTCAATCGGAAACTCTTCTCCATCGCCGCGCAATCCATACAATGGGCGCAATTTGCCCATTGACCGCTGACTGGTCTGTGTGTCGCCAAAAAACCTGATGTGTTCTCGATGGGCGGTTCTGAAACGTTCAGGAATAAAACGATCCAGACTTTGTCCCAATGCCTCTGACGCCGGGCAACGAAACATTCTTTCCGCCGCAGTATTGAAAAGCACGACCTGATGGTTTTCATCAACAGTGATGATTGCATCCATTGCTGATGCAAGGATGCCTGCCAGCTTGGCTTCACTCAGCCGCAGCGAAGCGGCAATCTGTGAATTAGGCGTATTGGTGGTGGAAGACAAAGCGCTCATAAATTTGATCTTTCAACGACAGATTTTGACAGTGATCAATGCCTCACAGCATAACAGATTCTCAGCCTTCTTTCGTCGCTGCCGAGATCATGGATTTGCACCTCAATGGCGTTCGGTATCCTTAACTTGCGCAAGCGTTCAGGCCATTCAATCAGCACGACCGAATTCGTTTCTTCCAGCATTTCTTCCAGACCAAGTTCGCGCAATTCGTCCGCCTCGCCTTCGATGCGGTAAAGATCAAGGTGATAAAGGCGCATACGGCCTTCGTGCTGGTTGACCAGTGTGAAAGTCGGGCTGTTGACTTCAGCCGGATCAATATCC
>CAYRQB010000500.1:0-3515 GCA_964426025.1 uncultured Heliomicrobium sp.
CATCGGCGGCTTCCAGAATCGGTTTGTAACCGTCAAACTCGCGCTCCAGCAATTCGCGCAGATAAGCGCGTTGAGCAACATTATCTTCAGCAATCAGGATTGACATGGTGCGATCTTAGGCGCAGCCCGCGTTATGGGCAACGTGGATACCCACACACTTTCAAATTGCGCCGATACTCCTTCAACTGACAGCCCAATCCATTTTCCGTCGTCTCGACAGTTGACATATCTAGGTTCGGCTCATATATTTTGCCCGCTTTTGTTGGGAGGTCGTCTAATGGTAAGACTGCGGACTCTGGATCCGCCTATCGGGGTTCGACTCCCTGCCTCCCAGTCCAACTCACGCAGAAGGGCTACCGGTCGAGTAGCCCTTTAGCATTTCCGCCTGGCTCAACCGGCATCATCGAACTCATATAATTCAGGCCTTTTCAGGCCGTGTCAGGAAGGAGTATTTCCGCTTGTCAAAACGCGATCAAAAGAAAAAAGCAAAGGGCTACGTTCCAAAGAACGCGGCTTCTCAAACAAAACAGGGCGACAAAACAAATCTGGTTCTTGGCTCGCTGATCGTCGTCTTGCTACTCGGTTTCGGAATTTACTGGTTCGTCTTCAAAGACGGCGCAGGTAGCGGCAGCGAAACCGCCACGGCTTCCGGGCTGAAGTATGTTGATCAGGTGGTCGGAACCGGAGCCAGTCCGTCGCCCGGCAAACAGGTCACCGTGCATTACACCGGCACGCTGGAAAACGGCAATAAGTTTGACAGTTCGGTGGATCGCGGACAGCCGTTCACTTTTACCATCGGCGTAGGTCAGGTTATCAAAGGCTGGGACGAAGGCGTCATGTCCATGAAAGTCGGCGGCAAACGAAAACTGATCATTCCGGGCAATTTGGGCTACGGCGTCAGCGGCTCGCCGCCGAAAATACCGCCCAATGCAACTTTGCTCTTTGATGTCGAATTGCTCGATGTGAAGTAGCGGTTGATTTCGATTTTGGATCGGAGTTTAGCGCCCTGATCCGAAACTCAAAACTCATCATCCCCACAGGCTGCCCCGATGATACTCGACAATCTGAACTTCCTTACTCTGGCGATCTTTGCTCCGATTCTGGTTTTAGTCGGCATTCTGGGGTTTATCATCCCGGCCAGCAAAAGCCCCACCAGCGGTGCGCCTGCTTACAACATCTTCCACATTGTTTTCGGCGTCATCGGCGCAATCATCATAATGGCCGGTTACGACGGAGCAGTCAGAACATTCAACATAGGCTTCGGTTTGATTGATCTTTACCAGGCCGTCGCCAGCTACTCCAATCTCTTTCCCAAACAATATTTCAAATGGACGCGAACCGACGATATTTTGCACATCGTCGTCGGATTGATTCTGGTTCTGGTGGGAGTCTTCGGCCAGTAACCCTGGCTGATATTCCGCTGATCGCTTAAATCCAGTTTGCGGATCGTGCCGTATAAGAGGCAGACATTAACCAGCGAAAAGAAATCGTTGGATAATGCCTGCCCTTTTTGCTTTTCAAGGGATCATCCGCCTAATTTCGATTCAAGACAGGAGCCAATTTGATGAGACCAGAATTCGACCGATACATTTCAGTTTCCGCCAAAATCGAAACCAAAGACCTGGACTGGGAACAAGCGCGACAAGTCGGATTGACCGACGACGAAAAATTTGTGCTGACCTATTTTTCCGACATTGAAAGCCAAACCATTCGCTATTTGCGAATGCTTCTGCAAATGAAGATCGCTTTTAAGCCTGACGTCTCGGCTTTTCTGACAACCTGGAATTACGAAGAGTTCTTTCACGGTTACGAACTGGCCAACCTGCTGGCCGTGTGCGGTCACAAACTGGAAGAAGATCGGATAGAAAAGGCCAAAGGCCGCGCGAAACTGAACGAGTGGTTGGAAATGCTGTTCGCTCCGCTGCTGTCAAAAATTTTCTACAGCCAATTCCCTGCTGTATATTTGTCTTTCGGCGCAATTCAGGAAATGACCACGCTTCGCGGATACGAACATCTGCGAAACTTCACCCGCAACCCTGCGCTGAAAACTCTGTGCGAGCGAATTGCCAAACAGGAGCGGCGACATTTCGCCTGGTATTTCAACCACGCCCGCGAACTGCTGGAACAATCGCGCGGCGCTCAATGGCTGACCAGAAAGCTTCTGGAGTTCAATTGGGTTCCGGTCGGAGCCGGAGTCAAAACGCCGTCGGAGGTCAATCGGCTCTTTTCCATACTCTTCCCAGGCGATCTGGGTCGCAAACTCGTCAGCGAAGTTGACGCCAAGATGGCGACTTTGCCAGGGTTGTCGGGCATCAAACTGATGCAACCGTATTTTGAAAGAACAATGGCTTCGTGACCTGAAAACTACTCGCTTGCCGCTTTACGCCAAGTCCAAAACTGGCGGAAAATTCGCTTCTTTCTTGCGAGTTTTGGACTTGGCGTAAGGCAAACTTCCCGCCTCTCGCGGCCTCGCAAATTCAAAAAATCGCAGGTTTGACAAAGCCTAGCCACTACCGTAAAGTGCGCCCTTCGTTTTCAGCTACGCAATTAGTTGTGGTATCTCGTCAAAGTTCCCCAAGGTGGTAAGATCGTCCAATGCTCAGGATTGAGAAACTTTTTCTACAAGGTTTTAAGTCTTTTTGCGACCCGACCGAAGTCATCCTAGACGAAGAGGGCATCACAGCCGTCGTCGGTCCGAACGGCTGCGGCAAATCGAATGTTGCCGATGCCATCAGTTGGGTGATCGGCGAACAGCGGGCGAAAGCTCTGCGCGGCAGCAAGATGGAAGACGTCATCTTCCAGGGCAGTCGCAACCGTCAGGCGGCTGGCATGGCCGAAGTCCTGTTGACAATGGTCGTCCACGAAACTTTCGAGATTCGCGGCGAAGCCACCGCAGCCGACGCTGAAAAACACGCCGCCGAAGCCGCCGAAATGGCTGAACAAGCCGCCGAACAAGCCACCGCTCTGCAAGCCGAAATGCTGGCCGAAGCCGAACAAGCCAAGTCTGGAACCGAAACATCCGCCGAAAACGCTGAACAATCATCAGAAACACAGGAAGCCGATACCGAGCAATCGCCCGAACAAACGCCCGCTCAGGCTCAACCGGCGAAAAAACGCCGCCGGATGACAGCGGAAACTGCCGTCAAGATTTTCCATGAAGGCGAGCGAATCACCGTTGGCCGCCGTTTGTATCGCACGGGCGAAAGCGAATACGAAATGAACGGTCGTTCGTGCCGGTTGCGCGACATTCAGGATTTGTTCGCCGGGACGGGTTTGGGCGGCGCGCATTACGCCATCATCGAACAGGGACGCATCGGACAGGTGCTTTCGGCAAAACCGATGGATCGCCGCGCGTTGATTGAAGAAGCCGCAGGCATTTCCAAATTCAAGATGCGTCAGCACGCGGCGGAATTGAAGCTGGAAGCTTCAAAACAAAATCTGTCGCGAGTCGCCGATATTCTGGCCGAAATCGAACGCCAGCAGAACAGTTTGCGCCGTCAAGCCGGACGCGCTCG
>CAYRQB010000501.1:0-3507 GCA_964426025.1 uncultured Heliomicrobium sp.
ACAAGAATCACCACCAACACTGCCAGATATTTTAGTTTTCGTTTTTCAAACACAGGTTAGTTTCCTTTCTGTAGGTTCTGAGTCCGATCAGGTTGTAAAAAAAAGATGCAAATAATGCCTGCAATATCTCCCACAACTACCCATTTTGCCGCAGAAGACTGAACGAACATGGGAAGGAGGTATAGGACTATCAACGCCAACAGCACCCACGGAACCAAGCGCTGTTTGATAGGCAGCGAGATTTGCTGAGGCGATTCCGCCTGCCAAACCGGTCGCAAACTGATCAACCCCATTGAAATTTCGTGTTTTTCTTCTTCATCCAAATCACGTCCTCTCGCTTTTTGCCTGTCCAGCAACCGCTGATTCAATTTCGTCAACGGCTTCAGCAAGAGCGGGTGAACGATCAATGCTGCCAGGCAAAGAGCCAGTATCAGGCTCAGTTCAATTCCGCGACGATATGCGATGAAATGCAGCGCTCCCACGATGGCAACCGAAACCGCAAAGGACAAAAACAGCAAATTCTTTTTTCTCATGCCAACCTCCTTGTCCAAATAAGCGATAAAACGTGGTGCTTCGTCTCAGGCAGGAAAGAAAATTCGTGAGTGGTCGTCGCTATCGTTTTGAAGCTGAACCTTACAGATTGCCCTTGTTGCGCTGCTGAGCGATGTATCGCGCGGCACGAGTTGAAAGTGCCGCGATGGTCAGCGTCGGATTCTTTTCGGAAAAGGTCGTAAAGCTGCTGCCGTCCACGACGAACAGGTTTTTGACTTCGTGCGATTGGTTGTAAGCGTTCAGCACCGAGCGTTTCGGATCAACTCCCATTCGACAACTGCCGACTTCGTGGCTGGCGAAGCCGCCGGGCGTGTCGCTACCTCGGATGACCAGTTCGGGATTGCAGGCGTCAATCACTTCATACAGTCCTTCGCGCATTTCCTTGAACAGCTTCAGATCGTTTTCGCCCCAGTTGAAATTCACGATTGGGATCGGGATGCCGTGTTTGTCTTTCTTGTTCGGATCAACGGTGATGCGGTTGTCGGCCCGGTGTTCGCCTTTGCCCCAGGCTCCGATTTGAAACATTGCCGGTTGCAAGTCGCGGACTCGGCGTTTGTAGTCCGAGCCAAATCCGCCGACCGATTTGGCGTGATGCGGCGTCACCTGGCTGGCGTAATTCATCTGCATTCCCCAACCGCCGACGTAATCTTTTTTGCCTCGCGTCTGGTTATAACGCGGAATGTAAGCGTGATCGGTCGCGCCGTCGCCAGCCCAAGTGTCTTTGCCAACCAGGTCTTTCAAGTAAGCCGTCGCGCCGACTGTGATGTGACCGCCGAAGTATCGCCCGACCAGGTCGTTCGAATTGGCCAAGCCGTTCGGATACTTTTCGCTTTTGGAATTCAGCAACAAGCGCGGCGATTCGACGGCTCCGCAACCAAGCACGATAACGCGAGCGAAAACCTGCTCTTCTTTACCTGTGACACGATTGACGAACGATACGCCGGAGGCCAGGCCATCTTTGCCGACCAGAATTTCCCGCGCCAGCGCGTTTGTCTTCAACGTCAGTTTGCCGGTCGCCATTGCTTCGGGAATGACGGTCACGTCCGAAGACCAAACCGCTCGCACGTCGCAAACGTCCATGCAGTGGCCGCAATAATGACAAGCCCCACGCCCTTTGCGGCTTTTCAGCAAGACGGCTTTGCGAACCGGAATCATCTTGATGCCGAGTTTGGCAATCTTCTTTTGCGCCAGATATTCCGAACAGCGAAGCCTGGGCGATTCGGCGACGAAATCTCCGTCGGGCAACACCGCCAGATTTTCGCGCGTGCCGAAGACGTGCATTTCGCGTTCGGCGTAACCGTAAAACGGCGCAATCTCCTCGTAGCTGATCGGCCAATCGTCTTCGATGCCGTGCAGCGAACGTTCGCGGAAATCGTCCGCCGCAAACCGCAAAGCGACGGCGTTCCAATGAAACGTCCGTCCGCCCAATGTGCGAATGCGATCAACGCCGACACGGTCGCCGCGAAATTCAATCGCCGAGCGAATGTCATCAGGGTAAAGCGAAGCCTGTTTGAATAGACCAAATCCACGCTTCGGCAAATCGTAAGCCCAGTCGTGAATGTGCAGGTCTTCCAATCGGCCACGCCCGCCGGCTTCCAGCAGAACGGTGTCAGCTCCGGCGGCGGTCAATTCCTTGACCATAAATCCGCCCGCCGCGCCTGAACCGATGACGCATACGTCGTAAATTTTCTTTTTCTGGATTTGCATTGTGGGGGAGAGAATTAAAGTCTGTCGAAATCTTCCGGTTCAACATCAGGGGCCTTAGCCAACACGGCCAAAAGTTTTTCGCGGCTACCACGCTTGGCTCGCTCCGCCAAATAATCAACGGTGGCCAGCGATGCCAGCTTTTCAGCCACAGCCAGCGAGATGAACTCACTTACTGATATACCTTCCTTGCTTGCCTGGGTTTCCACCTGTTCCTGCAAAGATTGTGGAAGCGTCAAATTCAACGTGCTCATTTTAGCTCTCCTATCACTATCAAAAACTCGCGCGGATTTATCACTTTCATGCCGAATTTTTCTGCGCCATCAAAATCGCGCTTATTGTACGTAACGATATAATCACAACCGGCAGCCACAGCAAGCTCTAAAACCAGTTCGTCCTTTTCGTCTCTCAGGTATGGTCTCCAAAGAAAATGAATCTTTTGATGCTCAGCCAGCAAGCAAATAGCGTCAATCAAGTCAGCCACATCTTGCTGGCTAAGCCCAAGTTCCAATCGCTGCCGTGATAAGACCTCTTCATATTCCAGCATTAACGGCACTGAAACTTCCACCTAAAAACAATTCGTGCCGAGCAAAGACATCAACTTTGCAGAGGCTCCTCGCTGAGACCGCTACGCCGATATTACGACATTGGTATCTATTACTATACGAGGCTTCATTGTTTCTCTGCGCCAACCTTGGCAACAATCACTGTTGAATAAAAACGTGAACGCCTTTTTTGTTCGAGGTGATGATGTCAGGTCGTTTGTCGCCGTTCAGGTCGGCAACCGTGAATTGCGTGCCGACGCCGCTGTCGTTGTCAATTTCGTGTTTGATCCATTTCACTTCCCTGCCTTTTCGTTGCAGTTCAAACCAGACGACGACTGCCGGATCGCCGGGATTCACATCGCCCGCAGGCCCGTGCGCCCAGAATCGTTTGCCGGTGACAAGGTCTTTCAAACCGTCGCCGTTGATGTCCGCCAATTCCAGCGCATGCGATTGCGAAAAGCTGCTGTCAATTGTGTGAGTGACAAAGCTGCCGTCTTTTTGTTGCTGATGCCACCAGACGCCGATACGATGCGCTGAACTGGAAAGCACGTCGTTCAGCCCGTCGCCATCAACGTCGTAAACATGCATCTGAGCGCAGTCTTCGCCGAAATTGACCGGAACGAATTTCCAGTTTGACTGACGCGGATCAACCGGAGCCGCCCAATACCCGCCGCGAATCAAAACGTCCGGGCGTTTGTCGCCGTTG
>CAYRQB010000502.1:0-3504 GCA_964426025.1 uncultured Heliomicrobium sp.
CCCAGCCCTGAAAGGGCGACATACAAATCTTCATCCATCGCCCTTTCAGGGCTGGGAGGTCTTTCGCCATTATTTCCGGTGGTTACGCTGCGCTCACCACCGGCTAATATCCGCTACGCCTCCGGCGCAAAGAAAAAGATGTGGGTAATGACAAGGGGGTCAAAACCAACGTCTAAATTCAATCGCCGCTAACGCGGCGGAAAGGCCGAACCGTTACTCAAAAACATCAACCCCTTCATCAAATTCCTCACCATCATCAAATTCCTTTACCGCCTCGTTTTTTGGCCGAGTCTCGATCCAATCGCGCAATCGTTTGTCGTGATTGATGGCCTCGCGGTTCGGCGATGCGACAGGCGGCGCGGGTTGCTGTAATTTCGCGGTCAAAAATTCCGTCGCCCGTTTGACCACGGAACGATACTGGAACGGAGGATGAGAACCGCTGGCAACCTGCAAAGCGCGCTGCGCCAATTCCAGCGATTTGTCGCGTTCGTTTCGCGCCAGATGAATCTGAGCCATAGCCAAATGCGCTTCAGCGGCGGGAATCTGGAAACTGTCGTGCTGGTCGAATTTGCCATACTGCTTGTAAACTTGATCTGCCTTGGCCAGCGCAGCCAGTCGCTCTCGTGCAGGCTTAATTTGCATGGCTCGGCGATATTCCAACTCGATGAATCCGGCCAGGGCGAACATCGGCACCAGGTTGTAAGCCCATCCAGTCCCGCGCGCTTTCGCAAAGTTCAAATGAACTTCGGCTTCGTCGAACCTGTCCAATCGAACCAGCGCCAGCCCCATCGTCACGGCTTCCCAAAGCGTTTGGCCGATGCTGTCTTTTTCTTTTTCCTGCCGATCCCAGGCCTGTCGAGCAAGTTCGGCGGCGCGATTGTAATCGTCCAGGTAAAACCAGGCTTCGGCTGTGGTTTGCAACGTCCAGCGACTTGTTTCGGCGGGCAGCGATTGCAACAACTCCGCCGCGCGGTCGTGCTGGCGAATGGACATCAACAAAGCCAGCCAGTAAGGCGTGTGCTTACCTTCTCCCTTTTCCAACAGTTCGCGCTCCGCGTCCCAAAGTTCGCCGCCATAAAGCGATTGCCAGTTGTGGCTGCGGCGGCATTCTTCGATGGAGCGCCAATCGCCGCAGAGTTCATAAGCAATGACGGCGCGGTTGAATACCGCTGTGGATTCTTTCCACACCCCTTGCGTCATCAATTCGTGACCGGTGCGATACAGCAACCAGGCCTGATCTTTACGCAAACGCAGCGCAGGCAATCCAGCCAGCCAGGGCCGTTTGCCGGGTTGCGGACTGGGATAAAAACTTCCCAGCACGCCAAGCAAATCGCTGGGCTCGTCCGATTCCGCGAATTCTTTCAACAGCGGAATGCCTTCGTTCAAATCGGAAAGGTCAAGCAGGCGCAGCCTGAATTCACGCGAATCTTTCAATTCCAGATGCCGCATCAATTCCTGACCGGCTTCTCCGCCACGCGCATACTGCGTTTGGATGTAATCCCAGACCTGTCCGCGTATGACCGGATGCACATCCACCATTTCCTCTCCGTTGGATTCTCCGACTCCGATCAGCCGCCGTTTGACCAGATAATTCAATTCATCGCGCAGCTTCATTTCGGACTGAAAGCGTCCGGGCAATGATTCGCCTGTGCCGTCACGATCCACCAGACTGTCCATCAAAGCATCCACACTGCTGGCTGTAGAGTGTCGAACGATGTAACAGAGCGTCATCCAAGCATCGCGGCGATTCCGCATCACGTCGCGCGTGGCCAGGTCCAACCAACGATGGCGGCGCGCTGTGGTGGGCGTTGCGTTCAAACACATTTGCCGTTCCGTTTCGGAAAAATCATCGCTGTTGAACCAATCGCTCAGACGTAAGGACGGTTCGTTGACCGCCGCAGCCACCACCGAAATCACTTGTGGATGAAAACCAACGCTTTCAAAAAACTCCCGTTGCCGCGCCGAACCGTCCGGCGTGCAGAATCGGTTCCAGACGGCTTCGGCGTCTTCGGGCGACATCGGCTCAAAAGGATAACAACGCACGCCCGGCAACTCATTCAGGTTTTCAGGAAACAGGCGAGACGTGAGCAACACCTTTGCCTGGGTGGTCGGTAGTTGGCGCAAAAAATCGGCGAAGATGTTATCGCGTATGTCTTTTTCCTGTGGCCAGACTTCGCCGTTTTCATTGCGGCAATCCTGTTCTTCGCTGTCTTTTTGCAGGTTTTCGGGGTTGGCAAATGCGCCCATCTCGCGTTCCAAACCGTCCAGCACCAACAACCACTTCTGATTCATCAATCGTTGCAGGATAAATTGCTGTAGTTCGCGTTGCGCTGTCTCCGTGCGTGATTGGCCAATCATCGCTCCGCCGAGTTTTTCCGCCAGTTTGCTCAAAAACTGTTTAGCGTCGTAATCGCGCGCATAAAACGAACACCAGAACTGCTCAATATCGCGTTCGGCCAACGCAGTGCGAGTTGTTTCTTGATTCAGCCAATGCCAGACCAACGCGCTTTTCCCCGTACCGCCCAGATCGCAAATACAAAACACGCTGTCTTCGCCGTTGACCAGCCAATCCGTCAGATCGTCCAACTCTTTTTTACGTCCGACAAATTGATCTCCCAACAGGTAAGGATTGGCGACTTTGATTTCCGCCACATCCTGACGCCGCCGCTCAGCGGCGAATTCTTGCAGGCTGGAAAGGAGAGGTTTGGGCGCAAGAGCGGGCGTGGCAGGTTTCTGACGCAATCGGTTTACAGTTGCGCGAATGCCAGCTTCGATGTTTGTGAAAGCAGCGTCCTGGTTTGGCCACTCAGTTACGGCCTTTGCGTCTTTGGGCAAAGCCTGCAACTTTTTGAAAGGTCCGTCTTCCCAACTGCAAGGGCGCAAAATGATGGGGATGACAACTGCCTCGCCCCGCTCTTCCCTTTCCAGCGCGCGCTTCATCTCTTTTTCGTAGCAATAATCCGAGGCCAGAAAATCGGAACTGATGAGCAGCAGGATGATCTGCGCTTCATTCAGGCGATCTGCTATTTGCTGTTCCCATTTCTCTCCGGGCGTGATCTTTCTATCGTGCCATTCGATAATCAAAGAGTTCCGTTTGAGGACGCTCAGATGATTATCCAATTCCTTCATCAACGACTCGTCTTTGTGCGAGTAGGAGAAGAAGACGCTGATCGGCTTGTTTAAGGCAGTTTCAAATTCTTCGGGCATGGTAGTTAACACGGCTCCGAACTCATCCGGTGCGATGATGCGACTTGAGAATCGTTGACGACCAACTCCGCGGCCTGAATTGCGAAAGTTACCAATCCTGCATCACCTTCATTGGCGAAGGCCTGAGCATCTTAAAACAATGCTCTGAATGTGGGAAGATTTTGGCGTGTTGGCGGCTGGCGATGTTGGAATAAAAATTCGGGAGCGCCCTAGCATCATCTTTGACGATGTTCGCGCCACGATGTGGGCAAGCCTGATTTGATGATGTAGAATTCGCGTTCACTGAATTTCCACTTT
>CAYRQB010000503.1:0-3489 GCA_964426025.1 uncultured Heliomicrobium sp.
TATTGCGCCTGGATGGAGTGACCAAGGTTTTTTATACCGATGAAGTCGAAACTCACGCATTGTCGGGAATTCATTTGGAGATAAACAAAGGCGAATATGTTTCGATTGCCGGCCCCTCTGGTTGCGGCAAATCAACTCTGCTTTCGATTCTGGGTTTGCTCGACAGCCCCAGCGACGGCGGATACAGCCTGAACAGCAAGCCCGTTCAGGGACTGAGCCTTTCGGAGCGCGCGCGCATACGCAATCGCGAAATCGGTTTCATCTTCCAAAGCTTCAATCTGATCGGCGACCTGACGGTTTACGAAAACGTCGAATTGCCGCTGACCTATCGCGGCATGAGCAGCGCCGAACGCAAACAACGCGTCAACGCCGCGCTGGAAAAAGTCGGCATGGCTCATCGAGCCAAACATCTGCCTTCGCAACTTTCCGGCGGTCAGCAGCAACGCGTAGCCGTTGCTCGCGCCGTCGTCGGCGATCCGCTGATTCTGCTGGCTGACGAACCGACCGGAAACCTGGATTCGGTCAACGGCGAAGCGGTGATGGAATTGTTGCGCGAGCTTCATCGCAACGGCGCGACGATCTGCATGGTCACTCACGATCCGCGCTTTGCCCGTCACGCCGACCGTTCTATTCATTTGTTCGACGGACGAGTGGTAGAAGAAGAAGCCGTTACGCATTAAACCAAAGACAAAATTTTTCGACAGGATTAACAGGATTTTTCAGGATTGTTTTTCATCCTCAGGGCTTACGCAGAGCATTGAAATAACGCAAAGACGCCAAGCGGCAGAGACGCAAAGCAACTTTAGGTTTTAACAACTTGTGGCAACGTGAATCATTTCTTCACTAAAACCATCTTTGCGTCTTTGAATCTCAGCGCCTTTGCGTTGAAATTATCGTTCTTGCGTTAGTCAATCCTGTCAATCCTGTCTATCTTCAGTTTTGAGAAGGAGCGATGATGGAAACTCTGTGGCAAGACCTGCGATTCGGCATTCGCACTTTGATCAAAAGTCCGGGCTTTGCGATCGTCGCGCTGCTCACGCTGGCTTTGGGCATCGGAGCCAACAGCGCCATCTTCAGCGTCGTCAATTCCATTCTGCTGCGACCGTTGGCTTACAAAAATCCTGAACAGTTGGTGACGATCAATCACAACTACATCAAGATAAATTTGAAAGCCTCAGTTTCCGTTTTCGGTTACAAACATTACTGCGACAACGCGAAATCGTTTGAAAGCATTGCGGCGCTGACTGGCTGGGCTGCGAATCTGACCGGCGAAGGCGAACCGGAGCGATTGACCGGACAATCCGTTACCGCCAACTTCTTTCAGACGCTCGGCGTTGAAGCTTCACAGGGAAGAACCTTCGCCACTGGCGAAGATTCGGAAGGCAAGAATCGCGTTCTGGTTTTGAGCCACGGTTTCTGGCAACGGCGTTTCGGCGGCGATCCGAACATCTTGAACAAAACTCTGTCGCTGAACGGCGAAAATTACACAGTCGTCGGCGTCATGCCCGAAGGTTTTCAGTTCGGACGCGAAATGGGGATGATCATTGATTTGTGGAGGCCGATTGCCTTTACCCCTCAGCAGCTTTCACCTGACGGCATCACCAACGAATTCCTGATGGTCATTGGCCGATTGCGACAGGGCGTGACGCAGCAACAGGCTCAGACTGAAATGCACAGCATCGCAGCGAATCTGCGCCAGCAATACATGCAGGGAGCCGACGCCACCAACTGGGATTTGCTGGTGACTTCATTGCGCGAACTGGTGGTCGGCGACATTCGATTGATGTTGTGGATTGTCATGCTGGTCGTGGGTTTCGTCCTGCTGATCGCCTGCGCCAACGTTGCCAATTTGTTGCTGGCTCGTGCCGCCGCTCGGCAGAAAGAAATTGCCGTTCGCACGGCGCTCGGCGCCGGTCGTTGGCGAATCATCCGCCAGTTGCTGACCGAAAGCGTCCTGCTGTCGGTCGTCGGCGGAGCTTTCGGATTGCTGATCGGTTATTGGGGCGTCAAGGCGCTGATCGCGCTAAACGAAGACCGCATCCCGCGCGCCAATGAAATCAGCCTGGATTGGCGAGTCATGCTTTTCACCTTCGGCGTTTCCATTCTGACAGGCATTCTGTTTGGCATAGTTCCGGCCATTCAAACCACCAAAACCGATCTGCATGAAACGTTGAAAGAAGGCGGACGCAGCGCCGCTGCCGCCACCAAACATTGGGTGCGAAGCGTGCTGGTCGTGACCGAAATCGCTTTGGCGCTGGCCGTTCTGATCGGAGCCGGCTTGCTGGTCAAAAGCTTCATGCGCGTTCAGGAGGTAAATCCCGGATTCAATCCGCAGGGATTGCTGACGATGAGCCTGTCGTTGCCCGATTTCAAATACAGCGAAGCTCCGCAGCGCGCCAACTTTTACAAACAACTGATCAACGACCTGCGCCCGCTGCCCGGAGTTCAATCCGCCGGAGCGGTTTCCGTTTTGCCATTGAGCGGCGGGGGTTCCAGCGGCAGTTTCCGCATCGAAGGCCGCGACGTTCCGCGCGGGCAATCTTCGCCGCACGGAGCGCGTTGGGCTGCGACGCCGGATTACTTCAAAACCCTGGGAATCCCGATCGTCAGCGGAAGATACTTCGAAGAACGCGACACCGCCGACGGCCATCAGGTCGTCATCATTGATCAGGCTCTGGCGGCGAAGTATTGGCCGAACGAAGACCCGCTGGGCAAACGCATAGTTTTTGAAGGAACGCGCGACAATCCGAACTGGCGCGAAATCGTCGGCATAGTCGGCCACGTCAAACACACCGACCTGGAAGGCGAATCGCGCGCTCAATATTACATTCCGCATCAGCAACGCGCTCAGCCCAGCATGACCGTTGTCCTGCGCACAGGCGGCGACCCGAACGCTCTGGCTTCCGCCGCCCGCAACGCAGTTAGTAATCTGGACAGGGAATTGCCCGTTTTCAGAGTCCGCACGATGGATCAATTTGTTGCCGATTCGATGACGCAACGACGCTTCGCTCTGTTGCTGATAGGCATTTTCGCCGGACTGGCATTGCTGCTGGCGGCGATTGGACTTTACGGGGTGATGGCTTATTCGGTCACTCAGCGCACGCATGAACTTGGTTTGCGAATGGCTCTGGGCGCGCAAGCCGCGGACGTGCTGAAGCTGGTGGTCAAACAGGGAATGCTGCTGGCCGGGATCGGTTTGATCATTGGCATCGTCGGAGCTTTCTTCCTGAGCCGTTTGATGAAGACCTTGCTGTTTAACGTCAGTGCGACAGACCCGATGATCTTCGCGGCAATCGCGGCCACGCTTGCCGCCGTAGCCCTCCTCGCCTGCTTCTTCCCCGCGCGACGAGCGACGAAGGTTGATCCGATGGTCGCGCTTCGTTACGAGTAACTTCAGATTACGGATTGCGAAAAGCGGATTGCGAATTCCTGAGGAACGCCATTAAGCTGGCGAACCCCGGATTCGCAATCCGCTTTCTATTTGGCGAG
>CAYRQB010000504.1:0-3485 GCA_964426025.1 uncultured Heliomicrobium sp.
TGCCTGTTCTCAAAACCTCGCTTAACAATTGACGATCAGCAGCTAATAACAAATTGGTATCAATAACACCAGGTTTCGTAGAGGAAGAAGCGCCACTTTTGTTGGCCAGATTTTGTGATTCAGGTATGAGTTCAGTTACTGCGGGTGTTGGATAAGCATGCTCGATTGACTGTTCACCCCTAACTTCGGCGATACCGCTAACTGTTTTTTGAACTTTGTTATTAACCGTGCCAATACCCTGATACTTGGTACGTAACAATCCATATATTCCTGAAATCAAAATCAAGCCGAAAGCTACTACTGCTATTCCTCGCGCAATCAGAGGTTTGTTCCCTTGCCATTCCCACAAAGACCTTAATCCTCCTTTTAGCGACTGTAAAAAAGGAGGTAGAAAATCAGCATTCTTCGTGGTCAACCCGGGATATTGCAGCATATCTTTAACATCTGCCGAGCAGTCGTCACACCAACTCAAATGGCTATCAATACATTCGCGATCAATTTCATCAATTTTCTTATTCACATAACTTACCATCTGTTCGAATGTCAGATGGTCGCTTGATTCGGCGGCAATGATAGAGAGGTTCCTTTGAAGAAAGCCGGTAAGAGATTGCATCTTTCCTTCACCGCAAACTTTCTCCCGACAATCGGGACAATCAGCCAGATGAATATCGCAATTGAAAAGTTCCTGCGCGCTGAGTTTGCTGCTTTGGTATTGATCAATTTGTTCTTTTGTTAAATGTTCTGCCATATCGTTATCCTGCCCGCTTAAGGTGTCGAGCAGATCGCTTAATTACCAATTTGTGAGAAAAGGCATACACTGTAACGACTACGATTAAGCCAACTGATTAAATGCCAGATAGTTAGCCAATCAGTTTTCATCCCTATTTTTTTCTCCCTTTTAAATCCGGCTTGTTTGAGATCGGCAACATCCTGCGTGCCAATCGTTCGCGAGCAGTCTTTCTCAAATTGATCACCTGCTGATTGGTCACGCCAAGCATCTGAGCAATCGCCGTATCTTTTAACGGAAATTGATTCCAAATTGCTTTTAGCTCTTCTCGTTTCATCTCCAGAACTTTCGCCACCTCCAATGGTGAAGCTATACCGCACGGCGTCAAAGAGTTGATCATGCCATTCCCCTTTTCATCTCTCAGGCTTAAAAGCAATGCCACCCTTTGTCGGAGCGGTAATAATTTTATTTCACTCCATAACAAAGTCAGGTATTCGCGCAACTCAATCTGTCTGATGGTATCCGGCTGATTCGTCGTCGCCTGACCAGGATGTCTTTTATCCCCAGCCTTCGAATGCATGATTGCCGACCATTCCATTACCGGATGGTCTTTAATCTCCAGCAAATCGGCGACTGTATCAACCAACACATTAATTTCAATCGGGTGGTTTGTCCGCTCAAACAAACTGGCAAGGAGCGATTCCAGCGGAATACTTGATGGCGATTTTCCAGCCAGACTGTTCAAAATATATTCGCCGCGATCTTCGTATAATTCTGGCAGAGCCGTGTTGTCAGCTTTAGAAGGGTGGGCATTTTTCCACAATTCTAATCCCGCAACTTTTTCTTTGTTTTCATCCCAAATGTCGAACTTTGAGCGCGTTTTGAGCAGATAGTAAATTCGTTTTTTCAAACTGTGCCGTTGCGGATATTTGATGCGTAGATATTGGTTGTAAACATTGAAGGTGATTTTGGCGACAAATTCAGGAAAGGCTTTAATTCCAAAATCAGAAGGTTCTTGACGCATCTGATCCAGGCACTTGATCAATCTCAGTCTCGCCTCGCTGCACAAATCATCCAGGTCACCTGCTTCGGAACCGCCAGAGTAGCCTTTGTGAGACACTTTCAGCTTCGAGCCAAGTATTTTATCAATCAAAGGCTCCGCGTGTTCCTTAATCACACTGCCCAACAAATCTTTATATTGCTCGTCATCCACTTCCAGAAGTGGTCGCAGCCGTTCATCTATATCCAAGTGACTTATTTTTGGGTGAACCTATACCCGCACTCCTATTAACCAGTAATCGTCCTGCACCAAAGATTGCTGAAACACTGATGGTCAGGTTGCAGGTGTTCGCGGAGCAAGGCAACGCCTCAGTTGTCAGCAGCAATTTGCCAAATGGTATTCTGGATGTTCTGTTATCGTGAAAGTGATGTTTTAGTTTTCAATTTGATATGCCACGAGATTTCCACGCAAGCATACTGAAGAGTTAATAAAGTGGCAACAACGGGTCGGCACATTCAATGATCGGTGTTCAAAGAGATGGCTTGCGCGCCGCCCAGGGCTTTGCCTTTTCAAGCTGCGCAGCCAATCGAAACAGCAATGAGTCTTCGCCGAATCTGCCGCTGAACATCACTCCGACAGGCAAACCATCCGGCGTCCAGTGCAGAGGCACTGACATAGAAGGCTGGCCGGTCACGTTGTAAAGCGCGGTGTAAGGTCCGAACTCGGTGACGTCCTTGATATAAGCTTGCACATCTTCGCGCGAAAGACTGAGCACGCCCAAATCAACCGGCGGTTTGGCCAATGTCGGGCTGAGGATTATGTCGTAGTTCTGCATAAATCTGGCCATCGTCAATCCGACTTGATGCATAGTCGAAATGGCTCGCGAATAATCAACGCTGCTGACGGTTTTTCCAGCCTGAGCGATGATCCAGGTAATCGGTTCGACATCTTTCTCTGTCGCCGCTCGCCCTAAAATCTTCGCGGCGTCATCCAGAGTTTTGGCCAGTGAAACCTGCAAGACAGAGATGAAAGCCGGTCTCATCATTTTGTCGTCAACCGGCAAAGACGCTTCTTCAACTTTGTGACCAAGACTTTCGCAAAGCTTAGCGGCTTCCATCGCGGCTTTTTTGCATTCAGGATCAAGATGAGTTCCGGCAGGAGTTTGAATTGCCAGCGCGATTCGCAGTTTGCCCGGATCGGCTCCGACTTCCTTCAAAAACGGGCGCGACGGCGGCGGTGAAAAGAACGGCGAACCGAGTTCCGCTCCGGCAGTGGCATCCAGCAAAGCCGCGCTGTCGCGGACTGAAATCGTCAGCGCGTGATGATGCGAACATCCGTTCCAGCTTTCAAATTGCGACGGCCCCATCGGCACTCGGCCTCGCGTTGGCTTCAAGCCAAACAATCCACAGCAAGAAGCCGGAATGCGAATCGAACCTCCGCCGTCGCTGCCGTGAGCCATAGGCAAAATGCGGCTGGCCACGGCTGAACTTGTCCCGCCGGACGATCCGCCGGAAGTTTTCTGCAAATTCCAGGGATTGCGCGTCTGGCCGAAAAGCGCAGATTCGGTTGTCGTCGTCAACCCGAATTCCGGCGAAGCTGTCTTGCCGAAAATCACCAGCCCGGCTTTCTTGTATCGTTCAACAAGAGTGCTGTTGAAATTCGGCACGAAGTTTTTGTGAGCGTTGCTGCCGGAGGTCGTCGCTACTCCGGCCATATGAACGCCAATATCTTTCAGCGCAAACGGCACGCCTTTGAATG
>CAYRQB010000505.1:0-3478 GCA_964426025.1 uncultured Heliomicrobium sp.
TTCATCCGGCGGGTAATAAGACAGCCAGGCGTTTTCCAGACTGTCCCATTGCGGATGCGGAAAAAGAGTGCGGCCAATGGCTATGCTCAATCGAACACGAATCCACGGAACCGGATGCGGATCGTCCAGATTCAACCGAAAGACGAAATACCTGGGCAAAGTGACGACACCGATCAGACCCAGCGTCGAAGTGATTCCGACTCTGGCGACGGACCAGAAATCCGCCAGAATTTCCGAAATGCAACGATCCCAATAAGCCCAGGCCGTTTGCTCTTCGCCGCCGTTTCGTTGCAATTCGCGAAGGACGGGGCGGATTGATTCCACCAGATCGAGCAGGGCAGCGGCCTGATGTCCGACTTCGTGAATCAGCGACGAGGCGATTCCGCTGCCGACCATTCGTTCGCGCGGAACGCGAATGATGGCGACGGGGTTTTCTCCTCCGCCGGGTAAACGCGTCCGGGCGCGGCGAATCGCCGCTCCGTGACCGCGATCCAGGTAACAGATCAATCCCGGCGATTCGAAATAATCACGTGACAGAGAAAGAGCGTCCGCCGCAACGGCATCCAGACCCGACAACCAGACTCCGGTTTCGTGTTCGCTGCGCTGAGTCAGCGCGTCGGCGAAAATGTCGAATTGCGATAACGTCGCGTTGAATCGCAATCTGAGCATGGTGAATCGCCGATGCGCCGCTTCAGGCGTTGCTAATTGCCCTGACGGGCTGTGCAACCAGCGCAGGAATCCATGCACCATCTGATGTACCTTTCGTCGTCCGGCGATCAGATAACTGTCAACCGCACTCAACAAGGCCGGAGGCAAAGCCGCCGCCGGAACCATTGTTTCGTGCAACGCGAAAGGTTTCACCCTGTCCAATCGCGTCAACAACGCATGCGCTTCCTGATCAAGCAGCGCAATCGCAGGCGATGAAAGCGAATTGGCGAGTTCGATGGCCATTTATCAAGCTCCCATGATGATGATGGCTTTGCCCTGGCGAACCCATCGTCCGGATTTGTTGTGTTTGCATCGGCGACCGGGAATTGCTGACTGAGCCGCCGCCGCTCCGCCAAGCAAGCCGGGCGCGAACTGTTGAGCGGCATTCGTCAACGCTGATTGAGCGACGGCCTGCGGTGGAGCCGTTGACGCGGCCTGAGCGGCGTTGCTGGCTGCGGCTCCGGCCAATCGAACCACTTGTTTGGCGACTTCGAATTCCTGATCTTCCTGGCTCAATCCTTCCAGTTCCAAACCGAGCATGTTGCCTGCGGCTCCGGCCAGTTTTCCGCCGATTACTCCGCCGATGCCCGGCGCAAACACATTGCCGACGGCGCTGCCCAACATTGGCAAAGCTCGTTTGGCGACGCCTCGCAAAGCTCCGCCCAGCGCGCGACCGACAGGCGATTTGATGAACCCGCCGACTTTGCGAGCCACTCTCCTGAAGACTTTGCCGAGGAACTGATCAAGTTCGGCTTCGGTCGAAACGCTCAACAGTTCAGCCGCCAATTCCATTTCCTCGGCTTCGTTGAATGGGCCTTCCTGCGCATATTCGTCGTAGGTTTCGTATTCGTGATCGCCTTCGAATTCGTATCCGTATTCGTCGGTTTCATACTCACCGGCATATTCGCCGTAATTGGATTCCAATATGGTACGGTCAATGTTGTGCATAGATTCCTCCTTGAAAATTGAGTTAATGGTGCAACCGCCAATTCCAAAGCGGCTGCACTTGCATTGGCATTCGCCGTGCCAGACGTAAGTCATTGATTTTTCGTGGCCGTTGACGAACTTGGTTTCGCCGAAGCGGTTCGTGGCAGGTTTGGCGGCGAAGATGTCTTCGGATTGTTAGCGCAGACATTGCCATTGAAGGCGCGTCGTTGACACTCGTCTTGCGGCTGAGCTATCGTGAGCTTCGGATCGAAGGGTAGCCCTGAGCGAGTTCCAACACCATGAAAACAGAGAAGATTTCAGAACTCACGACCAACCGCTTGTCGGTTTATTTGCGCTGTTTGAATGAATTGGCGGCGGCGGGTGTCGAGACTGTTTCTTCGCAGTCAATGGCCGAACAGTTCAATTTGAATTCGGCGCAGATTCGCAAAGACCTGGCTTATTTCGGCGAATTCGGCGTTCGAGGCGTTGGTTATTACGTCGAAGATTTGCGCCAGCATGTGTTGAAGATTCTGGGGCTGACGGAAAAACGCAAAGTCGTCATCGTCGGACTTGGCAATCTGGGAATGGCGCTGGCCAATTATCAGGGATTCAATCAACACAGTTTTGAAATTGTCGGATTGTTCGATGACGACCCGGCCAAGATCGGCACGAAAACTCGCATAGGACTTGAAATTCAAAGCACCAAACTGCTCAGCGAAATCATCAGGCGCGAAAGCGTCGAAATCGTCATCATCGCCGTTCCAGCCGTTGCCGCCGAACGAGTGTTGGAAGATGTGACCGAAGCGGGAGTGCGAGCCGTACTCAACTTCGCTCCGGCGCATCTGACTCCGAAACCGGGCGTCAAGGTGAAAAATGTTGATCTGACAATTTCGCTGGAAAGCCTATCCTATTTTTTGGCCAATCCGACCGCAGACTCAGTCAATGTCGGCCATCGGGAATTTTTGAGGAAGGAAGCGGGAGCCAACGGTTCTGGAAGATAAGGAAGCGCGACAATAGTCGAAAGACGGCACGATCAAAATGGTGGACGAACAGAAGATCAAAGAGCAGATAGTCGAAATCGCCACGCGGTGTTACGACCGAGGTTTGCTGGTTGCCGGTGACGGAAACATCAGCGTACGAGTCGGCGAAAACCGCTGCATCGCCACGCCGTCGGCTGTCAGCAAAGGCTGGATGACGCCCGATATGATGGTCACCGTGGATTTGGACGGCAATCCGCTGGAGTCTTCAGTCGGTGGCGCTTACAAAGTTTCTTCCGAATGGCCAATGCATCGCGTGATTTATAAAGCCAGACCGGACATTCACGCAGTCGTTCACGCTCATCCGCCGCACGCAACCGGGTTCGCCGTCGCCGGATTGAGTTTGAGCAAAGCCATTTTGTCAGAAGTTGTCTTGACGCTCGGTTGTGTGCCGCTGGCGGCTTATGGAACGCCTTCGACGCGCGAACTGACCGACGCGATTGAACCTTACCTGGAATTTCATGACGCGTTGTTGATGGCCAATCACGGAGCAGTAGCTTACGCCGGAACGCTGGAACACGCGTTCAACAAGCTGGAAACTCTGGAACACACCTGTAAGATTAGCTTCATCGCGCGGACGCTCGGCAATGAGAACACAATTCCTGATCGCGCGATTCCAAAACTTTACGAAATACGCGAACGCAATGGCGTCATGCCATTCGAAGCCCGCAGCGGCCAGGTTTGCGGTATCGGCGATGCCACAGCTCAGAGAGACGGTGAGATTACTTTGACGCGCGCTGAACTGGTCGAACTGCTGACCCAATCAGCGCAAATTTTGGGTCAGTACCGCGACCGGTAAGGAAGCG
>CAYRQB010000506.1:0-3465 GCA_964426025.1 uncultured Heliomicrobium sp.
GGTCTGGCGCACGGTGGATGGCGAAGCGGACGCGCCCAGGACTGCGCTGGAATTGGACGTGCTGGTGCGTGGCGTATTTGAGCCGCGCCGCTTTCTCGACCTGCTGCAACATTTCATTGTCTTTGAAGAAGACACCGACAGCGACCGGCTGCACAAAATCATTGCGGGCTACCACCAATTCCACGCGGTGAATGCGGCAGTCGCCGAGACCGTGCGCGCCAGCGGCATGAGCGAAGCCAACATGCCAAGCGAAGAGTTGGCTACCGAAGGCGGCAAGCCCGGCGACCGGCGGGCGGGCGTGGTCTGGCATACGCAAGGTTCGGGCAAGAGCTTTTCGATGCTGTTTTATGCGGCGCGCATCGTGCGGCATCCGGCGATGCAAAACCCTACGCTGGTCGTGCTGACCGACCGCAACGATCTGGACGATCAACTCTTTGGCCAGTTCCAACGCTGCTACGAAATCCTGCGCCAGATGCCCGTGCAGGCCGAATCGGTCGAGCATTTGCGCAACTTGCTCAAAGTAGCGAGCGGCGGCGTGGTGTTCACAACCATCCAGAAATTTCTGCCAGAAAAAGGCGCGCGGATGCCGGAGCTGAGTGATAGGCGCAACATTGTCGTCATCGCTGACGAAGCGCACCGCAGCCAGTACGATTTGATTGATGGCCTCGCCCGCAATATGCGCGATGCGTTGCCGAACGCTTCGTTTATCGGCTTTACGGGGACGCCCATCGAAAAGAACGACGCCAACACGCGCGCCGTCTTTGGCGAATACATTTCGATTTACGACATCCAGCGCGCGGTGGAAGACAAAGCGACAGTGCCGATTTATTACGAAAGCCGCATTGCCAAGCTCGCGCTAAATGAAGCCGAACTGCCCAAACTTGACGAAGAGTTCGAGGAAATCACCGAAGGCGAAGAGGAAGACAAGAAAGAAAAGCTCAAATCAAAATGGGCTGCGCTGGAAGCCTTGGTTGGCGATCCCAAACGCATCGCGCTGATTGCCGAAGATTTGGTGCAACATTACGAACGCCGCGTCAGTGCGCGGCCTCAAGCACAAAAACGTTGCCGCGCGAAAGCGCCCGCGCCAGAATCAAAGTAATCGTCAAACACATTTTGAAAAAATATGGCTATCCGCCCGACTTGCAGGAAGAGGCGACGAAAACGGTACTGGCTCAGGCGGAATTGCTTTCGGATATTTGGGCAGTGGTTTGAAATGAGAACCAATATAAAGTGAAGGGCGAGCGATTTGACTCATCATTTTCAGTTTATTGGCTGAGAACTTCGACTCGCTGCAAAAGCTCGCCGAGCTTTTCGCTGTCCGCGTCTTCCTTTGCCGCTCGCTCTGACAGCTTGTCGGTCACAACCCGCGCAAAGTTAGCAAGGTTGCCACGCTTGGCTTGCTTCCATTCGGAAACGCTCAGATAGCAAAGATACCGTTTCCGCCATGTGGCTTCGTCATCGTAACAGACAAGACAAACTCGAAAACCAACATCCGAAACCCGCACACGAAACGAAGTCTGTTTGCTAGCTTTAGTCAAAGGCTGGTCGTGGTTTTGACCGTCCACGATTCCTGTTTGACTCTGCCGCTTTGTTTGACATGCAACTGCGCCTAAGCTGGCGACGAATTAAGACGCACCGATTGAATGCCCGGCTTTGTTTCTTTCACCTTTGGCTTTTCTGCCTTTGTGCGTTGCGATGGTAAATCCACAGTCAGCACGCCCGGCGTATGCGCGATGTCGCCGATATTGAAAACCTGCCACGAAGAACGCAGCAGGATGCGCGGCGTTTTTTTATTGCGGGCAAGCACAGGAGCCGCTGCCCCGAGAGTTAGAGCGGAGGATTGTGCGAGAAAGTTCCTGCGTGTGATGGTCATAAAATTGATTGAAGGAGCCGGATTTCCACAGCGGAACAAACCTGGATAGTTTTGCGCTAACGCAAGCGATTAATGGCGACGCGGCCATTGTTGATGACCAGCAAGACATCCTGCAGGTTGCCGAGATGATTGAGCGGATTGCGTTCGACCACGATCAGATCGGCTTCCAATCCAACTTTGATTGCGCCTGTCCGCTGCGCCAGGCCAAAGCATTCCGCCGCTACGGACGTAGCTGCTTGCAGCGCCGCCATCGGTGTGACGCCGATTGATTGAAGCTCCATCAATTCGTGCGCCAGCCGGAAATTGCTGGTCGCGCCGTAATCGGTGTCTGTGCCCGCCAGCAGTTTGACGTCTTTGCGCCACGCCAGCGCCGTGGCTTCACGCAAACGCGGAACCATGTGTTTGCCGCGCAATTGCAACGTCGCCCCGTTGCGCGGTTCCAGCATCTCGGTCATCGTGGCAATCGTCGGCGTCAGATACGTGCCGCGCCGTTTCATTTCATCAAGCGTAGCTTCACTGAGATAAGTGCCGTGTTCGATAGACCGCACGCCTGCGCGAACAGCGGCCAGCGCGCCTTCGTCGCCGTGCGCGTGCGCGGCCACGAAGATGTTTGCGCGGCGCGCTTCTTCGACGATGGCCGTCAATTCGGCTTCGCTGTAAAGCTGCTTGCGCGGATCTGAATGCGGTTGTCCGGCGCGGTCTGTCGCGTTGACCTTGATGAAATCCACGCCTCGTTCAATTTGTGCGTGTGTCACGCGGCGCAAGTTCTCCACACCACTGAGTCCCGCCAGCAAATCGTGAAGCTGGGGAAAATCCAGAAACAAGCCTTCGGCAGGTTGCGGATACAAATGGTATCCGGCAGAGAGCATTTCAGGCAGGTCTGCGCGTCCGTTGCGATGCAATTGGCGCATACCGATGTCTACGAAATGCGGGATGCCCATATTGCGCGCCGTCGTTACGCCCGAAGCCAGAGCCGCACGCGCCGCCGTCAAATCAGCAATGTGCGTATGCGCGTCAATCAGTCCCGGCAACAACCAGCGTCCTTGCAAATCAATGACCGTTGCATTGGCAGGCGCTGCCGTCGCTCCGGTCGAAACGCTTTCGATGCGGCCTGCGCGCACGATGACGGTCGCGTCTCGCAGCGGTTGCGCGCTGACGCCATCAATCACATTGGCGTGCGTCAACACAAGAATTTCGGTAGAAGCTTGCGGCGTTTGCTTTGTCGCCAACACGTGGCGCGCGCCTGTCACGACGGACACCAGCAAAAGGGTAATGATCAGAAAACGAGCGAACATTACAATAGCTCCGATGTGGTAAATGTTTGAATCCCGAGAAGAGTTCAACATGATGGCTATGGTGGCTTCTTAGCTGTAAATCATGATGTTTTTAATTTCTTCAACTAAATTTTTCCGTTGTAATTCAGCAGCTATAAAAGGCGCATTTCGGCGGAGGTAATCAAAGGTTATTTCACCTGTGCAGTAATCCTTCACATATTGCTGACGACTATTCATACAGGAGCCTTCTTTGTTTAGGCCGAGAATCTTACAAGATGCTTCTACTGCTATCTTTCGCGCTTCATCCAAATTTGGGGC
>CAYRQB010000507.1:0-3462 GCA_964426025.1 uncultured Heliomicrobium sp.
TCGCATAAGACGGCTACAAGATATGGGATGCTTGGACAGCGATTCCCAAAGAACCAGAAAATTTCGAGCTTAAAGCCAATGGGAAGAGGCTTCGGCTTCTTCCTGTTTCTTTTTACTCATGTCGGTGTTCTTGACACTCTTTGAATCAGACACGTAAACTCCAAACTGTTCGTCGAGTTTGCAAACTCATCAGGGGGGTGCATTGGTTTCGATGGGAGACCTGAGGCGACGGTTGCATACCGGGAAGTCTGTAACCCGTAAACTGCAGGCAAAACTTAATTGCGAATACAGAACTCGCAATGGCTGCCTAGTTAACCCTAGTTCACAGCCCGTTCGCTCCGGCATCGCCTGTGTGCCGGATGTCGAGCGCCGACTTTGCAGGCTAGCGATTCAGCGCAGGTCAGAGCTGAGGAGCGAAACTCTTCTGGCATAGTTTGCGTCCGGTTCTTCGCCGCTTCTGCTACCGGACACAAGCGAAAATTCAAGCGAAGCGGCTAAGTATGTAGATTCCTTCGAAGACGGCTGCCAGACGAGAGTTCGATTCTCTCCACCTCCATCGTGAAATCAAAAGGCAAAAGTCAAAAGGCAAAAGTCAAAAATGGAAAGAAAACTTCCAACCTTTTGCCCTTTGATTTTTGCCTTTTGACTTTTGATTTTCTCAAAGATGAATTCACTTCCAATTGGCATTTTCGATTCCGGCGTCGGCGGTTTGACCGTGCTCAGAGCGGTTCGCCAACGGTTGCCGCGCGAAGGCGTCATTTACCTTGGCGACACGGCGCGAGTGCCATACGGAACGAAATCGCGTGCGACGATTGAGCGTTACGCCATTGAGGATGCCGCGTTTCTGATTGAAAAAGGCGTCAAGATGATCGTCGTCGCCTGCAATACAGCTTCCGCTATGGCTCGCGAAAGTTTGCGTCAGGCGTTTGACGTTCCTTTTCTAACCGTGCTTGGTCCCGGAGCCAGAGCCGCCGCGCGAGCCACTCGATCCGGTCGCATAGGCGTCATCGCCACCGAAGCGACCATCGAAAGCGGAGCTTACGAACGAGCTATTCGGGAAGCTTGTGAGAACGGATCGGTTGAAATCTTTTCGCGCGCTTGCCCGCTTTTCGTGCCGCTGGTTGAAGAGGGTGAAACCGATTCCAAGGTTGCGCGCCTGGTTGCCGAACAGTATCTTGCTTCTTTGCGCGAACAACAAATTGACACTTTGGTGCTTGGCTGCACGCATTATCCGCTCTTGAAAAACGTGATCGCCGAAACGATGGGCGACGGAATTAAGTTGATTGATTCCGCCGAAGCCGTCGCCGAAGAAACGGCTCTGATATTGGAACAGGCAGGATGCCTGGACACGGGCGACGAACCAGGAGAAAGTCATTTTTATGTGACTGACGCGGCCAAACGATTTCATAGAATTGCAGAAAGGATTCTAGGCTCGCCGCTCGAACATTTGGAAGCGGTGGAAGTCTGGGGACATGACAAACTCCATTCAAGCTGAAAAAAAGACTCGAAACGACGGACGGCAACCGCTTGATCTGCGTCCGGTCGGAATGATTTGCGGCTTTACCAGATACGCCGAAGGCTCTGTGCTGATCGAAGTCGGCCATACGCGTGTTCTTTGCAACGCTTCGGTTGAAGAGAAAGTGCCGCACTTTCTGAAAGGCAAAGGCGTCGGTTGGGTGACGGCTGAATATTCAATGTTGCCGCGAGCGACTCAAAACCGCACCAGTCGCGAAATCGGGCGTGGCGGCCCTTCGGGGCGGACTCACGAAATTCAACGATTGATTGGCCGCAGCCTGCGTTCGGTCGTGGACATGGCCGCTTTGGGAGAACGCACTGTGACGGTAGATTGCGACGTGATTCAGGCTGACGGCGGCACTCGCACGGCCTCGATCACTGGCGGATTCGTCGCGCTGGTTCTGGCGATTGAAAAGCTTTTCGATTCCGGCAAAATTGCCAATCCGGTTTTGCGCGATTACATCGCAGCGGCCAGCGTGGGATTGGTCAAGGAACGCGTGCTGTTAGACCTGGATTACAGCGAAGATTCCATCGCCGAAGTTGATATGAATGTCGTTCGCACGGGTGATGGACGCTTCGTTGAAATTCAGGGCACAGCCGAAACGGAACCGTTCAGCCGCGAACAGATGAATGAGATGATTATGGCTGCCGAGATTGGCGTGGATGGTTTGATTGCAATTCAACGCCAGACAATCGTTCAGGCTCTCGACGGCAGACAATTGCGTGCAATGATTGCCACGGAAGCTCGTGGCAGGATCAATTGGAAGGAGGATGCTTCTTGATGAAACGCCATTTTAACTTCTGCTTGAGATTTGTTTTCTCGCTTTTTCTTCTGACTGCGCCTATGGGAATTGCCGGTATGGCTCAGGAAGTTTTTGAAGACCCGGAAGGGAATTACACGGTTTCGCTGCCGGCGGGTTGGCTTGGCATTGTCAGCAGAGACGGACTTGGCCGCACCGACGTCAACATCGTTTTCAAGAACCGCGAGAACGGCGCTCTCAAAATTCGCCGGATTGACGACGTTGATCCCAAAATGGACGTGATGCAATACGCGACCAAGGACGAATCCGATCGGGTTCGTTTCGTCACGGCATACGACAAATTAGGGATGGAAAAATTTCTGCTTGGCGGCAGCAAGGTCGGCGCGCTTCTCTCTTACGATTACAAAAACCCCGCCGGACAACCATTCACAGGACGTTTTTATTATCTGCAAACGGACGAAAAGACGATCTACATTCTCCAGTTCACCGGCAGGAGAAACATACTCGGCACGCTTCGCAGTCACACTGACGCGATAGCGCGTTCATTCAAGACCAAATGAGATTGGCCTGAGCCGATTGTCGTATTTCTGCTAACCCTGAGCTTGATGCCGCGCGGCTAATTGACCGCAGGCCGCTGAGATGTCCTGGCCGCGCGGTCTGCGTATGAATGCCGGAACGTCGCGCTCAATCAAAAGTTTTTGAAATGCCAGAATGCGGGACATCGGCGAAGCTCTGTAGGGTATTTCGGGCGCGGGGTTGTGTGGTATCAGATTTACTTTGGCGCGAATTCCATTCAGCAGTTTGACCAGTCGCCGCGCGTCTTCGTCGCTGTCGTTTACGCCTTCCAGCATCACATATTCAAAAGTCATCCGCTCGCGGTCATCGAGCGGGAATTCGCGGCAGGCTTTCATCAATTCCGCCAAAGTGTATTTTCGATTGATCGGCATCAGATCGTTGCGTTGATCTTCGCTGGTTGCCGACAATGAAATTGCCAGATGCGGACGAACCGGTTCGTTGGCGAAATCGTAAATTCGCGGCACTATCCCTGAAGTCGAAACCGTGACTCGCCGCGAGCTGATTCCCAATCCTTTATCGTCGGCCATCAATCGCACAGATTTCATCACCTCCTGGTAATTCAGGAAGCTTTCACCCATTCCCATGAAAACCAGATTCGTGCCGTGAGGCG
>CAYRQB010000508.1:0-3426 GCA_964426025.1 uncultured Heliomicrobium sp.
GGCAACTCTCCTCGCCACCCCAAGAGCTTGCCTTCAACACTCAGCTTGGAGGTTCACAATGCTTTCGACCGTTTTCCGTCTCGCAAAGCGTCAAGGCGTTTTTGCGCTCTTGATGATCTCTGCATTTGCTCTTGCTTCTCAACACTCTTCTCGCTCGTCAGTTCGCGGAGTTGTTTCATCCGACATCGTCGTCAGCCAGGTTTACGGCGGAGGCGGCAACAGTGGAGCGAGCTTTCAAAACGATTTCATCGAACTGTTCAATCGCGGCAATTCGCCGGTCAATGTGACGGGTTGGGCAATTCAGTATGCTTCTTCAACCGGAACTACGTGGCAGAAAACCGATCTGACCGGAACGATTGCGGCTGGTCAGTACCTGTTGATTCAGCAAGCCTCAGGCGGGGCGAACGGCTCTCCGCTTCCGACTCCCGATGTAATCGGAACCATCGCGATGGCGGCAACTGCCGGGAAAGTCGCGCTGACCAACAACAACACTTTGATCGCCAGCGGGACCAGTTGTCCTTCTGGCGCGAGCGTCGTTGATCTGGTCGGTTACGGCAGCGGTGCGAATTGCTTTGAAGGTTCGGGACCGACGGCAAACCTGAGCGCGACTGCGGCGGCTTTGCGCGGATCGAATGGTTGCGCGGAAACCGACAACAACTCCGCTGATTTCACCGCCAGCGCGCCGACGCCTCGCAATTCGGCTTCGCCGATTGCGATTTGCGGAGCGCCGACCAATCCAGCCGGAATCGCCGCGGCCAATCCGAATCCGGTTACTGCCGGCAATGTGGTTTTGTTGACGGTTACGGTCACGCCCGGCGCGAATCCATCCAGCACAGGAATCACGGTCGTCGCCGACATCAGTTCGATTGGCGGCGCAGTTTCCCAGCAACTCTTTGACAACGGAACAAGCGGCGACGTCACACCGAACGACAATGTGTTTTCGTTTCAACCCCTGGTCGAACCCGCGACGATGGTTGGAATGAAGACGATCCCGATCACCATAACCGACGCACAATCACGCAGCAGTTCAACCGCGATCAATCTGACGGTTCAAGCTCCATCGCCGCCCGGCAACGTCGTCATCAGCCAGATTTTCGGAGGCGGCGGCAACAGCGGCTCGCCGTTCACTAACGATTTCATTGAGCTATTCAACCGCAGCAGCGCTACGGTAAATCTGGCCGGTTGGTCTGTGCAGTATTCGACGGCAGCGGGTTCTTCGTGGCAGAAGACTGATTTGAGTGGCGTTCTTGCTCCCGGACAATACCTGCTGGTTCAGCAGGCTTCGGGCGGAGCCAATGGTCAACCGCTGCCCGCGCCCGACATCACTGGAACGATTTCGATGGCTTCGACCTCGGGCAAAGTGGCTCTGGTCAACAACACGACTTTGCTGACGCTGAATTGTCCTCTGGGTCCGAACGTGGTTGATTTCGCAGGTTACGGCGGCACGGCGAGTTGTTTTGAGGGATTTGGTCCGACACCCGCGCCGAGCAGCACGAACGCCATTCTTCGCGTCGGGCGGGGTTGCGGCGATACGAACAACAACAGCGTCAACTTCGTGACCGGAGCGCCATCGCCGCGCAACACCGCTTCGCCTTTGGGCGATTGCAGCGGAGGCGCGAAGTTCGATTCGTCGAGCGTCTCGCTGAAAATAACTGACTCGGCGGCTTGCACAGCCTCGGGGAACATCGTCGTCATCGAAGCCAAACTGACGAACACAGGCAATCGCGCACAGGCCGACAATCCCGGTTCTGAATTCCTGGCTCAGCTTCCGGCAAATCTGATCGCATTGAATGGAAGCTGCACTGCGACGAGCGGCAATTGCGTCATCACAGGTTCGTCGCAAATTGACTGGAACGGCGCGATTGCGATTGGAGAAACCGTGACGATCAAATTCAACGCGCAAGTTGCGGAAGGCGCGGCAGCGGGAATGCAGCTTTGCGGCAATTCCGTTGTCAGCTTCGATTCAAACAACGACGGCATCAACGACGCGACGATCAATTCGCAAGCTTGTCTGACGATCAACTGCCCGGCGATTGGGCCTGGAACGGCCTTCCAATCAAACGCCGAATTCAGCGATCAAAAGGCCGGATCGGTTTTGGTTTATCCGCTGTACAGTTCTTCGAGTCTGAATCTGAGCCGCGAGAACACGCGGTTCAGCATCACCAATATTGATTCCGCGCGACGCATCGCCGTGCATTTGTTTTTCATTCAGGACGATTCGGCTTCGGTGGCCGACGCTTATGTTTGTCTGACTCCGAATCAGACGACCAGTTTTCTGGCTTCGGATTTCGATCCGGACATCGCCGGTTATCTTGTCGCCGTTGCGGTTGACGAGCGCGGATGCCCGATCAATTTCAATTTCCTGGTTGGCGAAGAATTCGTCAAGCTGAGTTCGGGACACGCGGCGAATCTGTCGGCAATCGCTTTCGCGGCTTTGACCGGCGCGCCGCCTGCCTGCGATGGAAATTCCGTGACGGCGGAAATCAGGTTTGACGGAATCAGTTACAACGCCGCTCCGCGCGTGTTGGCCGCCAGCAGCATTCCCAGCGCGGTTGACGGCAATTCGACTTTGCTTGTGATTGATCGCATTGGCGGAAATCTGGGAACCGGCGTCAGCACCATCGGCCAGATTTTCGGTTTGCTGTTCGATGACACTGAACACGCTTACAGCTTCGAGCGGAACACCACTCGTCGCCAGTTTCGATCAGTTTTGTCGAACACGGATTTTCCGCGAACCGCGCCGCGCTTTACGACTGTGATTCCGGCAGGCCGAACCGGTTGGATGAAGTTCTGGCGTAACGATGATGGTGGAATTGTCGGTTCGATTATCAACTTCAACCCGAACACTGTTGCCAGCAGCGCGGCTTTCAATCAGGGAAGAAATCTACAAGCGCTGACTTTGACGACTGAATCAAGTTTCGTCCTGCCGGTTTTTCCGCCCGGCTGTTGAAAGGCTTTTGAATAGCGGAAACCAGCGAGGCACGGCGAGGCAATAGTTTCGATATGTTTCGCCGAACTTTCTTCGCAACGCTGGCTCTTCGTAAAAGACGACAAAAGAGTGAAAGAGCAGCGCAACGCAACAGGCATAAATCAACAACTTGATTGAAGCGAACAGCGCGGCCTCTCCGAAAAGCACTGTCAGAATTCCGACGTACATGGGGTTTCTGGTGAAACGGTAAAGGCCGCGCACAACCAATTCTTTTGGCGGATCGAAAACCGCCGGAGTTCCCCTGCCTGACGTTGCGAAATCCCACGCGCACCAAATGTAAATTGGCGCGCCGATCAATATCGGAATCAAGGCAAGGTAACGAAGCCCATATGACGGCAGTGTGGCTTGATCCGACAACAACCAGCGCGGAATCAGAATCGTAACCGTGCCGGGAACCAGTATTGTGAAGATCAGGGTTTTGAATATCGGCATCGCGG
>CAYRQB010000509.1:0-3423 GCA_964426025.1 uncultured Heliomicrobium sp.
TGGCCGAAATCGAACGCCAGCAGAACAGTTTGCGCCGTCAAGCCGGACGCGCTCGCCGTTTCCAGAAGTTCAAACAGGAAATGCGCGATTTGATGCGAGCCGTGCACGTTGTGGATTTTCGCGCGATAACCCGCACGCTGAATGAACTGGAATCGGCTCTGGAATCCGGCTCGGCGCTGGAAACCGAAATCGCCGAATCCATCGCTCAACTGGAATCGGAGCAAAGCGTCGCCGCGCAATCCGCGCGTTCAGCCGAAGAATCGCTGAACGAAACTCGCCAGCTTGCCGCCGATGTCAACGTAGAACTGGAACGCGCGCGACAGCAGCAAAATTACCTGACTCAACAACTGCAATCGTTAGGTTCTCGCGCCGCCCAATTTGCCAAAGACCAGGCCGCCATTGCCGACCGCACTCAATTCATCACGCAGGAAACCAACCGACTGCGCGGCGAATTGCAACAGATCGAACAGGAGATCAACGAGGAAAGCAAATCACTGTCAGACGCCGAAAGCGAGCACCGCGCGCAAGTCGAACGCGACGCGGATGCCGAACGCAAGCTGGAAGAAGCGCGAAAGAACGTTTACGAGCAAGGCACTCAACTGGAACGCTGGCGACAATTGAAACGCCAGTTCACTGACGCCATTGATCGTTGCGATGCCCGATTGCAAGGACTGGCCACAGAACGCGAACGAGCAGCAGTTCAGGCTGAAACCGCTCGCCAGCAACATTCGGAACTGACCGTCACCGTCGAAGAAATATCCGCGCGGCAACTACGCGTCGGCGAGGAATTGGCGACCACTGCTTCGGAACTGGCGATTGCTCAACGTCAGCGCGATGAAAAGCAATCCGCGTTGACGTCGCTTCAGCGCGATCTGACGACCGCCGAACAGCGTTTGAAATCTTTGTCGCAACTGGACGAGCAACACTCGTATTTTTCCGAAGCAGTGCAGGCTTTGTTCAACCGCCAATCGCAAGCGTTGAATTTCCGCACGCTGGGGACGCTGGCTGATTTCGTCAGGGTTTCGCCGGAGTTTGAATCGCTGGTTGAATCTTCATTGCGCGACGAATTGCAGTTCGTCGTCGTTCCCAGTTTTGAAGACGCATTGGCGGCAATCGAATTTCTGAAATCCGAAGGCGCAGGCCGCGCGACCTTTCTGGTCATCAGTCGCAATGAATCTGCGCAAGGCGATTCGGTAGAACAGCCTGTTCATTACACCAACGGCAATCATCCAACCGGTTATCAAACTCTTGGCTCTCTGCTCGGATTGCGACCGGAATTTGCCGAAGCTTTCTCCTTTGCGATGCCGAGCCTGGCCAACGCCAGAATCGTCAACGACGCTGGCGAAGCCGTCGCCGCTTCGATTTCGCAAAACGGCAACGCTCACGCGGCAATGATGCTGGCGAAAACCGGCGAACGCGTCATCGGCGGAAGATTGATCACAGGCGGCGCAGGCGAAGGCAAAGGAATGGGCGTCCTGGCGCTGAGGCGCGAGATCGGCGAATTGAACGAAAAGCTCGGCGCAATCATTTTTTCGGTCGAAACGACTGAAGCCGAATTGAATCAAATCAAGGCTCGCATTGCGGAACTGGAAGAAGATCAACGACGACTGGATGCCGAACAGCGACAAATCGAAAAACAACTTGCAGTCCAGCGCGAACAGTTGCAGCAACTGAATCGCGAAATGGAACGCACGGCGACTCACATCAGAGTCGTCGAACAGGAAACCGCTCAGGCCGAAGAAGAGCGCGCCGATTTCGCAGGCAAACTGCAACACGCGAATCAACAAACCGAAGAGGCCGAAAAAGCTCGCGTCGAAGCGGAGCGATTGTCCAACGACGCTCAAGACGAATTGGCCGAATTGCGCCAGGCCGCCGAATTGCGCGTTCAGGAACTTTCGCGCCGCCGCGCCGAATTCGCCGCCAAAACCGAACGGCGCAGAGGTTTGTCAAACGACATTCGCCGTCTGGAAAACGAATCAACCGATCTGAACAACAGGTTGGAGCGCAGCCGTTTTGAAGCCATCGAAGCCGAAGAGCAATCGAGCACAATGCAAACGACTCTGGTCAACACGACCGATCTGCTTCAAACGCTGACTGCTCAACAGCAATTGCACGCGGCTGAGCTGGAAGAAAAAACAGCCGCGCTCTTCGCCGCTCGCGAACGATTGGAAGCGCTCGAAGCTCAGCTTCGCCAGACGCGCGACGCGCTGATGCAGGCCAAAGAAGACCGCTCCAAAAAAGAAATCGAGCGCGCCAAACTGACCAGCGACCTTGAGCATTTGATTCAATCCTGTCACTCGGAATTAGGCGAAAACATTGTCGAAGTCTGCGAGCGTCTGGATCAAAGCCAGCAAGCCGCACAGGCATTCGTCGCTGAAGCTCAGGTCGAATCGGCAATGGGGCAAACTCAAACTGCTATCTCAACCGAACCATCCACACCAAGCGATCTGTCTTCACCAATCGAAACGCTCTCTTCACCCTCTTTCACCGAATCAATCGGCCAGCCGTTATCAGCCGCAGGTTCGACTTTCGATACCGAGTCTGACGAAGACGGCGATCTGGCATTGCCCGACAACTTTGAGATTTCCTTCTGGCAAGTTCCGGAAGATTTCAATCTGGAATCGGCCAAAGCCAGGCTGGAAGAATTGCGCGCCAAGATTGACGCGCTCGGTCCGGTCAACATGATGGCACTGGAAGAGTTGACCGAAATCGAAGAGCGATTCGAGTTTCTCGACACTCAAAAAACCGACATCGAAAAAGCCATCGCCGACACTCAAGCGGCAATTTCCGAAATCAAGAAACGTTCCCGCGAACGATTCACAGATGCTTTCCACGCCATCAACGCCAACTTCAAACAAATGTTTGTCGAACTGTTCGGCGGCGGTCAGGGTGAAATGCGGCTGATTGACGAAACAGACGTGTTGGAAAGCGGCATCGAAATCATCGCTCAGCCTCCGGGCAAACGTTTGCAAAACGTGTTGTTGCTTTCCGGCGGCGAAAAAGCCATGACGGCGATGGCACTGGTTCTGGGCATTTTCAAATATCGTCCCAGCCCCTTCTGCCTGCTGGACGAAGTTGACGCTCCGCTGGACGAAATGAACATAGGGCGTTTTGCCGACAAGGTTCTGGAAATGAGCGCCAACACGCAGTTCATGGTCATCACTCACGCCAAACGCACAATGGAAGCGGCCAAAACTCTTTACGGCGTGACGATGGAAGACCCGGGCGTTTCCAAACTGATCTCCGTCAAACTCTCCTGAATGGAACGCGGGCGTCTCGCCTGCATTCCTTTTCCTTTTCGGCATTACCGTAATTCGTGTGGGTTGGGAGAATACCTGAATGGTTAGCTCCGTCAGGAGCGACCTGTTTATAGAGCATTTCTGAAAAGTCATGCAGCATCCAATCTTTGCAGCATGAGGCGTG
>CAYRQB010000510.1:0-3412 GCA_964426025.1 uncultured Heliomicrobium sp.
TCTGTAAATCTGGTCAACGCGTTCTGTGCCGCTTAACCTGGATTGTCTCTTTCCGTTTTTCATTGTTTCAGATCGGACAGAAACGAAACTGAAATGAAAATCGTCTGCTTGTATTTTGAGCATCAAGCGCGGTACTGACAGCTAACTGACCGAGCGGTAGGCAAAGTAGCACGCGCTCCAGGAAGCGTCAATTGCGCGCAGGCAGGTCGAATCGCATCCCGTCTTTGGCGATTATGACTTTGCCTTTGAAGGTCTCGGCAACGCCTCGCAGAAACATTTGTTCGGTCACCGGAGGATTCAGCGGCGGGACCATATGCGTGAAAACCAGAGATTCGACTTTTGCTTCATTGGCAATTTCGGCGGCTTCGATGGGGCTGGCGTGGTAAGTCAGAATGTCTCGCACCAGCTTTGCCCGGCGATTATCGCCCGAACGTTCGGCGTTGCCGGCAACCATCGCCATCACATCTTTGGCCAGCACGTCGTGAATCAGCAGATCAGCGCCTGCGGCGTGTTTGGCCAGATTCAGGCTTTTCGATGTATCGCCTGAAACGACCACGCTGCGGCCTTTGTAATCCAACCGATAACCGTAAGCCGGTTTGACCGGATCGTGTTCGACTTTGAAAGCGGTCGCTTTCAAACCGTTGCGGTCGAACACGACAACCGCGTCGGTCTCGCTTTTCAGCTTCACTTCACGAGCGACGGCTCCAGAAGCGGTGCGCGGCAACATAGCTTCAGTGTGATGGGCGATGCGGTATTCAACGTCTTGACTGTAGGCTTGAGCGAAACCGGCGACGATCTTTTCAATTCCCGGCGGGCCGTAAACTTCCAGCGGTTTCGTGCGACCGGCCAGCCAGGTTTGAATCGTAGCTTCGCCAAGATCGCCGATGTGATCGGAATGAAAATGCGTCAACAAAACCGCGCTGACCGCCTGGGTTGGAATTCTGTTGACAGCGACTTGCCGCCACGAACCAGGGCCAACGTCAATCAGGACAACTTCGCCACCGGCAATCACCGCAACGCAAGCCGACGCCCGCGTCGCATCCGCCAACGGCGAACCGGTTCCGCACATCACCACGTGTAATTGACCGTCGCTGAGCATTGCCGTGTCGGCCTGCTGTTGAGCCGTCACTGCGCCAGCCACCAACGCCAAACAACCGGCAACAATCGCCGCCAAAAGTTTTTTCCTCATCGAATCTTCCTTTGCAAAAATATTGCTGGCTCGGCAGATTTCACTGCCTTTTCTCAGTTTCGTTGTTTCAGTTTGGCGACGAAATCAGCCGCCATCCGATTGTGTTCTTCCGACCTCATCCGTTCGCGAATGGCTTTGCCCATCCGCCGAAAAGCCGATTGAGTGTCCAGATCAATCAGTTCGCGGCTCAGGCGTTTGGTTTCAAACAACGCCTGTCGAGGACGCGAAGCCAGTTTGTCGGCCATCTTCATCGCTTCGGCCATCAGTTCTTCAGCCGGGTAAATGTGATTGATCAACCCGATGCGATGCGCTTCGTCGGCATTGATCGCGTCGCCGGTCATCGCCAATTCCTTCGCGCGGCTGAGACCAATGATCTTGTAAAGCGGATACATGATCTGTGTCAGCCCCAGCAATATTTCTGTCTGAGCGAAAGTAGCTGATGGCGAGCAAAGCCTGAAATCGCACATCGCCGCCAGATCGAAACCTCCGGCCATCGCCGGGCCGTTGATGGCGGCAATCACCGGCTGCGGTTGAGTGTAAACCTGCTGGAACAGTGCGAACACAATTTCCAGATAAGCGATCTTCCCTTCGACATCCTGACTGAGCAGAAAACCAAGATCGAGTCCGGCGCAAAAGCTTGTTCCGGCGCCAGTGATGACAATGGCGTTGATCGCCAAATCATCAGACGCTTCATCCAGAGCCTCGATCAAATCATTGATCAAATCAGGATGCAGCGCATTGCGTTTGTCAGGACGATTCAGCGTCAAAAGCAGCGCCGCGTTCCGCCGTTCGATAGCAAGCATAAAACCCTCCAGGTTTTGAAGCAGACTTGGCTAAACCAGCGGCTATGCTACAATCCGCGACTTGATCTGTCAGGCAATTTTCTGCCAGAAACTTCATGCGCAGGTCAGCCGTCACAACATCGGCCATCTCATTTAACTGATAAGTTGCCGATCATTGGCTGCTGACAAATATATTTATGATTCAAACTGTTCGAGGAACCAGAGACATTTTACCGGCGGACATGCCGTTGTGGCATCGCGTTGAGGACGTTGCGCGCGAAGCTTTTCGCCGATACGGTTATCAGGAAATCCGCACGCCGATTTTCGAGAAGACAGAACTCTTCGCGCGCGGCGTTGGCGAAGCGACAGACATCGTTCACAAGGAAATGTACAGCTTCGTTGATCGCGCTCGCGAAGACCGCGAAGGCGAATCGTTGACCTTGCGGCCTGAAAACACTGCGTCGGTTGTGCGGGCTTACATTCAACACAAGATGTTCGCCGACAAATCGCCCGGCGAATTGACCAGGCTTTATTACATCGGCCCTATGTTCCGCCGCGAACGCCCGCAGGCCGGTCGTTATCGCCAGTTTTATCAAATCGGCGTCGAGGTCATGGGTTCGAGCGACGATCCGGCCATCGAAGCCGAAGTGATGGAAATGCTCGATTGGTTTTTGAAGGAACTGAAAATCAACAATACGACTTTGCTGATCAACTCCGTCGGCGAACCGGTCAGCCGCGCCATTTACCTGGAAAAATTGCGCGAAGCGATCCGTCCAAATCTGGACAGGCTTTGCGGCGATTGCCGGCACAGGTTTGAAACCAACGCGCTTCGCGTGTTCGACTGCAAGGTGGAAAGTTGTCAGGCGATCATCAAAGATTTGCCGGTCATCACCGATTCGCTTGATGAAGCTTCGCTGGAACATTTCAATCAGTTCAAAGCGCATCTGGACGCGCGTGGCATTGCTTACACGGTCAATCCGCGAATGGTTCGCGGGCTGGATTATTACACCCGAACGGCATTTGAAATCGTTGGTCACGACGGGCTTGGCGCGCAGAACACTCTGGTCGGCGGAGGGCGTTACGACGGTTTGTCAGAAACGCTGGGCGGACCGCCAACCAAAGGCTTCGGCTTTGCGTTCGGTTTGGATCGAATGGTCATGGCTTTGCCGGAGGCAGAAGCGGAAAAGCTTCGCGCCGCCAATGCGCCGAACGTGTTCGTAGTCTTCCTGGGCGAAGCGGCTCGCAATCACGCGTTCATCGTCGCCCGCGAACTTCGGCAATCAGGCGTTTCGGTCGCTCTGGAATTTGAAGACCGCAAGATGAAAAAAGCTATGGCCGCCGCCAACAAAGCGCGCGCGCGTTACGCTTTGATCATCGGCGACGACGAAGTTGCCACAGGAAAATACGGATTGAAGAATCTGGCGACCGGAGAACAGGAATC
>CAYRQB010000511.1:0-3325 GCA_964426025.1 uncultured Heliomicrobium sp.
CATTGCCCATTTACTGGTATGGCACAGCCATACCACACATCGGGCGGCGAAGCCGGGAAATCTTACCCACAGAATCTCGGTAGTGCCAAAAAAAGACCTATTGCTGGCGGAAGCAGCAATAGGTCTTAAATTGCAGGAGGAAAACTCAGGGCAGCGATGTCCGGGAAGAGCCGCTGCAAAAAGCAGGCCGGAGCCGCCGATGAGAGAAAAGGCTCCGGTTTCACATCAGGAGTAATTCCTCTGCAATGCGATTATTACCCCACGCGCTTCTTAGTCCCCGTCTTGCGTTACCAGCATATTTGCTGAACAAGTTGCGAAGAGATACTTTTCTTCGCTGAAGCGCGTCGGGTAAGTTCTCACGTCAGATCATGACGGCAAGCATTGTGCCAGGCGAGCAAGGATGCTCGCGCTCCCAAGTTCTCTGAAAGGTTTTGAGGAAAACTCTGACTTGCGCAGCTCTTCACTAAATTTTCATTGCCCGGTTACCGAACTCAGATTAAACTCCATTTGCCTCTCAAGGTTGTCTCAGCAAACGACCTTGATTTCGATCCCCGCTATAATCACCAGACAAAAGGGATCAACAACGTTCGAAGTATCTGGCGAATTGCCCCGCATAACCGAGTGGGAGTTCTTCTAAAAATGGGAATCTTTCAAAACATTCCGACAGACAGTGGCGGCGAAACCATCAGAGCCGCGCAGAAAGAAATCATCAATCGAGCCAACGCAAATCATCTGACCGCAGATGGCTGGTCGCTGGCCGAGTTGCGGTTGGACGACAATGATTTTGAATGGCTCAACACCTGGGCCAAATCATTGGATGAAGAAACGGCGAACCGATGGTTATCGCCCGGACAAACCGCAGCGTTTTGGGGCAATCCGCAAACTCGCCGGGCTGGAATAGGCGTGTTGTTGATGATGCTGGCGGCGGAACAGAAACGACGCGGGTTGGTGGATGAAAAAGATTGGGTGACGAGGCTGGCGGCTTCTTTCAATGAAACGACCAGGAAAATACTTTTCAATGAAGAGGCTTTATCGGGGCCTTCGATTGGTTCGCTGAAAGAGGCTACCAGTCGTTTAAGGTTGCGAGTTAATGAGGGCTGGGATTCGTTCACCGCCCAACGCGAAAGCATCGCATTGCAAATTGGCCTGACCGAAATCGAGTTGCCCGAAAGTTTGCCAATCTGGCTGAGCGGGCACGACGTGCCGGAACACATCTGCGCATTGCTCGATCCGGTTCATGGCAGCGACAGCTTCCTGCATCTTTGGCAAAGCTGCTGCGACTTTATCCAGGGCTTTCAGGACGAAGCCGAGCTTAGAGAAACGCTGTCAACCAGCGTCTGGATTTTGCCGCGCTGGGTTCACACCATCATCACGACGCTCAGTCCATTGCGAAAAGAGACAGCCGATTCCGCAACAACAGTCAGAGTCACGTCAACAGGATCGCTGATCGAACCGCATAACGAGCCGGAAGACGTCTTCGGCGCTTTCATGCCTTACGGCGGAATAAAGACGATCATTCGCGGCGTTTGCGCCATGCTGGCGCGCGCGGATCATCTGGGACTTCGCAAACAGCCCTGGTCGCTGACCGATCTGCAACTGAGCGATTACGATTACGCCTGGCTGAGGGTTTGGGTCAATCGTCTGGAACCTGAAACCGTCAGCCACATCGCCGAAACCGAACGGCAATTCACGACCGAGGAAACTTCAATCAGTTTGCGTGCCGCGCTGGGCGCATTGCTGGGATTATGGATTGCCGACACAGCGCGTCGCGGTGAAAACGGCAACGACGAACTCTGGTCGTTCCTCGCTACGGACAGTTTCAAACCGGCGGTCGCCGCAGAATTATTCAGGCAGAATCAGCCGAGCAGCTTTTTAAGAGTGCTATTGACCGACGCGGCAAGGGAGTTGAATTTGCGCGATACACTGCCTGCTGCCACGTCTTAATTTTGTTCGCAGATTGCAGCCATCAGCGCGGCGACGTCTCCAATCCGATCCCCTAAACGGGCGGGAACGATTTCGCAAGCCGCAACGGCTTGCGGCAAAGCTTCTTCGGCCAAAGCGCGCCGCGCAGGTTCCAGCACTCTGTCGCCCAAGACCACGGCCAGCGAACCCAGCACGATCATTTGCGGATTGAGCGTATCAACCAGCAAAGCCATTCCGCGCCCCATCCATTTTCCGGCTTCGGCTGCGACGGCCAAAGCGTCCGAATCGTCTGCCAGCATGGCTTCGACGACTTCGCGAATCGGAGTTGTTTGTCGCCAACGGCGCGGAAACATCAAAGCGGCAAGTTCGACCAATCCTTTGCCCGAAGCGAAGCCTTCCCACGAACCGGCTTTGCCGAAACCGACAGGCCCTTCCCAGGCCAGCCGCAAATGTCCGACTTCGCCGGCAGTGTCTGTCGCCCCGTGCAAGACCTGGCCATTGACGATCAGCCCCGCGCCCAACCCGGTTCCGAAAGTCAGAAAGATAAGATGCTTCAGGTTGTCGCGTCCTTTTCCCGCGCCGAAGTGAAATTCAGCCAGCGCTCCGGCATTGCCGTCGTGTTCGATGAAAACCGGCAATTCTGGAAAAGCCTTCTGCAACTCGCGCTTCAACCCCACGCCGTGCCAGCCTGGCAAATGCGGAGGATCAATCAATTCGCCTTCGGCAATTTTCAGCGGGCCGCCAATCGAAACGCTCAGAGCGATAATTTCGCGTCCGGCTGCTGCGGCGTTTTCTTTCACACGTCTGGCTTTTTCGGCAATTTGCGGAAAGGTTTCGGCGAAAGGGCGATGCGATTCGGTCATCATTTGGATTCGTTGCAGAATTTCGGCTTCACGCGTGCCTTCGACGACGGCGGTCTTGGTTCCGCCAATGTCCAATCCGATGATTGTCCTTCGCTCTAATTTGATTTCTTCGATTGTCATATTTCAGTTCACAAAACATTGCGGTATTCAGACTTAATCAAGTATGCTTGACATGCCAAAGCGGGAACGGTTCTTCCGCAAATCAACTTTTAGAGGAAAATTCACACACGTCCGCCCCGAGTCTCATCAGATCACCGTTTAAGGAGCAACATCATGAACGCTGCCGAAGAACGCAACGTTATTCCGATGCCAAGCGCTGAGTCGCAGGCCGCATCGCAACAAGTTACGGATTTGTCCGGCACGGGCAACATAGAAAAGATTCGCGATATTTTGTTCGGCGCTCAGATGCGCGATTACGAACGTCGCTTCGTGCGTTTGGAAGAGCGTTTGATGAAAGAAGCCGCCGACGCGCGAGAAGACACTCGCCGCCGTTTCGATTCGCTTGAAGCTTTCATCAAACAGGAAATCGCCGCGCTCGG
>CAYRQB010000512.1:0-3320 GCA_964426025.1 uncultured Heliomicrobium sp.
GCCATGCCGCCGACTCCGGCGATGGCGGCGAACGAAGTCAGCAGCGGCAAGGCTTCGGGATCGAGTTTCGGCCAGCCTTCGCCGTTCAGCAATGAAGAGAAAATGTTTTTGACGCCCGTGCCGTCAACCGCGTCCGGCGAAGGAACATTGCCGAATTTGAAAAAGCCCGTGAACAGTTCGATCCAGGTTTGAGCCGACGAAAAGAAAACTCCGAGGAAGACCAGAAAACCAAGCACGACGACGATTTTGACCGTCACCACAGCCTTCAGCGAATTGTAAATCTTGCCGCCGAACAGCAACGGAATCAGCGACAACACCAGCATCGCGTACGTCAGCCACTTCAACATTGCGGCTTCGTCGGGCAATGTCGGGTCCGGAATGCGTCCCATCCAGACGGCGGCGACGGTCGTCGAAACATTCTGAATCTGGTAAGGCAACAGCGCGCCGATGTCCAACAGCAGATAAAACCACAGCCAGAAAGCCGGGCCCGGCAAAGTGCGAAACTTGCCGTTCATGATCGGTTCGCCGCAATACAGCGTGTAGCGGCTGATTTCGATGTTGTAAAAAACCTGAGCGAGAATGCTCAGCGTCGTCACCCACAACAGCGCGCCGCCGAATCGAGCCGTGACAGCCGGGCCAAGCAACCATTCGCCAGCGCCAATCGAAGCGCCCGACATCAGCAAACCGGGGCCGAGCATCATCGCCCAGGTTTTTCGCGTAAAACGCGGAGCATCATCAAGCTCGCCTTTTTCCCATCGCGGCATCTCTTTCGAGCCGGGATAAGGCGCGAGTGTTTTTGTCTCTTCCATTATTCCTCGCGGTTAAGTTTTGAAATTGAAACTACTCAGTCCTGTTGAGTAAGGACATCAGATCAGTACCGCAACCGGTAGGAAGCGTGTCTTTGCGAATAGGATTTCCATAAAACCCGCTTGCTACCGCGCGCGGTACTGACTCGGCTGTAGAAGTCAGCCGCCCAAAAGACTGGCGGTCATTTTAAGGATTTCTGCGGCAATGTCACGGCTCGTCGGCCTTTTTCTTCTCAACCGCTTTGAGCTTTGTTAAATTCCGCGCGCCGCAAACATCTCTGTAACAAATCAATCTCCAAACAAGAAAGGAATCGTCCGTGGAAAACAAATCTCCGAACTCCCGTCGCGAAATGCTGAAAACAACCGTCGCATCTGTCGCAGGTTTGGCCAGTCTGACGGCCAATGCCGAAGCCGAAGACAAACCATCAACCGCTGAAACTGTCGTCGAAACTGCTCCGGTTCAAGACCGCCGACCGACAGTCCGCGAATCGGTCAAGATCACTCGGCTGGAAACTTTTCTGGTCAAACCTCGCTGGCTGTTTTTGAAGGTTCACACCAACGCAGGCGTATACGGGCTGGGCGAGCCAATCACCGAAGGCCGTGCGCTGACCTGTCAGACTGCCATCAAAGAGATGGAGTCTTATCTGATTGGCAAAGACCCGCGCGCCGTCGCTCATCACTGGCAGGCAATTTATCGCCACGCTTTTTATCGCGGCGGTCCGATTCTGACCAGCGCGCTTTCGGGCATTGACCAGGCGTTGTGGGACATCAAAGGCAAACTGTTAGGCGTGCCGGTTTACGAATTGTTGGGCGGGCCGACTCGTCAACGTATTCGAGTTTACTCGCATGCTCGCACCGTTGAAGCCGTCAAAGCCGCCAAAGCGCAAGGCTTCACGGCATTCAAAACCGGCCCGGCAAAATTGAACGACCGCTTTTCGCGCCCGGTGGACAATCGAGCCTACGTCGAAAACGTCGAAAGACATTTCGCCGAATTGAAAGAAGCCGTCGGCAAAGACGGCGATCTGGGCATAGATTTCCACGGCGCTATCCAACCCGGAACTGCAAAGCTGTTGATGAAGGTTCTCGATCCTTATCAGCCGTATTTTTACGAAGAGATCATCAATTGCCAGAACGTTGACGTGATGGCTGAATTGGCGAAACAGACTCACATCCCGATTGCCACAGGCGAACGCATTTTCACCAAATGGGGCTTCCGCGAAATTCTGGAAAAGCACGCGGCGGTGATTCTGCAACCAGACCTCTGCCACGCCGGAGGCATCACCGAAGTCCGTTTGATTGCCGGAATGGCCGAAGCCTATTACGCGTCAATCGCGCCACATAATCCGCTGGGGCCGATTTCGCTGGCCGCAGGTTTGCAGATTGCGGCTTCAATCCCGAACTTCCTCTGCCAGGAACAAGTCAGTCTGGGTGACGGTTACATCAAAAAACCGTTCAAGGTTCGCGACGGTTACGTTGATCTGCCGACCGGGCCGGGCTTGGGAATCGAACTTGACGAAGAAGCGATGAAAGACAAGATCGGCCACGACTGGAAAAACCAAGAAAGTTACGACGCCGATGACGGTTCAGTGGTGGACTGGTAACGGCTGAACGCGCGTGCTTGTCGTTACGTTCAGAATCCATGCTTCAGCGTGTTGATATTCAATCTACACGCTGAAGCATGGACTCTGAACTTTAATTGCCTTTCGGCCTGTTGATGATGAAGCCGTTGAATTGGCTGCTGCGGAAAAAGTCATTCAAATCGCGTTCGAGCGAACGCCTGCGATGCGCTTGAGCATGTCGCATAAACAAACGCTGACTGTCGCGAAAGATGATTCCAACGTGAAAGATGTCCAGATTCCTGCGCGAAGAAGTGAAGTAGATCAAATCGCCGTCTATCAGCCAACGACTGACCGAACTGAGCGAGCGTTTGGGATAAAAACGAATAACGACTTTTTTCGGAGGAACATCTTTGAGAAAAGAAAGAGTTTTTTCGCGCGTCAAAACTTCATCGCCGAGCGTCAAATCCGTCAGCAGACCTCGACTGATCAAATGCCTCGCCCAATCAATCGTGTAATGCAATCGAGTTTGATAAGAAAGCTTGCCGTCAACATAGCGAATTTCTCGCAGTTTGTTCAGAAAATCATTCAGGCTTTTTGACATCGAAATCGCCAGCACCGTTTGCAGGTACGTAGTGCAATCGAAGCTATCCATCCGCATAACCAAAACTTCGGCTTGTGTGGGCGAACCGATCATAGGATTGTGAGTGTAAGGCCGATTCAACAAGCGCCCAGCGACGTGCCTCATTCGTTCGCTGATGGTCTTCATCATGCGAGTTTCCTCGATCAATTGGCTGATCAACTCCGCATCCTTTGGCTGGAAGACTTGTATTGATGTATTCAGGGAATCTTTCAATCTGTTCTCCGTACTGCCTGAGCAACATCGTGATCAGCTTTTTCTCGCTCAGCAAACAGGCGGCGAGATTGGAATCGTGATGCTGGCGGCGTTCGTCAGCGA
>CAYRQB010000513.1:0-3304 GCA_964426025.1 uncultured Heliomicrobium sp.
GACAAAGGCTGCGACATTCCAGTGTCGTCGGATTTCACGCGCAATCTGAAACCGCTGCTGGAAAAATTCGGCAACGATTCGCGTTTGACTTTGATCCTGTTCACGCTGGACGAAACGACTTATTCTCGCGAACTGGCTCCGCTGGCAGGGCATTATCCGGCGCTGCGATTGGGGCCGCCTTGGTGGTTTCACGACAGCCTGAACGGCATGCGTCGTTTCCGCGATCAGGCGATGGAAACCGCGGGACTTTACAACACCGCCGGATTCAACGACGACACGCGCGCGTTCCCGTCCATACCGGCTCGCCACGATCTGGCTCGGCGTGTGGACGCCAACTGGATCGCCGGACTGGTCGTTCGCGGCATCATTGATCTGGCCGACGCTGACGAAATGATTCACGACGCGGCTTACCGGCTGGCGAAGCGCGCTTACAAATTTGAATAGAGGCAGAAATTTTGCGATAGTTCTGGCAACGGAGGTACGGCATGAGTTCAATTCTTGTTGAAGAAATTGCATTCAAATCAGCGCAACTGCCAATCGAGCAACAACGCGTTGTACTGAAAATCGTCGATTCGATGATTTCAAATAGCTCACCGGATAACCAAGAATTGGCGAGTGCCGAACCTACCAAAGCGCCTTTTCAAAGTGTTCGCGGAATCCTCAACCGTAAATTGGAACACCTGGAAGAAGACTTGGCCGAAGCCCGTCGTGAAATGTGGCAAAATTTCCCTAGAGATTTTCCCACAACCGAATCTCAATGAGTTCAATTGTCACCGACACCCATACTCTGCTTTGGTACGTCAACGATACGGGAAACCTGTCGGAAATAGCTGAAACTGCCTTTGAGCAAGCGGAGCAAGCTGGCGATTTGATTTATGTGCCTTCAATCGTTGTCGTCGAATTACGTTATCTGGTTGAAAAAGGTCGAGAAATTGACGAAACAGACTATCAAACGATTGTCTCGTTACTAAAAAGCGGTTCTTCGGCTCTTACGATTGCCCCTTTGAATTTAGAAGTTGCGGGTTCGCTATCACAAATTCCGCGAACAATTGTTCCTGATATGCCGGATAGAATAATCGCGGCAACTGCTCTTGCACTTGGCCTGCCTTTGGTTACCTGTGATCACAAGATTCTTGCGCTAACGAATATCGCCACGATTTGTTGACAATAAAAATGTGAATGAATTTCGTTGAATCAATCAGCTACATTTACTCGCTCGGCAATGAAGTGCTGGCCATGAAGCTTGGACTGGAAACAGTCCAGGCTTTGGCCAGCGCGCTCGACAATCCTCAGCGAAAGTTCCCCGCCATCCACATCGCCGGAACCAACGGCAAAGGCTCCACCGCCGCAATGACCGAAGCGATTTTGCGCTCAGCCGGTTATCGCGTTGGTTTGTACACGTCGCCGAACCTGATTTCGATCACAGAACGTTACCGCGTTGATGGCCGCGATATTGCCGAAGACGATTTTGCGCGTCTGGCGACGAAAGTCAGACAGGCAAGCGAACAACTTGTTGCAGACGGCTTGCTTGAAGCTCCGCCGACTTTCTTTGAACAGGCGACAATGATCGCTTACCTGTATTTTGCCGAACGCCAAATTGATGTCGCCGTGCTGGAAGTCGGAATGGGCGGGCGATTGGACGCGACGAACATCTGTCAGCCTTTGGTAACGGCCATCACGCCGATTGGTTTTGACCATCAGCAATATCTTGGAAACACGCTATCGGCGATAGCCGGCGAAAAAGCAGGGATCATCAAAGCGAATGTGCCGGTCGTCGTCGCTCCACAATCCGCTGAAGCGATGCAGACGATTGCGAATCGCGCCATTGAATTGAATGCTCCGCTGATTTCTGTCGCAGACGAATCGTTCGCCGCTGAACTTGCCGGAGAATTCGGGCGATACAGATTGCTTTACCGCGATTACGACGCGTTGCTCAGTTTGCGTGGACGCCATCAGGCGGTGAATGCGATGACGGCGATTCAAATCGTCGTAGGGCTGAACGCAACAGGATGGACGATTGACAAAGCTGCCATTGAAGAAGGATTGAGCAAAACCGTCTGGCCGGGAAGATTGCAGTTGATTGAATCGCCAAAGCTGAAATCAAAACTGCTGGTTGACGGCGCTCACAACATAGACGGCGTCGAAGCATTGAAAAGTTTTCTCGCCGAACATTGCCGAGGAATTCCGATCACATTGATTTTCGGTTCGTTGAATGACAAAGCCGTGCTTGAGATGGCCGAGATAATTTTTCCGATTGCCGAAAAAATTATCCTGACCAAAGCCGACAACGCACGCTCAGCCGAGCCATCAGAAATTGCCGGGCAGACAAAACAAATTCGGCAAGATGCCGTTTGCACTGGCAATCTTGCCGAAGCCTTGAGCGAAGCGGTGCGATTGACACCCGCCAACGGTTTGATCGTCATCTGCGGATCGCTTTACCTGGCCGGAGAACTACTTCGTCATTTAACGACATAAGTTGATTGATGCGCCGCCATTTTCCACCCGCTTTTTTCCTTGACGTAAACGTGAATGTAGCGTGCGTCGGTGTGAATTTGGTTCGCGCCGGATTGCGCATGAACCAGCCAATGGCAAGTGACAATCGCCGTGTCGTCAATCACGGTGACTTTGATGTCGTCGCGTTTGATCGAAACGTACTTTGACGCGCCGGATTTGATCTTGGTGTTGTAGCTGGTTTTGTCGTCAACCGCAGCGTTTGAGTGCGTGTAAATCAGTTTGTCGTGATAGAGTTTTTCCAACACGGCGACATCGGCTTTGACCAGCGCGTCTTCCCATTGTTGTTCGAGCTTCAAAATTTCCTGCTCGACTTTTCCCGATTGAGCGTTTGCAATCACAGCAGTCAAAATCATAACGATTAAACCTCCAAGAATTCGTTTCATTGTTTGTCTCCTCATTGAAAGTGTTTACAGTTCGTTGATTACTAAATCTTCGTAAGTGTCGCGGCGGCGGATGACTTCAACTTTGCCGCCCTGGTCCACCAGCACCGCAGCCGGAAAAACTCTGCCGTTGTACGAAGTCATTTGAGAAGCCGTATAAGCGCCAGTGTTCAGCATGGCGATGACCTCGCCGACCTGAGTGTTATTGGGCAATGACCGGCAATCGGGCAGATGACCGTCGCCGTGCAGGTCGAAGTAAACGTCTCCGCCGTCGCACAACGGCCCGGCCATTCGGTAACGTTCCTTGTGAGCTTCGCCCGCGCGCGAAGCGTTCACCGCGTGGTAATACCAGTGATACATGACCATCGAAAGCATCAGGTTGTAACCGGCGTCGGTCAGCGCCCAGGCTT
>CAYRQB010000514.1:0-3280 GCA_964426025.1 uncultured Heliomicrobium sp.
AAACGATTGGTAAGGATGACGTGCAAGCGGCTATGCCGCCCGATGTGCGGCAAGTCTCAGACTTGCCGCACATCGGGCGGCATAGCCGCGAAATGCTACTCGCACAACCTGTGGATCAATAACTTGAGAACTGATCACCGTAGAATTTTGGTTTATCGTCCGGGCCAGATTGGCGACACGCTGATTGCGTTGCCTGCGATGTGGGCTGTGCGGGAACATTTTCCGTCAGCACATATGAGCTTGCTGACCGACCGTCACCCGCAAAGCAAGTTCGTGCTGGCCGCTCGCATTTTGCCTCAATCAGGACTGTTCGATGATTGGATGACTTATCCGGCGAATGAACTTGGCGTCAGTTGGCGAATCGTGCCGCAATTGTTGCGGGATATGCGCCGCCGCCGTTTTGACGCGGTGGTTTATCTGGCTCCGCGACATAGGACTGAGCGACAGGTGAAAAGAGATTTGTTGATGTTCCGGCTGGCCGGCATCAAACACTTCATTGGTCAGCGCGGGTTTGAATTGCCGGACAGAAAACAATTTGCGGGCGGCTTGCCGGTAGTTGAACACGAATCGGATCATTTGCTGAATCGTTTGAAACTGAGCGGAATTTCTGTTCCAGCCTCCGGCAACAGGAAAATTGATTTGCGATTGACCGCCGATGAGCGGCAACAGGCAGATGAATGGCTCAGTCGTCAGCCTGGTTGGGAGTTTCAATCGCAACCGTTGGTCGCGATTGGGCCGGGCAGCAAATGGTCGTCGAAAACCTGGCCGGAATCGCGCTACAGAGAATTAGGCAAGATGTTGATCAACCGCTTTGGTTTTTGCCCGGTTATTTTCGGCGGCCCGGAAGATAGGGCATTAGCTGAACGGTTAATCGCCTTGTGGGGCAAAGGTGTCAACGCTGCTGGCGCGCTGGATGTTAGACCGGCGGCTGCGGCAATGAGTCATTGTCGTTTGTACATCGGCAACGACACCGGAACTATGCATCTGGCTGCTGCGGCTGGATTGCCCTGCGTAGCGATTTTTGCAGCCGTTGATTGGCCGGGACGCTGGCATCCTTATGGCGAAACTCACATCGTGCTTCGTACAAAAATCCCTTGTGAAGGTTGTCTGCTGCAAGTATGCGATGAACATCAGATGGCGTGTTTGAAGCAGATCGAAGTGCAGGACGTGATGTTGGCGGTAGAAAAGACGATTGAACAAACTCCACAATCGGTATAGGTGTCTGCTGGCGGCAGTGAATCTGTCTGAAAAACTTCCTGAAGGTTATTTCAACATCCGTCGAATTCCGTCGAATTCTTCAACCCCCAAAAGCGATAAGCCCCGCGAGACAGAGCAAATACAGTCAAGCATCATCAGCAATTGATCTCAACGCTCACTTCACCTGATCAATTGTCCGGCCTTGTGGCGATGCTTCGACGAAAACATTTCAATAAAGGGCACAAACCATGAAAGTAATTGTTACTGGAGGCGCCGGTTTTATCGGCAGTAATGCCGTCAGCCGGTATTTGCGGCGCGGAGACGAGGTGGTCGTGATTGACAACCTGTCGCGTCCGGGAGTTGAAAATAATCTGGCCTGGTTGAGGGGTCAGGGCGATTTGCAATTTCTGCACATTGACATACGTGATGCGGCCAGAGTCATCAAGGCTTTCGCCGCGCATCGCGACGCCGGAATGATTTTGCATCTGGCGGGGCAGGTGGCGGTGACGACTTCGGTTGCGGATCCTCGCGCCGATTTCGAAGCCAATGCGCTGGGGACGTTCAACGTGCTGGAAGCCATCAGATTGGCCGGTATTGGCGCGCCGGTCATTTATTCTTCGACCAACAAGGTATACGGCGGGATGGAAACGGCTAAGGTTGAAGAGCGAGGCAATGGTTACGCCTACGCCGAATTGGCGGACGGCGTGCCGGAAAGTCAGGAACTGGATTTTCATTCGCCTTACGGTTGTTCAAAAGGGGCTGGCGACCAATACATGCGCGATTATCATCGCATTTACGGATTGAAAACCGTGGTCTTCCGCCAATCGTGCATTTACGGTTATCGCCAGTTCGGGTTGGAAGATCAGGGATGGGTGGCGTGGTTCACCATTGCCACGCAATTGCGCCGTCCGGTAAAAATTTATGGCGATGGCAAACAGGTTCGCGATATTTTGTTTGTCGAAGACCTGTTGGATGCGTATGATGCTGCCGCAACGAACATCCACCAGTCGGCAGGCCGCATTTACAACATCGGCGGCGGTCCCGAAAACGTCATCTCACTGCTGGACCTGCTGGATTATTTGCAAACTCAGGAAAACGAACCGCTGGCTTACTCTCACAGCGATTGGCGCCCCGGCGACCAACGCGTTTACGTCAGCGACATTCGCCGCGCGCAGCGGGAATTGCACTGGACGCCGCGCATCGGCTGGCAGCAAGGATTGAAACTGCTTCACGGATGGGTTGCTGCCAATCTTCACTTGTTTTCCTCCCCCGCCCCAACAGATCAATTGCCGACAAATTACCCTGCGTCCCAACTGGCAAATGCGTCTGCGCAAATTACAGTTATCTGAATCAGACCACCAAACTTTCAAACAGGATGGACTTGTTAATTCTGGAAAGCTCATGTCAATCCTGTGCGGATAAAGTGTCTGAGTATTGTCGTGCTTTGATTTCGCTCTTTAACATACCCCGGCAAATAAAACCTTTCCGACCCCACCTCCGAGAAAGGTTGACTGATCATGTCTGCTTTAACGCAAACACTGGTTGCCACCCCAAACCTGCACACTCTCCAGGTAGGCAAATTTTATCCGCCATACATGGGCGGAATGGAAACTCATCTTCAGGCTCTGTGCGAAAATCTGCATCCGGCTGTCAAAGTCTGCGCCGTGGTTGCCAATCACAACCGCGAAACGACGGAAGACATGGTGCGTGGAATCCGCGTCATGCGCGCCGGAACCTTGTTCAATCTGTCGGCGGCTCCGGTCTGCCCGGAGATGGTCAAAGTCATTCGTCATTCCGAAGCCGACATCGTTCATCTGCATCTGCCGAACCCGATGGCCGTGCTGGCTTATCTGGCCAGCGGTCATCGCGGCAAACTGGTCATCACATACCACAGCGACGTTGTGCGCCAGCGGTTGTTGGGAATGGCTTTCAAACCTATTTTGAAGCGCGCTTTGGACAGATGTTCGGCCATCATCGCCACTTCGCCGAATTATCTGGAAACTTCGCCGGTCCTGACCGCTTACCGCGACCGTTGCCACGTCATTCCTTACGGCATTCCCTGGGAACAATTCGCGCATTGCGA
>CAYRQB010000515.1:0-3257 GCA_964426025.1 uncultured Heliomicrobium sp.
CGATGAACGATTAGTGCTTGATGGCGAAGCGCCAAATGACGAAGTTAGAAGATGGGATCAGCCATCGCCACGCAGTCTGCCCGACGCATTTCCGGGTGTCAAGTTTTGGTTTGACCAAACCGGTGATGCAAAAATTTGTAATTGCTCAGCCGGGTCAGTACCGCGCGCGGTAGCAAGCGGGTTTTCACGATTCGCAAATTTCAACTCCGCAAGGCAGAGCAGTTACAAACCTGCTAAATCAAACTCACGGCTGTGCTTCGTTGGCTTCAGCAAACGCCTCAGTGGAATTTTAATCAAAAACTTCTTGACGCCCCCCCCCAGCAAGCGTTGTACCCTCGCGCCCGCTCAACCAAACAAGCTCATTCAATACCTAATCCGATTGATCGGCAGTTGCCGCGAAGCTCTGACAAGCACGGCCTGCAATGCCGATTGATCTGTGTTGCCGTCAGCTTAGCCTCGCTAGCTACCCCTCTTGAACATGACGATGAGGCAGGAATGACAGCCCAATCGAACTTGTTTTCAAGTTCCGTGCAGGAGTGTGTGCCATGGTCAAAACTCGCGTCTCGTCATCGTTCGTCCGTTCGATTGCTTTCACCTTGTGTCTGGCTCTGCTGATTTCCAGCTTGCCGCTTGCGGCCAGCACTCAAAACCAGACGCCGGAAACCGGCCTTCGCACTCAAGGCCCGCCCAGTCCCAACGTGCCGAACATTGACGCCATTCGCTCAGCGCAACCAAAGGAAAAGGAACTTCCGCCACCGACTCGCGCCAAACGTTGCCGCCATTACGACAAGAAATGCAAAGAACTGAAAGAGAAGAAAGCGGAGAACAGATTGGCTCCGGCAAACGATTTCCTGAAAGGCCTGATCGCGCACAACCGCAGCCGCGCTTTCACGCCGAGTTTCGATTGGCGAACAACCAAAGCCGGATTGCTGCCGGAACTTGATCTGCTTTTGAATGACACGTTGCGCGCATCTGCCGAATCCACCGAAGTCGTCAAAACAAATTCGACCGAAGACAACGACCGGAATCTGCCGCGCGCTTTTGCCAACTCGCTCGCACCAGTGACAGCGCTCCAGGTCACCAATTTCGAGACCGCGCGAATGGATCCCAACAACAGAACCGGCGCTCCGGGCGAAGATCTGTTTTCGGGAAATTTCAACTGGACTTTGCCGCTCGTTAGTTTGCCCGGACGTGGCGGGCACGACCTGAATCTGACGCTTTCGTACAATTCGCTGGTCTGGTTGAAATCGGGCAGCTACATGCGCTTCGATCCCGATTACGGCTGGCCCAGTCCCGGATTCCGGCTTGGCTTTCCGACTTTTGTCGGGCCTTATGTCAATTCGCTGACAAACCGAGTCTCTTATCAACTGATCACTCCGTCGGGCGGCGTAGTCGAATTGCGGCAGGTCAACAGCATCACCTGGGACGCTGAAGATTCCAGCTACACGCGGCTGTCCCTGAACGGCAGCGGAAATTACGTACTGACGACAGCCGACGGCACTCAATATATTTACGGCGAGGCGCTGGAAATCAAAGACCGCAACGGCAATCTGATCACCGTCAGCTACACCGAATTCGGTTTGATCAACACCATCACGGACACGCTGGGACGCGTCGTCACTTTCAATTACGGCGAGTTCTACGAATTGCTGAGCATCACACAAGTCTGGACCGGCGTAACCAAAATACTGGCTGAGTTTCATTACACCGACCAGCCGATTTATACCAATTTTTCTCCTGGCTTGTACCTGGACAACGTGACGAATGGCCAACTCGTTTCGGTCGTTTATCAGGTAGATTTGCTCGACCGGTCGCGTTACAAATTTCAGTACAACACCTACGGCCAGGTGACGAAATTTGAACGATACCGCGGCCAGACATCCGATCCCGCATTATTGCGTTCGTGGGTTTCATATAACCTGCCCGCCAATGCCCAGGCCGGAGAGCAAACGGATTGCCCGCGCTTCACACAGCGCACCGACATGGCTTACGACTGGAACGCAGGCGTGAACACCAGCTTCTGTTTTTCCGATCCGGCGACTTTGTGCAAGTGGATTCCCAATCACGCATGGGGCAAGGTCACGACTCCGGACGGAACCGAACAAAAACAATTCTTCGCCACAACCGGTTGGCAGCGCGGTTTGATTACGTCGTCGGAAACCTGGGCGGGCGGCGTGAAAAAGAAATGGACTGAATTGCAATGGGAACAGGCCTGCGCTGGAACTTATTACCCTTGCAACCCGCGCGTTTACGAAAGCAACATTTACGACGACGCCGACGGCAACGGCACGGCAGACAACCGGCGGCGCGTCACGACCAGCTTCGTCAGTTTCAATCTGCCCTTCGACGTTTACGAATACGATTCCAATGCGACAACCGTCCTGCGCCGTACGCGAACCGAATACAATCTGACGACGACTTACACCAACCGCCGCATCATAGGATTGCCCAGCCGCGTCACGCTTTATGACGGCGCAAGCGCGGAGCAATCCAAAGTCGAATTCTTTTACGACGAGAGCGGATACCTGCAAGCAACTTCTGCAACCCCGACCGGTCACGATTCGACAAACTACGGCATAGGCTTTGTGGCCGGGCGAGGTAACCAAACCACCGTGCGAAGGTACGATGTTACCAATCAAAGCTACGTCGAATGGAAGACGGGTTACAACATCGCCGGTTCGCCCGTCTTCAGCCGCGATCCGCTTTACGGCACAAACGGCGCGCAAGTCGCGATCAGCTACAACGACAAATGGGTGAACGCTTCGGGCAACGACGCGCCGAACCTGAACACCTTCGCTTATCCGACAACGATCACCGACCAGGATAATCATTCGACGACGATCAAATACAACTTCGACATCGGCGCAGCCCGCCGGACGATCAATCCCAAAGGCGCATCGGTGCTGCACGAATATGACGGTTATGGCCGCCGCTGGCGCACGACCAACGAAGTCAACGGCGCTTACACCTACTTCACCTTCGATTCGCTGCAAAGCTGGATCGCTTCGTATTCGACGATTGAAGCCGGACAGGGAGATTTTCTGACGGTGACGACCTTTGACGGCCACGACCGAGTGCGCGGCGTTTTGCGAGACCATCCGGGCAGCGCGGGCGGTTACAGCGCGCAGTATTTCTTTTACGACACGATGGGACGCGCCTGGCAACAATCCAACCCGACCGAAACCAATGCTTCCTGGATTCCGACCGGCGACGACGCGGCAGGCTGGGCCTGGAGCCTGCAAACTTACGATTGGCAA
>CAYRQB010000516.1:0-3256 GCA_964426025.1 uncultured Heliomicrobium sp.
ATATGGCTCGCGGACTTTGCTTCAAATGGCGCGACACAATCGGCAAAAAGACCGACAGCGCAGTTCCCGCCGGTGTTGATTACGACCTGTGGACAGGCCCCGCGCCAAAACGACCGTTCAACGAAAACCGTTTCCATTACAACTGGCACTGGAACTGGGATTACGGCAATGGCGACATCGGCAATCAGGGCATTCACGAAATGGATATCGGCCGCTGGGGTCTGGGCGTGACTTTGCCGACCAAAGTCTTTTCGATGGGCGATCATTTTATGTTCGACGATGATCAAACGACTCCCAACACTTTGGTTTCCTCGTTGGAGTTCATCAAAAACGGCAAAAAGAAAATGATCATTTTCGAAGTCCGCCATTGGATGTCAAACAACGAAGCCGGAATCGGCCAACGCAAAGACGACAAAGGTCTGGTTACGGACAGCAACTGCATCGGCAACATTTTTTACGGTTCTGAAGGCTACATGGCCATCGAAGGTTACAACTCATACAAAACCTTCCTCGGCAAAAAGCAGGAGCCGGGGCCGAGCAAACGCGCTGGCGGCAGCAACTGGGAAAACTTCATCAAAGCCGTTCGCAGCCGCAAACGCGAAGACATGAACGCCGACATCGAAGAAGGCCATCTGTCATCGGCCTTGATGCATCTGGCGAACATTTCCTATCGAACCGGGCGCTCGCTGGATTTCGATCCGGCCAAAGAGATGATCGTCAAGGACGCTGAAGCCAACTCGATGTTGCGCGACAAATACCGCGCTCCATTTGTTGTGCCGGAAAAGGTCTAACGAAGTCAGTCCCGCGACCGGTGGAGGCAAGCTTTCCTGCCAGGCTTGTCAGGCAAAGTCTTGCTCTCCACCTGTTGCGTTACGGTTCATCAAAATCAGCTTTATCCTCCAGCCATAATTCGTGCATAATACTTCCGGCCCCACAAACTTCATCCCCGCAAGGACAGACTTATGAGATTCCTAAACAGAGCAAGCTTTGCTCTCTTCATCTTGCTTTCTCTTTCAATCATTGTTGCGGCGCAATCAGGCAAATACACCGTCCAGCTTGAAGCCGCTCCGACGCAGGCCGACGCCGAACAGCGCGTCAAAGCGCTCAAGGCCAAAGGCGTCGAAGCTTACATTCTGAAAAGTCAGGTTCCGGGCAAAGGGACTTTTTACCGTGTGCGAGTCGGCATGTTTCCCAACGCCAATGAAGCCCGGCAATTCGCCGCATCGTTGAAACAGCAGGGATTGATTCCTGATTTCTTCATCGCTCCGTTTGAACGTCCGAAAGACGAAGTGGCATCAGTCGGAAATGTCGCAGCTAAAAAACCCATTGCGCCAGCCAACAAAGAACCTGAAACCGAACCGCCTACACCGATCGCAAAAAATGAAACGCCGATAGAAACACCAAAAGCCGGGACTCAGAATAACGATCCGCCAGCGTCAACGCCGGGCAAAGAAGCTTCTCCAGCGCCTGTCGCATCGTCGGTTTCGATGCCTGCCTTTACCAGGTTTCAAGACCCACAAACCGGTTTTTCATTTGAATACCCATCGTATTGGACCGGCAAACCGCTCAATAACGACGACGCCAAAGCTCAACGCGTCAATGCCGGAGCGCTGTTTCAATCGCCGGAAGATTCCGCCTTTTTGAACGTCATCTGGAACGAACTGGAAAAAGCCAACAGCCCGACCAATGACAACAACCTGATTGTTGATGTCATATTGAAAAGCATGAAATCCGGCGAAGGCACAAAGATGATGGAAGAAACCGGTCGCCGGGTCGAAGACATCAACGGCAACATCAAAACCTATCTCGATCTGCGCGCGACATTCATCACGCCGGGACAAACCGCTCCGATGGATTTTCTGGGCAAAGCCATCATCATTCGCACTTCCAAAGGCATCTTGCTGCTCGCGGTCTTCTATTCAAAACAAGCTCACGCCAACGTTCCGAACATCACCGACAAAATCATCGCCACGCTCAAAGCTCCCGAATAAGCAGGCAATCCGGAAACCGTGGAACGGACTTTGGTCTGTTCCACCGCCTCAATTCTTTTGCTTCAGCCGTACATCTGCTTCGTCGCGAACTTTTCCTCGTCGCGCGACGTTCACCGAAATGACCACCGCGCGGATTTAATCACCTTCAATCAAGGAGGAGTTTGTCATGTTGATGGCCGATACGATGGCGATCTTTTTTGTGATACTGGGATTCCTGCTGGCCTTTCCCGGACTATGGTTGCTGTGCCGAGGATTGTGGCCGCAGACGGTTGCAACCGCGACGGCAGTTTGCCGAAATGGATTGCTGAAACCATTCCTAGCCGGATTGCCGCTGACCATCCTGATGATTATTTCGGCAATTGCGCTCGGCAATCTGGGTCCTCCGGGAAAGATCGCTTCGGCGGTTATCGTTTGTCTTTACCTGATGATCGCCAACTGCGGAATCGCCGGTTTGGCGACGACGATTGGCGAACGACTTCCTTCACGGATTGATGCCGGACAGGATTGGCGCGCGACATTGCGCGGAGGCATAGCTCTGGAACTCAGCTTTCTGCTGCCGATTCTGGGATGGTTCGGATTGCTGCCGATTTCCATGAACATCGGTTGCGGCGCAAGTTTGATAGCTCTGTTCAGAAAATTGGTTATGCGCTCAGCCGCCAATCTTTCACGATCTGCTGACGAAACAACCGCCAGCCAATCCGACTTCAACGCGCTCGGAGCAAAGCAATGAATCGCGAGCGGCGAAAATGGCTGAAAGCGACAGCGGCAATCGGGGCATCGCTTCCTCTGGCGGGATGCGAACGATTGATCAGTCGCGCGTCGAAAGAACTAGGCCAGACAATACCCGATCACATCGCCGTCGCCGACGACGCCGAAATTGATCCCACCTTCCATCTGCTTTCACGAACAAGTTACGGCATCTGGCCGGGCGATCTGGATCGCGCTCGATCAATGAGCGGCGAAGCCTGGATCGAACGCCAGCTTGCGCCGGAACATATTGACGACACGCTTTGCGATTTGCGCGCGCGAAGGTTTGAAACCCTGCATCACGATCCCGGCGCTTGTTACGAATACAAAAAGCCTGTGCTGCGCGAAGAAATCACTCGCCACACACTGCTTCGCGCCGTTTACAGCCAGCGCCAGTTGTTTGAAGTTATGGTCGGATTCTGGACCGATCACCTGAACATCAATCTGGAAAAAGGCGATTGCATTTACCTGAAACCCGCCGACGACCGCACGGTCATTCGCCGTCACGCGCTGGGCAA
>CAYRQB010000517.1:0-1673 GCA_964426025.1 uncultured Heliomicrobium sp.
GCTGAGCGCAATCAGGAAAGGATGTCGAAGAAGCATCGCCAGACTGGCAAAGGCCGGAAATGCCGTCAGCACGTACCGGATGGAACTTTGCAGCAGCGGGTCGGTTTTTTTGGTCAGAAACATGGTCAGCGCGGCCAGGTTGAATAGCAGGTATTCGGCGCGGATTCGTTTGACGAAAGCCGGAACGAAAACAACAGTCAGCGCCGCCAAGTTCAGCAGCAAGACGACGTCGAATGTCGTCAAGGCTTCGCGCAAGCTCGCCCATGCTGTGGCCAGCGGAAAAGCGATTTCCGTTCGCCAGTGTTTCGGGTAAGCGTCCGAAACCAACGAATTGCCGGAAAGCCATATCGTCAGCGTCACGAGCGGAACAGCCAGCAACGGTAACAGACTCGGCCAGGTTCGCCATCGCCACTCCTTGAAGGCCAGCACAACCAACGGAACGACGATGCAGAATCCGACGGCTTTGGTCAGTCCCGCCAGCAAGCCAAGCAAACCGGCAATCCACCATCTTCCGTTTCGCGCAAACCAGACAGACCAGACCATCAACGCGATCAGCAGCGATTCGGGATAACCGGCAAACAAAATGAATGCCGACGGCCAGAGCGAGAAAAAAAGCAGCGAACGATTGACAGTCTCTTTCGGTAAATCCAGCAGCAATAATTTCTGCAATCCCCAGAAGACAAAGAACGCTGCGACGGTTGAAATCGCCAGCGCCGCAGCCAGCGGCGACATCACAGACGAGAGCGCGCGAATCAGCAGCGGATAAAGCGGAAAGAAAACCACAGCATCCGGTCGTTCGTAACCGTGCCGCGAAATTTCCAAATACCACAAGGTGTCGAAGCGTTCCCAGACGCCAAGCAGCCGATAAGGCCAACTGGTTACTGGCTGCATCAGATTTTCGGTCAGATCGTTGCTGCGAATCAGCGCCGGGTTCAATTTCAAATACGGCGCGGCCACGGCCCCGATTGCCGAATAAATCAGCCTCAGCGCCATTGTCCAGATCAGCGCCGTTTTCAGCGTCGCAATTTGTTGGTTGGAATTTGTCATCGCCGTCGAATCAATTGCGCGCCAAACAGCAGAGCCAGCAGCCCCCAGCTTATGATCGAAATCCAAAGAGCATCGCGCGCAGTCAGGTGGCGGGCTTCGAAGTTCAAACTCAGTTTGTGATTTCCCGCTGGCACGTCAATCAGCATCAAACCTGTTCCGGTTTCGGATTTGATTTCCACTTCGTCGTCGTCCAATCGCGCAATCCAGTTTGGGTGGTTGTAAGTTTCAACTCGCGCCTGAGTTGGCGAAGTAGTTTCAATCAGGAATTCGCGATCAGCGATTTTCAGCTTTTCCACTGTGACAGAACCTTTGCCATTGACCAGCGACAAACCGCCGGGCTGTTTTGCGGGCGGATATAAATTGAAATCAGAACCGACGGGGCGGAAATAAATCTGATTGGCGGTGTAAGGCAGATACTTGACGTCGTCTTCGTTTTGAATCTTTTTGCCTTCTTCGATGGTGATTGGCTTTGCGTCCGGCGCCGTCAGAGCTTCAATCACCTGCTCGCGCGCGACTTTTTTTTCATCCAGACGAGCGATCATAAAAGTGAAAATCGCGTTGGCTATCAGCAGCCAGGTCAAACCCGCCGTCGCCAGCATCCGCAAATGTTTGCTCAATTGTTTATG
>CAYRQB010000517.1:1773-3252 GCA_964426025.1 uncultured Heliomicrobium sp.
CGTCAAATAGCTGGTGAAATCGTTGACGCCCGCCCACGCCTGACGATAACGGTCGGCGTTGGCGGGTTTGGCGAAGAGAAAATAATTGCGAAAATCCTGCTGGACGATTTGCAGTTTCAGTTGCACCCAATCGGCTTCGGCAATTTGCGGCAGCAGAAAAAAAGCCGTCAGTCCAAGCGCGAACAATCCGGCTACGCTCAATCGCAGCAAACCTCGCCATCCGGCGCGCGGCAAAAAAGCCAAAGCCAGAAATCCAATCGTCAATCCGGTCAGATAAGTCGTGATTGCGTGAGTCAATGTGATTGCGCTGAAGCTGAGCGCGAAAGCGGCGATATTGTGCATCGAGCGTTGGCGACCGGATTCCAGCAAACGATAAGCGTACTTCAACGCCAGCGGCATGAAACCAAGCGCGAAGGCGTTTGCCAGAAAAGCGCGATGAAGGCAGATCAACGGGTAAGCGGGCAGCAGCACGAATCCGAGCGAAGCGATCAGACTCGATTGCCGCGAGAAAAATTCCCTGGCCAGCAAATACGCCGACGCCTGAGCCATCAGCAAAGCCAAAAACGTCACCGCTTTGATCGAATCCAGCGCGTCCAACCCAAACAACTTCATCAACACGGCGCTGGTGAAATAACAAAGCGGCGGATAAAAAGTGAAGATTGCGTCGCCGCGTCCGCCGTCCAGCAAACCGGCCCAGCGCGGCAACTGATCGCCCTCGTCAAAGCTTTGCGCATAAGACCGCGTGATGTGGTAATGCAAGGACAGATCGCCCTGCACGCCAAAAGCCTGATGTGTCAGACGCGAAAAGCTCAGCAAAGCGGCAACCGCCAGCCACAACAACAGCAGAGCGACGGCAAACTTCAGAGACGATTTTTCTATTTCTGTGTTTGGTTCAATCATTCGTTCGGATGGGCAACGGGGAAAGATTTTGCGCGGCAGATATTCTCACAGCGATTGGCCGAAGACCAAGCTTTCATCGCTCTAGCCTGTAAATCACTCGCGAGCAGAAAAGTTCATTGAGTTTGGGAATTCGCGTCAACGCGCGAGTCATTCGGGCAAGACGCGATCCGCCGAAGCCTATGATTTCGCGGCTGGCAATTTGCAGTTCGTGACAACGGCAGAGTTTTTCAAATTCGCCGATGGTCAAACGGTTCAATTCCGGCAAACGTTCGAGCGTTCGCCATTTGTTTGGCTTTTTGTTTCCGCTTGCATCCGTGTCCCACCAACGCTGTTTGAATTCCGGCAGATCATAAATTCGCGCGCAGCATTCAATCAGCGCGCGTTCTGAAAACAAGACGTGCGCCCACGGAATCGGAACAAGGCTTTCGATGTGATGACCGTACGGATTCAGCCACGGAACCCACCAGATGAAAACTCGCCCGCCCGTTCGCAACACCCGCCGCCATTCGCCGACGATGTCGCGATAATCAATGATGTGTTCCAGCACGTCGAAACACAGAATCACGTCAATCGAATCGT
>CAYRQB010000518.1:0-3237 GCA_964426025.1 uncultured Heliomicrobium sp.
GGCCAACAACAATCGGCTCAAACTCAGCCCGCCAGACCGGAAATGGTTTTGCAGTCCGGCCATAGCGGTCAAATCAACGCGATAGCTTTTTCGCCGGACGGAGCGACCATTGCCACCGCAAGCAGCGACCAAACCGTTAAGCTGTGGGATGCGAAGACCGGCGAATTGAAACGCACGCTCGGCAGCCACGAATACGGAGTTCATACAGTCTTTTACTCGCGCGACGGACGGACGCTGGTCAGCCAATCCAGCATCACTCCCGAATGTTCGACGGGCGATGGATATGTCGAAACATTCAGATTCTGGGACACGCAAAATTTCAAAGTGAGAAAAAAGTTCGAGGATGGCGGTTACAAGACTCCGCCCGCAATGCTTTCGCCCGATCTGAAGACGCTGGCGCATTATAACAACAGGGGCGAACCGGTGATCAGCGACGTCGGCACGGGCAAGGTGAAATTGAAACGAAATGATTTCGGCGGCATGGCGATCTTTTCGCCCGACGGCAAACTGGCGATCTTCGACGATAGCTATTATGGCGGCGGTGAAGTTACGCTCGTCAACACTCAAACCTGGAAGGTGGTACGAAAACTTGAAAATGCCAGCGGGACAAAGACGTTCAGCCCCGATGGCAAAAGACTCGTTTGTTTGAGCTACGGCTCGTTACGAGTTGTTGATTTGAACGCCGATAAAGTCGTTTGGCGAAATGATCCGCCTGACCACCAATTTGATGAGTTGACAACCCTGGTGATTTCTCCTGACGGATTAGTGATCGCCGTTCCTCGTTCGGATCAGATCAAGCTGTTTGACGCGCGTAATGGCAAAATCATCCGTACATTGACGCATAACCGCATTGAAGCGACCTCGGTTGCCTTTTCGCCCGACGGTAAAACAATCGCGACCGGCGACGCGGACGGCAATTTGCGTTTGTGGGACGCTCAAACCGCATCGGCGAAACCGTTGTGGACGGCGAACGGCAACCAGGCATCGGTTCGCGGAATCATCCTTTCACCTGACGGAAAAACCGTGCTCATTGCACGCAAAGACAAAACGATCAGCCTCTGGAATCTGCAAACAGGAGAAGTAGCTCACAAGCCAATCAGGTTCACCGGCGAGATGAAGGGGATTCGTCTCTCAAACGACAGCCGCAAGCTAGCGACGATCAGCGGCGAAAGCTCCATCACGCTGTGGGATTTGCAGGACGACGGTCACATCCGAACGCTGAAACCCGGCGTGGATAATTTCGAACTCTCCCCCGACCTGCTCACTCTTGTTGTCATAAAAAACAACGAGGCGCAACTTATTGACACTCACACTGGCAAGCTGAAATTCATATTACCCGACCATCAAGGCGAGTTCGGCGAGATAGAGTTCACGCCTGACGGTCGTCTGATAGCAACTGCAACCGCAGGGGCGGTGAGGCTATGGGATGCGCGAAACGGAACTTTGATGCAGACGATCAATCATTACGGGTCGAACCTGCGGTTCTCGAACAACGGTCGGCGACTCGCTTTCGGCTCTGGGAACAATATCGAAATCCGTGATGTCAAATCCGGCCAACTCCTCAAATCAACCCAATATTCCTACGGCTTCGGCGAGACAGAAGGGCAAACCGCTTTCTCGCCCGATGGTATGACCATCGCGATTGACGGTTGTTTCGAAATCATTCTGTTGCGCCCACGACAAAAATTCGACCTTCATCCCAGCGCCATGTATCACAGCGTGCGCAGCTACGCCTTCGCGCCGGATGGTAAGACATTCGTCGCGGCCAGCAACAATCTGATTGACGTTTGGAGCGCGGCAACGGGAAAAAAGATCGCTCCTACGATCAAGCTGGACGAACCGATAGCGAATGTGCGCTTCCTGCCCGGAGGGCAGAGATTGCTGGTAGCCAGCGGCAATACCGTGAGTTTGTGGGATGTCAGCGCGCGAAAAATGGCGGCGAAGCTCTCGCTCATCTCTTTTCGGCAAGATGGCAAACAAAACGGCGAAACGGTGAATGAATGGATTGTCTCAACGCCGGAAAATTACTTCTACGGCTCCGACGGTTCTGGTCAATTCATTAGCTGGCGTGACGGAGATCAGCTTATTCCCTCGATTGATAATGACCGTAATCCGCCAATCCCTGTCTTCAGCGAGTATTACATTAAGTTTTATCGCCCAGCGGAGGTCAAAGCCGCGATTCTGCAAATCGGCGGAGGATTGCCGAAGCCCGCTCCCAACGGCAAAGCGGTTGTCGCGCTGGGAAGCGATCAAAGACTATTGCCGGTCTTCGAGGTCAAGGTCGGCGATTGCACCGCGGGCTATTTCGACGCAAGCGTCAGGAAGCTGGAATGGAACGCCGAGAGTGAATTGATCTTCGATTACGGCAAGCTGGTGATTGATTGGGATCATCCGTGCTATGTCGCGCCTTCAACTGGCGAGCAACGGCAATCACCCGCCGAAGACCCGATTATCAAAACGCTGTTGGCTCAAACCGCAAAAGCGGGAATCAAAAAGATCGCGCAATACGAAGTCTCGCCTTCGGGCGAGAGGATCGTCTTTACCGGAGTTTTCAGCGAAGACAGCGGCGACAATGAAGCGGATTTGTGGTTGATCAATCGAAATGGGACAGGGCTGCGCCGGTTGACGCGAAGCGGAGAAATCAAAGACCCCGCGTGGTCGCCGCCGGAAGACAACATTGCTTTTGTCAGCAATCGGTCAGTCAAGATTCTCGATCTCAAAACCGGGCGCGAAAGAAACGTGCCGGGATTAAAGGGATTCGACGGCGGAAGTTATCACGACCATTCGACACACCTCGGTCCGCGCTGGTCTGGCGATGGCATATTCATTGCGACGGTGGAAGCCAACGGCAGATCAAGCTGGGTTACTGTGGCCTCGGTTGAAAGCGGGCGGAAAATTTTTCAATCAACGGAAGATTCCGATTTCAATTGGAACAGCAGCGGCGAATTGGAGATCAAGGGCGTTGGCAAACTGGTCTTCAATCAATTTCCAAATAGTCAGCCCAAGTAGTAACGCATTGCAATCCACACCGGAGACAAGCTGGCAGCTTGCCAGACATTTTTGGTCGTGTTTCAGAATTGATGCTGGTCATTTGGGATGGTCATTTCCTCCCAATGAATTCGGATCGAAATCAAAGATCGCCGATCTCAGCATCAATTTTGAAACACCACCAAAACCTGAAAGCAATGGGCAAGAGCGAGGAAGAAAAACAGTTGGTGCAGCGGTACGTAGGCAAAA
>CAYRQB010000519.1:0-3224 GCA_964426025.1 uncultured Heliomicrobium sp.
ATGGTGATGATCGGCGCGTAATCCAGAAACTTCATCGTGTCGCGAATCTTTTCCTCGTACTGGTAAACGGTGTAACCGTCTTTTTCAATCGCGTCCCATTTATTGACCAGAATGACGATCGAACGTCCGGCTTCGTGGGCGTAACCGGCGATGTTGGCGTCCAAAGCCGTCACGCCCTCGATTGCGTCAATAATCATCAGCACGACATCGGCGCGTTCGATGTGTTTGCGAGCCATCACGACTGACATCTTTTCAGCCATTTCATTGGTTTTGCCTTTGCGTCGAATACCTGCGGTGTCAATCAGACGGAGCTTGATCGGATTACCCTCTTCGTCAATGGACTGGAAGATGCTGTCAACCGCGTCGCGCGTAGTTCCCGGAATCGGAGAAACGATGACCCGTTCATGGCCCAGAAGCTTGTTGATCAGCGAAGATTTGCCGACATTCGGGCGGCCAATGATCGCCACATTGATTTCGTCGCGCTTTTCTTCCTGAGCTTCGACGACAGGCAGATGCTCCAATATGGCGTCAAGCAGATCGCCTAATCCGCCTCCGTGTTCGGCGGAAACCGGAAAAACTTCTTCGTAGCCGAATTTGTGAAATTCCCCCGCGTGAGCGTCAATGCTGATCGCATCGGCCTTGTTGGCGGCGATGAAGACAGGCTTGTTCAGCGTCCGCATAATTCGCGCCAACTCTTCGTCCAAAGGCGTGATGCCTTCACGGGCGTCAACGACAAAAATCAGCAGTGACGCTTCTTCGATCGCCGCCTGAGCCTGTTTGAAAATATTGGCCGGGATGATGGCTTCGTCGTCCGGGACGATGCCTCCTGTATCAACCACACGAAATGCGCGGTTCTGCCATTCGGCCTGACCGTAAATTCTGTCGCGTGTGATGCCGGGCAAATCGCCGACAATCGAACGCCGCGATCCGATCAACCGATTGAATAATGTGGATTTGCCGACATTTGGACGACCGATGATGGCGACCAGCGGGATGACGCCCGGGCTTTCAGCCTGAATCTCGCCATCTGATATTTGTGATGCTAATTGCTCCATAATTGAACCTGAGCTGACACTGCCTAAACTTATGAAACCGTTGGCCGGTTTTGAAAGTCTTGTAGCATAGTGAAAGATCGGCGGGCTGACAACTCGCTAAAAATTCAAACTAGAGTCCAATAAGTAAATCGAAGGAGAAGTCGAATGAAGAAACCGATAATCGCAATGACGCTGGTTGCACTGCTGGCAGTTTCAGCATTAGCCCAGTCGGACGCCAAAGCGGAAGAAATAATCAAACAGGCTCGCGCCGCTATTGGCAGCGAGTCGAAATTCAAAAACCTTCAAACCCTGTCAGCGGAAGGAACCGTCCGCCAGAGCTTCGGCGACAGGCAGATGGAAAGCCAGTTGGAACTGGAAATGATGTTGCCGGACAAAATCAGGATTTCACAGGTTCAACAGTTCGGCACAACCATACGCGGATTCGATGGAAGCAAATTCTGGAATGATTTTATTCCGGGTGTTGGGATGGGCGGTGGCGGCAATTTTGCGATGCGCGGCGGACCGGGTGGCGGTCCTGGCGGCGGCGGAGCCAACAACCCCATGTTCAACTATATGCAGCAGCAACAACAGCGAGAGATGATTCAGATATTGTTGGGATGGTTTCTTGCTCCTCCGGCCTCGACCGGAACTCAGTTCAAATTTGTTGGCGAAGCTCCGGGACCGGAAGGAACCAAGCTTAACGTGGTTGACGCCAAAACTTCCGATGGCATTGCAACCCGACTCTATTTCGAACAGGAAAGTCATCGCCTGATCGGATTGAGTTACAAGGCCAAAAATCTGCGTCGTGGTGGACAGGGCGGCCAAGGACGCGGCCCGGGTGGGCAACAGGGTGGCCAAGCCGCTCAGGCAGGCGGCAATCGTCCTCCTCAAACCGCCGGTGGTCAAACTGGCGGTCAGGCTGGCGGTCAGGGACAAGGCCAGCAGCAAGGCCAACGCCGCGAAATTACTGCCGAAGAGCGCGAGCGTCGGATGAAGGAATTTCAGGAACAGTTCGATAAAGCGCCGGAAGTGGATTACCGCTGGGCTTTCGACGAATACAAGAGCGTCGGCGGACTGAATCTGCCTCATCGCCTGACCAAAATCGAAGCCGGCACTCCAAACGAGGAATGGGAAATCAGCAAATACAAAGCTAATCCCAAAATCGCTGCCGATAAATTCGAGAAGAAAGAAAAAGCTCCGACGACAAATTGATGCTTGGCAAACTCAGTCTCGAATTGATCCCTGGCGTCAATGACAGAAGCTGACAAAATCGCAGGGAGTTTTGACCAATCGTCAACTCTCTGCGATTTTCTGTTTGCGCGAATTGACATTGCCAGCCAGCCGGAATAAACATTTCTCAGTTTTCCTTTTTCAGACGAGCGAGCAGGCAATTGCGCTCATTGGTTTCCGATCTAAAAATTCAACAGGACGGTTAGATTCAATGCGAACAGCGGATTTTGCTAAAAGGCTTTTACTGATCACTGCGGCCATCGGCTGCGGATTGGTTTTCATTTCAAAGCAAACAGGTGTGAATGCAGCGCCGGATTTTTTCAAGGAAAAGGTTCAACCGATCTTTGAGGAAAACTGCGCCGGATGCCACGGCTCAAAACTGCAACGATCCGGACTAGACCTGCGAACCGAAGCGAGCGCGCTGAAAGGCGGAGCGCGAGGTCAATCCGTAGCGCCTGGCAATCCAGAAAAAAGTCTGCTCTATCGCCTGATTGCTCACAAGGAAGAGCCTGCTATGCCGATGGGCGGCAAGCTGAGCGACGCCCAAATCGCCGTCATCGCCGAATGGATCAGACAGCTTCAACCGACGGCTGTTGTCGCAACTAACGAATCCGCGCCCGTTCGCCATCCGGGTTACAGCATCACGGACATGGATAGAAGCTTCTGGTCATTCATCAAGCCGGTTCGACCGGAAGTTCCGAAAGTCAAAAACCGCGCCTGGATCAAAAATCCGATTGACGCTTTCGTGCTGGGCAAGCTGGAAGCGAAAGGATTGAAGCCTTCGCCTGCCGCCGAACCGCGAGAATTGTTGCGCCGCGTTTATTTCGATTTGATCGGTCTGCCGCCGACGCCTGAAGAAACGGCAGAGTTTTTGAAGAATCCGTCCGAAACCGCTTATCAGAAAATCGTCGAAAAGCTTTTGGCTTCGGAACATTACGGCGAACGCTGGGGACGCCATTG
>CAYRQB010000520.1:0-3185 GCA_964426025.1 uncultured Heliomicrobium sp.
AGTTAAAGGTGCGGAGTATACACAACGAATTGCGGTTTGCCAAACTACTCACACAGTGAGGTTAATCGAACAAATTTATTGCCTCATTGCAAAAGTCAGTCGTATACTTTGCGTCGTAACCACTTGACCATCAGCCCCCAAAGCTCGTCGCGCCTTCTTCTACGTTGAGAAGGCGGTACGAGCTATAAAGATGTTCCACAAATTGGCTAATCTCATGCACCTATCAACCGTTGAAATTGAAAACTTTCGTTCACTTAGACATCTACGAGTCGAGCTTCAGCCAGGGCTTAACGTCTTGGTTGGCCGAAACAACACAGGCAAAACCAATTTGTTGCAGGCCATCCGCCACGCACTTGGTTCGAGTGCCTCCCGCGGAGATTCACTTTGGCTGGAAAGAGATGACTTTTACAGAGAATCCGCGAAAGACGAAACCGAACGCGTGATTTCCATAACGTTGACGTTTACAGGCTTATCGGAAATGCAACGCTCGCATTTCTTTGAAATTGTAGATTTCAATCTCGCCGATATTGAAAAGTCGAAAGCAATCATTCGATTTGAAGCCTCGTGGCCGAAAGGAAAACGGCAAGCCTCAATCAAGCGAACGGGTGGTGTAATTAGTACGGACGCCCCCGAAGTTCCCTCAAATCTCTTGCACTCTTTGCCAATCACCTTTCTACCAGCCCTCCGTGATGCAGAAGCTTTGTTAGCGTCAGGAAATCGTAGTCGTCTTGCAAGGTTGCTCGAAGATTTGGCCGAGCAGAAAGGAGATGGTGTTAAGGTTGACATCGAAAAAATCTACATCGCTGCCAACGATGAATTAGAAAAAAGGCCGCTAATCAGCGATACGAAAGAGTCGCTTCAAAATACTGCTATAGACCTTGCAGGCAGTGATTATTCACGTTCCGCAATCAAGGCCGCTGAAGTCAGGTTTGAAAAGATTCTTCGCTCTTTACAGTTGCAAATGGATGACGGTCCATTAGGAGGACTGGATGCAAACGGACTTGGCTACAACAATCTTTTGTACACTGCCGTTGTTCTACAGCATCTGAACTCCTTCAAGTCTGATGAAAGTCCACTGCTTCTCGTTGAGGAACCTGAAGCACATCTTCATCCTCAGCTAACATTACTCTTGGCCGACGACCTCGATAAAAAGATACCTGGGAAAGGTGTACCGCAGACAATTGTGACAACACATTCGCCCACGTTGGCTGCCAGTGTTCCCCCAATCTGCGTGCATGTAATGTTTAGCGTTCACGACGAAGGAATTCGCAAGTCAAGATGCAACAGCGTCGCGAAGGCTGGCCTATGTCCAAAAGAAGAAAACGAACTCCAGCGAATGATGGATGTCACGCGGGCAACGCTCTATTTCGCGAAAGCAGCAATTCTCGTCGAAGGCATCTCAGAATCACTTCTTGTCCCGGTGCTGGCAAGACGACTTGGCTATGATTTAGCGAAACTGCACATCTCAGTAATTCCAATTTGTGGCGTGGCTTTCGAGACATTCAAGAAACTGCTTGCCCCTGCCGTGCTTGGAATTCCAATTGCCATTGTGACAGACGCAGATCCGCCTATTACGCAGGGAGATAGCTGGGAATCCGACATGCCACAATCAGACTCATTAGGTTTTGCGCGATCTGATCGCACAAAAAAATTGATGAACCTTTTTGCGGAGCACAGCACGGTCAGGGTTTATCACTCTAAGCTGACACTTGAATACGATCTTGCCGAAGCGGGCGATGATAACGCTGAGATCATGGCTGAAGTGTGGGAAAGTTGTTTTCAAGGACAACCCCGCACCTTCAACAAGAGTCGAGTCCAGGAAGCAAGCGATGATCGCGAGCTCAAGGCGCTTGCTGCTTGGCGCGGAATCTGTCGTTCATCCGCAGATTGTTCCAAAGCTGAATTTTCACATCGCCTTGCTGACTTTCTGGACAGTACTAATGGTGATGGCTTTTGCCCGCTCGCCTTTCGTGTGCCGCAATATCTTCGGGAAGCCATTGAATATGTTGTGGCTAACGTAGCTCCGACTAGCGAATCATTTGGGAGTTGAAGGGCATGAGAGAACCGACGGACGAACAACAGGCGATTCTTAATAGTAAGGCCCGTGTGCGTGTTGTTCGTGCTGTTCCTGGAAGCGGCAAGACTTGGCTCGTCGCCGAGTTGATTCGGCAGGAACTATCCAAGTGGCCGTCGAGAAACTGCGGAATTGCGGCGCTTTCCTTCACACGAGTCGGCGGAGAAGAGATTCGCAAAGCCGTGGGGTATGAACTCGGCCATCCGCATTTCGTGGGAACGATTGATGCCTTCCTCTTTCGTTATGTCGTTCGTCCATTTCTTACCCAATGGCTAGCAAAATCGAATCATCCTAATTTACCCAAAATGAAGTTTACTCGATTGATACCGCAAGAAAGTGGGATTCAGCACTGGCGACAATATGATTTGGGGAAAGACAAAAAAACTCCTATTAACCTTTGTGAGATAGTGTGGACAGACGAGGATCAAAATGGAAAGGCCAAAGCAGCGTATAAACCGGGACATAGCCAACCGCTACAACAGCTAAGCGATCAGGCATTGAAAGAGGTGGTAGAAGATAAGAAGCAAATATGGGAGAAGTATGGTCATTTGACTCACTCTGATGCTGCAATGTGGGCATCTTACCTCTTGAAGAACAGAACTTTCGGAGCAATGATCCGCGCTGAGATTGTTCGGCGATTTCCGTTTATCATTGTTGACGAATTGCAAGATACAGGCTTCTTTCTTGGCAAAAGCATCCAATCAATTCTTAATGAGCCAGCGATCAAAGGGGTCTTGGTAGGTGACCCCGATCAGGCCATTTTTGAGTTCACCGGAGCCAAGCCGGAACACATAGCCCAATTTACATCCATTTCTGACTCTGTCTGTTTGCCATTATCTGTTAGCAGACGCTGCCTCGTGCTTGAAGGAATCTTCGGGAAAAATCGTCGCTGCTGATGACAAGAGTGGCAGAGCAATCTTACTGAGATATGCAGATATGATTGCTGATGTTCGTAGACTGGTAGATCAGCTTAGGGCAGAAAGGAAAGACTTTATCGTAACAGTCATTAGCAGAAGCAGGACCACAATAGAAGCAATTATTGGGAAAAGTGCTGACGATGCTCCGAAGCTCGGATGCCGGGCAATTTATCATCTGCACGATGCTGTAGCTC
>CAYRQB010000521.1:0-3178 GCA_964426025.1 uncultured Heliomicrobium sp.
CGAAGGGACAATGGAGCTTATGACACACTCAGCCTTGCACGAAACTTACACGAGTTTTTTCAATCGTATGATCAGCCAACTCAGTTTGCGATTGCGAATTGATATTCGCTTTTTCGGTCAGGCGACGATCAAAAAATCGCACAAGCAAAAAGGCCTGGAACCGGATGCCTGTTTTTATGTTCAGACAGTTCCGCAACTCGGCAATCGGTTGAAACTGGATTTTGCCGTTGATCCTCCGCCGGATGTCGCCGTTGAAGTGGACATTTATCACGGCTCGATTTCAAAGCTGCCGATTTACGCAGGATTGGGAATTCAGGAAGTCTGGCGTTACGACGGACAATCGGTGACGATCCATTTGCTGCAAAACGACGAATACACCGAAGCCGAAGCGAGCAGCGCATTGCCGATGATCAATCCTGAAATCCTCGAACGCTTTCTGAACAAAATGCGCGAAGAGAACGAATACAAGGCAATGATCGCTTTTGAAGAATGGTTGCAAACGCTTTAACTGATGCGAACACGAATGACCACACCGAACACCCCCAAACTGGAAACCTCTCTGGAATCTGCGGAAGCCTTGTTGGAATCCGCGCAATTGCTTCACTCATCGCTCGATCTTGATCAACTGCTTCGTCATTTGCTGCGTTCGGTGATGGGGCGTTTGCTGGTTAGCAAAAGCCTGATCGCCGTGACGGATGACGGCGTGATGCGAATCGCTCTGGTTCGCGGAGCGCCGAAGCTGGCAGTCGGTCAGGAGTTCGACGAAAAAGAAGTTCGCGAAGCGGGCATCGAATTGATTTTGCCCATCGGCGACGATTCGCGTCCGGTCGGATTGTTGGGCATCAACAATCCGCCGAACAGAAAAATCGGCGGCGACGAAATCGAATTCCTGAAAGCTCTGCTGGGAATCGCCGCCAGCGGCATCACCAACGCCCGCGCTCACGCCGAAGCTCACGAACTGAATCAGGCTCTGGATCAAAAAGTTCAGGAGTTGAAAACTCTGCTCGATCTCGTTCGCGGACTGACCTCGGCGCTGGAACCGGACGATGTCGCGCAATTGTTGATGCTGACAATCGCCGGTCGCTGGGCGGTTCGCAGATATGCACTGGTCGCCTGGAAGAGCGGGCATCCGGCGGTCTACAGGTTGAAAGGCATGGAGTTGGACGTTCTGGCCAATTACGAAAAGTTCAACCTGAACCCGGATGACATGGACGACGCCATCAGAGTCGCAGACCTGCCCGAAAGCGAATTCAAATCTCTGCTGCGCGAAGAGCAAGCCGAAATAGTTTTTCCGATCAAAGCCGGAGACGAAACCACTGGCGGATTGGTTGTGCTTGGCCCGCGTCCGGGCAATTTGTCTTACAGCGAATCCGATCTGGAATTCGGGACGGGGTTGGTCGCTCAGGCTGCGGTCGCTTTTGAAAACGCCTGGTTCGTTCGCGAAACTTTGGAACGCAGAAAAATGGAGCAGGAATTGGCGCTGGCTGCCAACATTCAACAGAACCTGTTCCCATCCGCCTTGCCCAAACTTGCCGGTTTCGATTTGTCGGCTCACAACCGTCCGGCGCGAAGCTGCGGCGGAGATTATTACGACGCGCTTGGCTTCACGACCAAAGAAGGGACTTGCTGCCATTTGATTTGCGTGGCCGACGTTTCAGGCAAAGGGCTGCCCGCATCATTATTAATGAGCAATATGCAGGCGACGATGCGGGCTTTGCTGGGTAGGATTCCTTCTTTGACCGATCTGGCGACGCATACGAACGCTCTGATGTACGCCACAACTCCGTCCAATAAATATGTCACAGCAATTCTGGTCGAACTCGATCCTGCTACTGGCAAGGGACGTTATGTAAATTGCGGTCATCAGGATTGCCTGCTGTTGCGCGCCAACGGCGAAGCCGAATGGCTGCAATCTACCGGAACTCCGCTGGGTTTGATGGAACCAGACATCATAGAAATGATGTCGCCGTACGAAGAAAGATATTTTGAAATGCAACCGGGCGATTTGATGGCTCTGTTTTCCGATGGCGTGACGGAAGCTCAGGACGAGGAAGAAAACGAATACGGCGAAGCTCGCGTTGCTGATTTCATTCGCCCCATCGCTCACGAACCAGCTTCGGCGATCGTCCAAAAAGTTTTCGATGAAATTGATCGTTTCGCCGGATCAGCGCCTCAATACGACGACATTACGCTGTTCGTTATCAAGAAAATCGAATGAGGTCGTGATTCAGACGCCGTTTTTGGCTTTCATTCCCAACAATCAAAACCAGAGGCATAACAAGATGAAACCGGAATCAACTCCAAACGATCCTTCCCCGTTGATTGCTCGTCGTCATTCCTTACTCACTCGACGACAGATGATCACTAAAACTTTCACCGGCATCGTCGCAACAACCGCGGTCGTTTCGTTATCAGAACCAGGTCGCGCTGTGGAGGCTTTTGAATCGCACTTGAGTTCAAATCCGATGAAAGGGCGATTGAAGCAATCAGTCTGCCGATGGTGTTACAACAAAATTCCGCTCGATGATTTTGCCAAAGCTGTTTCCGAAATGGGATTGAAAGGAATTGATCTGCTCAATAATCCTGCCGATTGGCCGGTCGTCAAAAAGTACGGCCTGATTCCGACGATGACTTCGGGTGCGGGAACGATTCCGGACGCATGCAATCGCAAAGACTTGCACGACAAGCTGGAAAAACAGTTTCAAGAGAACATTCCGCGCGCAGCCGAAAACGGAATTCCGAACGTCATAACTTTCTCCGGCAACCGCAAGGGGATGTCTGATGGCGAAGGAATTGAAAATTGTGTGGCAATGTTGAACCGCGTCAAGGCTCTGGCTGAAAAACACAACGTGACGATTTGCATGGAACTGCTGAACAGCAAGGTGGATCACAAGGATTACATGTGCGATCACACGGCCTGGGGCGTGGAGGTCGTCAAGCGAGTGAATTCTCCGCGCGTCAAGCTGCTTTACGACATTTACCACATGCAGATTATGGAAGGAGACATCATCCGCACCATACGCGAAAACATTCAGCACATCGCTCATTTTCACACCGGCGGCAATCCGGGCAGAAACGAAATAGATGGAACTCAGGAAGTGAATTACGTGCCCGTCATGCAAGCCATAGCCGATCTTGGCTTCACAGGTTACATCGCTCACGAATTCGTTCCGAAACG
>CAYRQB010000522.1:0-3159 GCA_964426025.1 uncultured Heliomicrobium sp.
AGAGAAGCTTCGAATTGAAGTGGCTTCGGAGTACGGTAGCAGCGAAGGCTTGATTTCGGGCGCCCTATTGAGCAGCTTCTAAGTTATGGTTTACCGACTCCCGAACTGAATTATTACGCTGCTACGAACTTTGAAAAAGTAGAAACGCGTCACCGTGAGATACGAGAGAAGGAATGAACTGTCAGAAGAATGCGCTAGATTCAAGGAAGTTGCAAGGCGAGCAAAGTTCTTACCCCCATTGTTCCGCTGGATTCCCTGTGTTCAGAAACTTGCGATTATTCCATTGGGCGGATTTTGGCGACAGTTTTTCCAATTGCTTGCGACGCTCCAAAGAGTGATCTAAGCGGAATAAGACCGCCGAGTCGGTATTCGCCAACGGCGCTCAATCCCGCAGAGGCGATGCATCCGCATTGTGAGCAGTCAGGGTTTCCGCCGAATTGACACGGCGTGATTCGGGTTTTCAGGTCTGCCGAATAATTCGCCGTGGTTTGAGCAAATATGCAATCGGCGGGCGATTGAGGCGGTTTCCGGTATCCTTCCAGAACCGATTGGGGCAGATCGAGTTTCGGAAAAACGGCGCGCAATTCAGCCAGGTCAGCCAGGACTCGTTCGCGCGTTGCCGGAGCCAGACATTCTTCCGGGGCGTCGCCTATCTGTGGAGTGAAAAGGCTGAACCAGATTTTCCGAACTTCGGATTTTGCCGACCAGAATGAAATGAAGTCGCGGAAATAACCGTCCCGAGTTGTCATCTGATTCGTGACAGTGCAATGGATGATTATTTTCTGACCGGTGATGTTAGACAGAATTTTTTCGTAAGTCGCGGGCTTGCGCCGCAGATCGTGTTCCGGCTGAAGCCCGTCAATGGAAACCACCACTGTCAGATTTTTGATGTTGGCCCAGCCCGAAGGAATCGGGCGAACAGCGCTCGTGACAAGCTGAACCTTGATGCCAAGCTCGCTCAAACGCGGCAGCAGGATTTCCAGTTCCCGGAACCGTACCAGCGGTTCGCCGCCGACAATGGAAACGTGCAGAGGTTTGTGACGCTGCACCAGGTTCATCACATTTTCGATCAGGGCTTCGCCTTTGAAATCAGCCAGTGACCGCAATGGCCCGGCTTCGCCAAGATGGCCTTCTTCGTATGCATAACAGCCCGGGCAGCGGAGTGGGCATTCACGAGTCACCTCGATGGATAATGACGGCGCCCGCCCGGACAGAATTCGCCCCCAGGCGCGGACTACATCGAATTTTTCCATTGATGAAATATCCTTTTTTAGCGGCTTAAAAGCAGCTGATTGGGTTTGATGGGAAAGTTATTGATCAAATAAACGGATTGCACCCTAGCACATTCCTCCAAGAAGAAGGGCATAATATCACGTGGTTATGCTTGATTGACTATGTCATCTGCTGAGCGTATGGTGAAAGAGAACTGAGCTTGGCTCACTCTCTTCGTCAGCTCCTCTGGGATCATCCAGACTATCTGAATCGCATAGCTCACCTTCCCAAGGAGCAAATCATGTTTGTCCAAGATAACCTGCGAAAACTCAAAGAAGTTTTTGACGCGAACTTTCCCAAAACTAAATTCTTTACGATGTTTATCGGGGCGGTAATCGTTTCTTCCTGTTTGCTTGTGATTGGCAGCCGCGCGGCAGACGCTTCGGAGAAAGCTGATTTCGCCCGGATTTTATTGGCGACTGGGTTGCAGATAGTTATTGGCGCTGGCATCGGTTTTCGTATGTTCGCCAAAGGCCGAATTTTTTTGAATGCCCCTCCTTCCATCAGGCCAAGTTTCGCTTAAGCCCCAGAACAGCATTGAGTGAAGAGGAAACCGCGATGATCAACATCGGTTGCAAGGTAAATTACCCCAATCAAGGCCCGTGTCTGATTGATTCTGTCGTGAAAAAAGATGTCGCGGGCAATTCCATGAGCTTTTATTGTCTGGCACTGCTGGATGACCGTGGTGGTGAATTGTTCGTTCCAGTGGAAAAAGCCGAAGACCTGGGTTTGCGACCCTTGTTGAAAAAGTCTGAAATCCCAAGACTGCTTGATCAATTGGCGAAAGATAGTCAGGTCGTCAAGGATTGGAAACAGCGCACAAAAGACAATTTGAAATTGCTGGCGTCCGGATCGGCGTTTGACCTGGCAGATGTTGTCGAATCACTGACAACTTTGAACAAGAGCAAATTGCTCTCTACTCGTGAAAGCAGTTTGCTGGAAAAGGCAAAGCGGCTTTTGGTTTGCGAAATTTCCGAAGTGCTGGGCGAGACAAAGGCTGTGGTCGAAGAAAAGATAAACCTTGCCCTCAGAGTGCGAAATGTACTTTAAGCTTATGGCGGAACCGTTAGCCTCAAGGAGAGAAGATGGCCAAATTCGAAATCTATCAAGATAAATCTGGCGATTACCGGTGGCGGTTTCAGTCGAACAGCGGAAAAATTCTGGCTGTTTCGGCTGAAGGTTACCTCAATCGAGCGAATTGCGAACACGCAATCATTTTGCTGAAGCGTGAAAACTCGAACGCTCCCATCGCCGACGTTCCCAAGCCTGTGCTCGCAGAATCACTGCTTGGATAATGAAGTCAGAGAGGAAATGAAGTGCTTGTTATTCTCGTGGACATTGAAGACGCTCTGGAGAGATTGGCTGCCGGCGAGAAGCCCTACGAGTATAAGACCGAAGATTCGAAGTTTCGTCTTCTCGGGCCAGCTTGTGGATTCGGAACTGACGGCTTGCGGATTTACCGGGAACAGGGCGCTTACGCTGAAAACATTGTTGAAGCTGAAAGACTGGCCAATGCCAGAAGTCTGACCATAACAGGAGTCTGGTTTGTAAAAGATTCGCAAGAGCGTATGGCAACTCAGGCCGAGCGCGATAAGGTGAATTCGATGGTTGAGAGCCGCAAGCTTTGAATTTGAAGAAATGTTTGTACGTTGGACGCAGTCTCACCGACTTTAAACCCCCGCCTTTTCACCCACCAGTTACCCTGACAACTTCAATGTATCGAAACTAAAATTGATGATCGCTAAATAATGGTGAGACAAGGCCAGCCAAAGTGAAACAAGCTGGCAACTCGTTTCACTTTGACCATGAAGTTTTATCTTCCGGCTTGCTGGCTTCCGGGCATGGGTTTGCGCGGGAATTTTTCGTCGCGCATGGCGGCGTTGTAAA
>CAYRQB010000523.1:0-1437 GCA_964426025.1 uncultured Heliomicrobium sp.
CGTAGTTCAGTTGGTTAGAACGCCGGCCTGTCACGTCGGAGGTCGCGGGTTCGAGTCCCGTCGGCTCCGCCATCGCAATAATAAATTATCAAACTTAACTTGAGCCGCTCGTCAACGCGAGCGGCTTTTCTGTCTTTGGGTTATCAGCTTATCAGTACCGCGACCGTTAGGGAGCGAAACTGATTGATGGATCAATTAAATGCTTCGCATCGAAGACGCACTCAACATTATCCTGGAACGCACGCCGCTGCTCGGCGAAGATCAGGTTCTTCTTTCAACTTCAATTGGCCGCGTTCTGCGGCGCGATGCCGTGTCTGACCTCGACCTGCCGCCGTTTAACCGCTCGCGAATGGATGGTTACGCCCTGGTTGCCACCGACGCCGCAACTGCCAGCGAAACCAATCCAGCAAGGTTGAAAGAAATCGGCGAAGCAGCCGCCGGGCATTCTTTCGATGGAATTGTTGAAGCCGGTCAGGCAGTCAGAATCATGACCGGCGCTCCGGTTCCAGCCGGAGCCGACGCCGTTCAGCAAATCGAAGTCATCAACGTCACCGGCGACGGCTGGATCGAAGTTCAAAAAGCGGTTCAGCCGGGGCAGTTCATCACTCCTCGCGGCATTGAAGCTCGCGCTGGTGAAGTGATGGTCAAAGCCGGTGAACGCATCACGCCTGCCGTTGCCGCCGTTCTTGCCAGCTTCGGTCACGCGCAAGTCACTGTTTTGCGCCGACCGCGACTGGTTTTGCTTTCGACCGGAACCGAACTGGTCGAAGTCGCCGAAAAGCCCGGCCCTTCGCAAATTCGCAACTCGAATACTTATTCGCTGGCCGGATATTCAGAAGCCGCCGGAGCCGAAGTCATCAGCGCCGGAATCGTCCGCGATGATTTTGACGCGACGCGCGATGCCATCGCCGACGGTTTGGCGAAAGCCGATGTCGTGATGCTATCTGGCGGGGTTTCGATGGGCGATTACGATCTGGTCAAACCGGCGTTGCTGGAATTGGGCGCGGAAATCTTCGTTGAAAAAGTCGCTATGCATCCGGGCAAACCGACTGTCTTCGCCAAACTTGGCGACAAAATCATTTTCGGTTTGCCGGGCAATCCTGTTTCCGTAGCCGTTTCGTTTCACCTCTTCGCTCGTCCGGCCTTGATGAAGATGCAAGGCGCAAGCGAAATTCATCTGCCGCGCTTTCAGGCCTACGCTGCCCGGCAAGTCAAAGGCGCTCCGCCTCGTCGAAGCCATCAACCCGGTCGGCTGACAATCAAAGCTGGCCGCGCCGAAGTCGAACCGCTGAAATGGAGCGGCTCGTCCGACCTGGTCGCGTTTATGAAAGCCGATTGCCTGATCGTCGTGCCGGAAGATCAAGCAAGCGTGGCGGCAGGCGAATTGGTTGAAGTTATTTCATTGAAAGGTCAAAGCTAATTCAACTACAAATGAAC
>CAYRQB010000523.1:1537-3152 GCA_964426025.1 uncultured Heliomicrobium sp.
AATTGGTTGAAGTTATTTCATTGAAAGGTCAAAGCTAATTCAACTACAAATGAACCAACTACTTTCTCACCTGGACGAAGAAGGCCGAATCAAAATGGTTGATGTTGGCGCAAAGGACACAACCAATCGCACCGCCGAAGCCAGCGGTTTTGTGCAAATGTCGCCGGAAACCGTCGCGGCAATTCGTGAACGGCGAACTCCGAAAGGCGATCCACTGGAAACGGCTCGGCTGGCGGGAATCATGGCCGCCAAACGAACGGCGGAGTTGATTCCGCTCTGTCATTCGCTGGCGCTGTCTCATGCCGACGTGAAAATCACCTTGACCGATACGGGCGCGCAAATTTGGGCGACGGCTTCAACCAGCGCGCAAACCGGCGTCGAGATGGAAGCTCTGACGGCAGTCTCCATCGCGGCCTTGACGCTTTACGACATGTGCAAAGCAGTTGATAAAGCGATGACCATCGGCGAAATCCGACTGGAAAGAAAGACTGGCGGAAGGTCTGGGGAATGGCGGAGAAACTGACGAAAATACGGCAGAGCAACTGACGCTTTCAGATTGGTTTATCTCTGACTACACTCAAGCCGCTAACTCGCTCGAATTAGGGCGCAAAGTTGCCTCAAGCTCGCTTGGTTCAGGCAAAGGCTGGCCATTTTCCTGATACTCCTCAATCATCAACTCTAAAGCTGCTTGCGCCTCAACAATCGCCTCTTTTGCCGAGTCACCGAAAGCAGACAGACCCGGAAATTCAGGACATCTGGCTATATACCCGCCATCCTCATCACTCCAATGTAACGTAAAGCTATACTTCATCACGGCAGTTCCTTTATTGCAGCCAAAAGTTGTCTAACCTGATAGGGCTTTGCGTTCCCATTAACATTCTGAAAGTTCATTGTTCGGCCTTTCTCCAGTGAGAGCTTTCTATTTTCATATATTTTGTGCGCCCCCTTCTGCCTTTTGAACTCCCAACCGTAACACTCCGCCAATGAACACAAATCGTCAAATCGAAAATTGGCTGCCGATCGTTGCGCCTGATCATAAAGTTTCTGACAATTGCTCATAGATAAGCGCTGAGGCGATGGTATCTAATACAGCGGCATCAATTCAATTGCGGCGCTTGGCCGATACCATATTTCATATCCATGGCAGTTCCATGGCAGACGAACAGACCCATCCCGAGTTACAGATTCGGCAATTTCAGAGTTTCCAGTACCACGTTCAGCGAGCGTTCGGCGACGTCGCGAGTGCGTTCGCTCCAGCCCATCTGCTCGCGGTTCTGTTCGTAATCGCGGCGGACGCGCTCTTTCAGTTTTTCGACGTATTCCGCCGGGTTGGGCGAATTGGCAATGGCGAAATCCAGTTCGCGGTAAGCGTTGTGAATCGTCATCAGCCATTCAGAGGCTTGATATTCGGGTGTTCCCGGATCGTGAGTGAATTTAGCAGTTGGCATTTTTCTTTGTTAGCTCCGTTGGTTGTGATTACCCGCTCCCTACCGGTCGCGGTACTGACTTATTTGTTTTACCCGCTCCCTACCGGTCGCGGTACTGACTCAGTCGTGTTTCAGCTTTGTTCCGTCAACAACGTTCGCGTCATTTGCGCGTAAGTGTCAACGGCGTT
>CAYRQB010000524.1:0-3145 GCA_964426025.1 uncultured Heliomicrobium sp.
CGGCAAGATCGTGCTGGGAATTGATTCTGAAAAATTCGAGCATGTTTTCGATGCTTACAAAAAACAGCTTGGCGTCAAAGGCGACACCGAAGTCGGCGAAGAGACGCTGGCCAAAGTCGTTGCCGATTTCAAAGCCATCGTCAAAAAAGAAACCGGCAACCCATTTCCGACCGATCCGCTGGATCAGGTTAAACACGCCATCAAAGCGGTTTTCGCTTCGTGGAATGGCCGCCGCGCCAAAGATTACCGCCGCATCAACAAGATTGACGACAACCTGGGAACGGCTGTCAACGTGCAGATGATGGTCTTCGGCAACATGGGCGAAGATTCTGGCACTGGTGTAGCTTTCACGCGCGACGTTGCCACGGGCGAACACGTGCTTTACGGCGAATATCTGCAGAACGCTCAGGGCGAAGACGTCGTCGCCGGAACGCGCACGCCGAAGAAGATCGCCCAGCTTCACGAAGAAATGCCCGAGATGTACAACCAGTTCGCCGAATTGGCCAAGAAACTGGAAAACCATTACAAGGACGTTCAGGACCTGGAATTCACCATCGAACGCGGCAAGCTGTACATGCTGCAAACGCGCAACGCCAAACGGACTGGCGCAGCCGCAGTCCGCATCGCGGTCGAAATGGTCGAGGAAGGTTTGATTGACAAAGCCACTGCCGTCCAACGCGTCGAACCTGCTCAGTTGGATCAATTGCTGCACCCGATGATTGATCCGAAAGCCAACGTCAACGTCATTGCCGTCGGATTGCCCGCATCGCCCGGCGCGGCTTCAGGCACGGCGGTTTTCGATCCGGACGAAGCCGAAGCAATGGCCAAAGAAGGAGCCAAAGTCATTCTGGTTCGAACTGAAACTTCGCCTGAAGATTTCCACGGCATGGTCGCGGCTCAGGCGATTTTGACTTCGCGCGGAGGCATGACTTCGCACGCGGCGGTTGTCGCTCGCGGAATGGGCAAATGCTGCGTCGCCGGTTGCGGCGATGTCGTCGTTGATTACGCCAACCAGCAATTCACTGCCGGCGACATCACGGTCAAAAAAGGCGATTCGATCACGCTGGACGGTTCAACCGGACGCGTCATCATCGGCGAAGTCCCGTTGATCAAACCGGAAATCAGCGGCCATTTCGGCACGCTGATGAACTGGGTCAACGAATTCCGCAAACTCGGCGTTCGCGCCAACGCCGACACTCCGCACGATTCCGAAGTCGCTCGCGGTTTCGGAGCCGAAGGCATTGGATTGTGCCGCACCGAACATATGTTCTTCGAAGGCGAGCGGATTGACAGCGTCCGCCAGATGATTCTCTCGTCATCGGATTTCAAGGCTCTGGAATCGCAACTGGCGACCGCTCGCGCCGAAGCCGACAAGGCCAACGGCAAATCGAAAGACGCCAACAAACGCGTCAAGGATTTGGAAAAGAAAATCGCCAAACCCGAACAGCTTTACAAAGGCGCGCTGGCCGATCTGCTGGAATTGCAGCGCGAAGATTTCGTCGGCATTTTCCGCGCGATGAACGGATTCCCCGTCACCATCCGCACGCTGGATCCGCCGCTGCACGAATTCGTTCCCCACGACGACAAGACGCTGAAAGAATTGGCAGCCAAGATCAAAATGCCGTTCAAACAGGCGAAAGCCAAAGTCGCCGCGCTGCACGAATTCAACCCCATGCTCGGCCATCGCGGATGCCGTTTGGGAATCGTTTATCCTGAAATCACCGAGATGCAGGCTCGCGCAATCTTCGAGGCCGCCGTCAAAGTCAAACGCGAGGGCGTCGTCGTCAAACCGGAAATCATGATTCCGCTGGTCGGCAACGTGAACGAATTGAAGCTGCAAGCCGATGTTGTTCGCCGCGTCGCCGGTGAAGTTTTCGCCAGCGAAAATGAATCGGTCGAATATCTGGTCGGGACGATGATCGAATTGCCGCGCGCCGCGCTGACCGCCAACCGCATCGCCGAAGTCGCGGAGTTCTTCAGCTTCGGCACAAACGACCTGACTCAAACCGCCATGGGTTTGAGCCGCGACGATTCCGGACGCTTCCTGCCGTTTTACGTCGAAAAGAAAATCATGCCGGACGATCCGTTCCAGGTTTTGGATCAGGAAGGCGTCGGCCAGTTGGTTGAAATCGGCATCCAGAAAGGCCGTTCAACCAAAGCCGATTTGAAAGTCGGCATCTGCGGCGAACACGGAGGCGATCCCGAATCGGTCATCTTCTGCCACAAGGCGGGGATGAACTACGTCAGTTGCTCGCCTTACCGAGTGCCAATCGCGCTGCTGGCGGCTGCTCATGCGGCTCTGGCCGATCAGACCGGCGCGGTTGCCGTGGCAACCACAGCCTAGTCAAATCACAACCTGCGAAAGTACAATGCGGCTTGAAGAGTTATTCAGACTCTTCAAGCCGCTTTTTATATCTCGCGATTTTTCACGAAAGGAGTCCGAAGCAATGGAACAAGTGACTCTGGAAAAGGTTCTGACTGAAGCCGAAGAACTTTCGGCCAATGATCAACGACTTCTGCGAGCCTGGCTCGACACAAAACTTCGTCAACAAGAAGGCTTCAAAAGTATTGAGGAAATTGCACGCGAACAAGGCAAGCGCCCCGTAAGCTTTCAAGAACTTCTTGGTCCTGAACCGAGTGAAGACGATGATGATGTTGATGAGTTTCTGAAAGAATTACGGGAAATGCGAAAAGATTCGCCCTTGCGGGAGATTGACTGATGAAGACATTGGTCGTTGATACAGACGTAGTCTCTTTTCTTTTTAAGCAAGACACACGGGCTGCTCTTTACGAACCTCATCTTCTCAATACTCTTCCGGCAATTTCTTTTATGACGCCGGCAGAATTGGAAAAATGGGCATTGGCAAGGAATTGGGGAAAGCGAAAACGCCGGTTGTTGGACGAATTCCTGACTCCTTACGTCATCCTGATGCCAGATCACACTCTCTGCCGAGCGTGGGCAGAAGTGGTCGAACAAGTTCGGCGCGCTGGAAATAAAATTGACTCGGCTGACGCCTGGATTGCAGCAACAGCCATTCATTACGGAGCGCCACTCGTTACGCACAACCGGCAAGATTATGCTGGTGTCCAGGGACTGACGTTGATTTCTGAAGCGCCACAGTAAGACCTCGCTAAAGCTTTTAAG
>CAYRQB010000525.1:0-3133 GCA_964426025.1 uncultured Heliomicrobium sp.
TCCACTTGAGACGCAGCATCAATCCGCCGATCTGACAACAGAGTGCCGCAACTCAAAGTTGCATCTACAGGGTCGGTTGGCAGCAAACACTCGAAACCAATGCTGTAGTTGCCAGTACTCACCAAGTTGTTGGCACTTACTTGGATCACATAGGTACCGCTCTCCGGCAAGGTCAACTGCCGTTGGCTGTTGGCATTGAACATGTCCAACACCCCTCCTGAAGGCAAAAAAACCTTGGCGGATGCTGTAAATCCACCTGATGTCAGAGTCAGAGTTTTTCGCTCAGTAATCTGTCCATTGAACGTGAACTGATCCACCTCACCTGGAAACTCAATAGTGGCTGACACCAGCACGCCACAAACCAGCGGAGTCGCCTGACTACTGGCTGAAAACGTCAGCGCTTCCCCTTCTTTATCTCCCGCTGTGGCAAATTTGGCGCGACTGGCTTTCATCGGCTGGCTAAAGATAACAGCGGCCAAAACCAGAAATACCAATGGTAGGCTTATGTCGCGAACAACATTGTTCAGCCCCTGAATCAAACTGAGAAACGGATTTGAGGTTCGCATTTTAGACTCCTCCTGATGAGTTTAAGGATAACGACTGTGATTCAGGCGAAGGCCTCGTCTTATTTATCTGTACCCTGTGTCTGAACCAAGATTTGACGTAACTCGAGCAGATTATCTTTATGCACATATCCGCAAGCGCCTGCATTGTTAGCAGCAACGCGCAAACGGTTATCGTCATAGCTTGTGACGATAACTATCTTTGCTTCGGGAAAGGCTGCGTTGATTTGCCGCGTGGCCGCAAGCCCGTCCATCTCTTTCAACCTGATGTCCATCAGCACCCAGTCAGGTTGGCATAGCCTGTAAGCTTCAAGCGCCTGTGCCCCGTCTTCGCATTCAATGATAGTTTCAGCCAGATCGCCCAGCAGCTTTTTCAGCAGTTGGCGCATCGGCTCGCTGTCTTCGACGATTAAGATCGTCATCGTTCCTCTGGTAACGTGGGAGCGCGAGCATCCTGCTCGCCTGGTGTCGCGGGCATCCTGCCCGCCCAATCAAATCAATTGATTTCCCGATGGAAGGAATATATGGCTGACCTGGCAAGAGGGGAATTCGCAGCGCTGAGTATTTTCAACTACGCTGAGGTAAGTATTTTCGGCTACGCAGCGCTACGTATGAAGATTATGAAAGTTCGGATTTGTGTTCGATGGCGAAATCGTGCAGCGCGTGTTGGCCGTGCAAATTCAGTTTCCGGCAAAGGTTTTCTCGATGCTTTTTCACGGTGTTTTCACTGATGAACATTTCGTCGGCGATTTCCTTGCTGGTCTTTTTGTCCGCGATCAAATGCAGAACTCGAAGTTCAGTCGGGGTCAAGTCGCGCAGACTCGGTTTCTTCTCTGCCAACGAAACTGCTCGGTTACGCTGATTGACCAGGAAGGTAGAAAGCGCCGGACTGATGAAGTTCTCTCCGGCGGCAACGGCTTTGATGGCGGCGATGATCTCAGTCGTAGCGCTTTCCTTGAGCACATAACCTTTTGCTCCTTTGTCCAACGCGGCGTTCAGAAACCGCTCGTCTTTATGCACGGTCAGGATAATCACCGCCACCGGCAGCTTCTTCGCCTGAATCGCTTGCAGAACCTCAAAGCCGTTCATTTGCGGCATCTTCACATCCAGAATTGCGACTTCCGGCTTCAGGGATTGAATTTGATCCAGCGCCGCTTCGCCATCTTCGGCTTCCGCGATGATTTTCAGCCCCGAGACTTTCTCGATCTCGACGCGCAAGCCGCTGCGAAAGATAGGATGATCGTCCGCAATCACAATCCGAATTTCATTGTTCATGGTGTTCGTCCTGCAATGTCAGTGAGACGGTGATTGTAGTCCCCTTGCCGGGAACGGAATCTATCGCTTCTTTGCCGCCCAGCATTCGGGCGCGCTCGGAAATTCCAGCCAAACCAAAACCGAGACGATGCCATTCTGCCGTTTCGCCCGAATCGGAAATGAAGCCTTTGCCATTGTCCTTTATCGTAAGCCTGACTTTTCGACCATCACGCTTGAGCGTCAGCTTTGCTTGGCTTGCGCCTGAATGTTTCAGGATATTGCTGATGCATTCCTGGGCTATGCGGTAAAGATTCATCTCCGCTTCCTTCGACAGGATTCGGTCTACAGGTTCAATCTCTGCTGTAAAACTGATTTCGGAAGAATTGGCGACCGATTCAATCATTGCTTCCAGGGCGTCTTTCAGGCCGAGTTCGTCCAATTGAGATGGCCGCAAGTTATGGGAAATCCTTCGAACCTCTTCGAGAGCTTGAGTGGTAACGGATGAAACATCATCAAGCCTTTCCTTGATTGCGGAACCGCTTTCAGCCATATCCGCGCCGAGCAGGGCATTGTTCTTAGCAACCAGCAGATATTGTTCCAGGCTGTCATGCAATTCGTAGGCGATTCGTTTGCGCTCGCTTTCCTGCGATTCTATCAACCGCTGAGAAAAAGCCTGTTGCGTCGCATGCTCTCTTCGCAAATGCCTGACTCGCCATTTATAGCGCCAGAAAATGATGGACGTAATTGCAATGGTCACCAGCGTCACAAACCACCATCTCATCCAGAAAGGAGGAATGACGATGATTTCCAAGGTCTTGCCTTCGGTGTTCCAGACGCCGTCGGCGTTTGCAGCGATGACGACGAATTGGTAACGGCCCGGAGGGATTCGATGATAACGCGCAGTTCTACGATTACCTCCATCTATCCAATCTTCATCAAATTCTATCAACTTGTATCTGAATCTAACCTGCTCCGGCTTGATTAATAAACTTCGTGCGTTGAAGTGTATCTCGAAGCTGTTCTTGTCCGGCGGAATCTCCACACCATTACTAAACTCTATTGGCTTATCTTCTATTTGAAACTCTTCGATGATGACGGACAGCGGCGCAGTGTTGGTTTGAGTTGCTTTGGGATCAACGATGGCTACGCCGCCCATCGTCGGAAACCACAACCTACCATCAGCAGTTTTCAAACCCGAAGGTTGGCGTCCGCCATTACATTCCAAACTCGCCAATCCGTCCTGTGTGCCAAAAACTACCGAAGTAACGGATCGTGTTTTTCCTTCGGCAAAATCGTTTAGCTCTCGGCGGCTAACG
>CAYRQB010000526.1:0-3045 GCA_964426025.1 uncultured Heliomicrobium sp.
TGCCTCTGACTTCTTCGGCGCAATCAACGATCAACAAATCACCATCGAAGATGTGAGCGCCGATCATCGAATCGCCCTGCACGCGAACGAAAAACGTGGCCACAGAGTGACGAATCAGGTGGCGGTTCAGATCAAGCGGTTCTTCGGCGTAATCCGTCGCCGGAGAAGGGAAGCCAGCAGGAATGCGAGATGTGAGCAGCGACAGTTCGTATCTCTCTTCGTAAAGCGGAGAAAACACGGCCTGCACATTCGACACAATGCGAATGTGTGAGGCTTCCATAAGGGTAAATCCTCTCGGGCCACACACACGGGGCAGGCGCAGTGGGCAACGTTGATAATAATTACTTGATAGCGTTAAGATGTTTCCATCAACTGCTTGATAATGTTAAGTAGTTTCAACGGTTCAAGAGTTATAAAATCTGGAATTAAGAGAGGACGCGGGCAATGTCTGATCTGATTACGCAAGCGGAAGCTGCGCGGTTGCGCAATGTATCGCCACAGGCGATAAGTGATTTAATTCGACGCGGGAAATTGAAGACCAAGAAAATTGGCAACGTAACCTTTGTCGTTCTAAGTTCGGTGCTGTCTTTCAAGCCCAAAGCTGGCGGCAGACCGGCGAAAAAGAAAAAAGCGAAAGTGTGAAAGTTATGTGCGGTCGTTTCACTCAACGCAAAGACCCGGCGAAGATTGCCGAATACTACGGCGTAGACGAAGATTATTTTGAAATCTCGCCTCGTTACAACATCGCGCCGCAACAGGTGGTTCAGGCTGTCACCTCAGACAGGCAAATTGTCGGTTTGAAGTGGGGATTGATTCCGAGTTGGGCGAAAGACCCAAAGATTGCCAACAAGCTGATCAACGCGCGAGCCGAAACGCTTCAGGAAAAACCATCGTTTCGGACAGCTTTGGCCAAGCGTCGCTGCCTGATTCCGGCAGATGGATGGTATGAATGGAAAAAAGAAAGCGACGGCAAACAGCCGTACTTTTTCCATCGGCGTGATGATGAACTGTTCAGCTTTGCCGGGATGTGGGAAGCGTGGAAATCGCCGGATGGCGAGACGATCAAGACCTGCACAATCATCACGTGCGAACCAAACGAATTGACCGCAAACTATCACCATCGAATGCCAGCCATTTTGAAACGGTCTGACGAACAACACTGGCTTGACGCAACGGCGCGCGTTCCTGACCTGGTTCAACTGCTTGCGCCATACTCCGCTGATGAGCTTGATGTATATTCAGTTTCGCGTGCGGTAAATTCGCCCGGACGTGATGAAGCATCAATGATCGAGCGGTCAAGTTAAAATTACACATGGAAAGAACGCCAAGAGCGCTGGCTGTCATGGCTCACCCGGATGACGCAGAAATCCTGGTTGGTGGAACGCTCATTCACCTGAGCGGCTTAGGTTGGCGACTGGGCATTCTGACGATGACCAGCGGAGATTGCGGGTCGGCTACGCATACCAAAGAAGAGATTTCCCGAATTCGCCTGGCCGAAGCCAGAGCAGCCGCGCATTCGATTGACGCCTGGTATGAATGCGCCGGTTTGATGGATGTAGAGATTTTCGCCAACGCCGAAAACCAGCGCCGAGTCGTCGAACTGATGCGACATTTCGATCCTGATGTCGTCATCACGCATTCGCCTGCGGATTACATGATTGACCACGAAGAGACTGCGCGATTGGCGCGCGGCGCGACCTTTGCGCTTTCCATGCCGTTGTACCAAACCCGGCAAGTTGCGCCATCCGAGCCGACCGAAAAAACTCCCGCGCTTTATTACGCCGATCCTGTCGAAGGTTTCGACGCAATGGGCAAGCGCCGATGGCCGCATTTTTACGTAAACATCAGCGATACCATAGAACAAAAACGCGAATTGTTAAGCTGGCATCAATCTCAACGCGAATGGCTACGCGATCATCACGGCGTTGATGAGTATCTGAATCAGATGGCTCGTTGGGCGGCGAAATACGGCGAAGAATGCGACTGCGATTTCGCCGAAGGCTTTCGCCAACACCTGGGTCACGGTTATCCTCATGAACCTGTTCTGCAACAGGCATTGAAACAATTCATAAAATCTTCCACGAAACCACACGAAAAGTAGTAGAGCAGACTTCAGTCCGTTCTCGCTTTGAACGGACTGAAGTCAGCACTTTACGAAGGAGATCATCGAATGAGTCAGTTGAATATTGGCATTGTCGGATTGGGCTGGGTGGCGGGCGCTCACATCGAAGCGTTCAATCACATCCCCGGCGCGAAGGTCACCGCAATCTGTTCGCGCCGCGAACTCGACGAAACGGAAATTTCCGCGCAATACAAAACACCGCTCAAGGCTTATCGCGATTACGAAGCAATGCTGGCAGACCCCGACATTCACGTGATTGACATCTGCACTCCGCATCCATATCACGCCGAACAGGCAATTGCCGCAGCCCGTGCCGGAAAGCACTTGATCATCGAAAAACCCATCGCCATCAAATACGAAGACGCCGTCGCCATACGCCGGGCCATTCACGAAGCGAAGGTCAAAACCTGCGTCTGTTTTGAAGTCCGATTCAGTCAGCAGGCGACGGTCATTCATTCGATGATCAAGGAAGGATTGCTGGGCGAATTGCATTACGGCGAAGCGGATTATTACCACGGCATAGGCCCCTGGTATGGCCAGTTTCCCTGGAACGTCAAAAAGGATTTCGGCGGCAGTTCGCTGCTGACCGCCGGATGCCACGCGCTGGACGCGCTGTTGATGTTCATGGATTCGGAAGTCGAAGAAGTGACCAGTTACAGCAATCGCAGCAGCAGCGAAATCTTTGAGCCATACGAATACGACACGACTCTGGTCACGCTGCTGAAATTCAAAAACGGCAAGATCGGCAAAGTGGCTTCGGTGGTTGATTGTTTGCAGCCGTATTACTTCCACATCCATCTGGTCGGCAGCGAAGGCTCGATTCTGGACAACCGTTTTCACAGTTCGAAACTGAATCTGAACAAAAACAAGTGGAGCACGCTTTCGACCGCTCTGGTTGATTCGGGCGATGTCGCCGATCATCC
>CAYRQB010000527.1:0-3037 GCA_964426025.1 uncultured Heliomicrobium sp.
GCCGCCGGAATCCTGACCGGATTGTTGCCGATGCTGCACGCTCACGGATTCTTTTCGGTGGCGATTGCCAGCGTGCCGATGGCGCTGCTGTTTTTTTCGGTTGATTGGCTTGCTTATTTCGTGCCGGTCGGAGTGCTGGCCGCGCCGCAGGCTCTTTACCTGAGCGGCACGCAGGTCAGAAACGAATTGTTCAAACCAAACACCTGGTGGGAAGCGGGCGAATCAAACCCGTTGCTGTTTTGGGCGGCCAATGCAGGTTTGTTCATTCTGCTGCTGGTTGCCGCCTTGCTGGTCAAACGGTTGGCGACGGGCAAACAAGCGAAGTTTTATCTGCCATTTGTTCTATGGTTCATTGTGCCAAACGTTGTGCTGCTGGCTCCGTGGCCGTGGGACAACATCAAGATGCTGGTTTATTGGTCGCTGGCTTCTTGCGTGTTGGTCTCGATGATTCTGGCCGCGCTGTTCGCTCATCGCTTTTTAGTTTTGAAAGCCGTTGGCGCAGTGTTGCTGTTTGCGCTGACATTGTCCGGCGCATTGGATGTCACGCGGGCATTGTCGCCGGTCGAAAACGTTCCGCTGTTCGGTCAGGCAGAGTTGGAAGTCGCCGCGACGATTCGACAGAAAACTCCGCCGCGCTCAATCATACTGCACGCGCCGATTCACAATTCGGTCGTTGCGTTGACCGGACGCCAATCCGTCATGGGTTATCCGGGTCATTTGTGGACTCACGGGATTGATTACGGCCAACGCGAAACGCAGGTCAAAACAATTTATCGCGGCGGAGTCGAAAGCGCGCGTTTGCTGGCGCTGCTGAAAATTGATTACCTCATCATCGGCCCGGTCGAACTGTCGCAGCTTGCGATTGACGAAGCCTTCTTCGCCGGATCGTATCCGCTGGTGATCAATCAGGCCGGTTACAAAATCTACCAGATCAAAAACTGATGTATGCCGAAATAGCCATTCCGTTGAACGTCCATCAAACGTTCACATACTTTTTGCCCGAAAGCATTGCTGAAGCGGCAAAGCCCGGCAGCCGCGTGCTGGTTCCATTCGGCAAACAATTGTTGACCGGTTACATCGTTGACCTGCACGAAACTCTGGAAGAGACGGGACAATCGGAAGAAAGTTTTGAAATCAAATCAGTCGAAGAATTGTTCGACACAGAACCGATGGTGACGGCAGAGCTTTTGGATTTGACGAAATGGATCGCCGATTACTATTACGCTCCGTGGGGAGAAACGATCAAAACCTGTTTGCCGGCAGGCATCAACACCGATGCCGAAGCCATCTTCACCATCACAGAAGCTGGTCGCGAAGCTCTGGCCGAAGCGAAAGCCAAACGCCCGCAACTTGCGGCCAAAATGCAGGCGCTGGAATTGATCGCCGAAAAAGAGCAAACGCCGATGAACGAACTGGTCAAACAGTTCGACAAAAACAAAGCCGCCGCCATCGCCCGCGAATTGCAGAAAGCCGGTTACGTCAGCGTCAAACGCCAACTGCAAACCGCCACAGTCAAACCCAAACAACAGCAGGCCGTTCGATTGATCCAGCAGGCTCCAGCCGAAGGCGGCAAACCGCTTAACGTTCAGCAGGAAAAAGTCATCAAGCTGTTGTTCGACGCCGCCGAGCCAATCGCACTGGCCGAATTGACCGAACAAGCCGGAGTCAGCGCGTCCGTCATTCGCACGTTGGAAAAACGCGGCTTCGTCGAAATCTTCTCGCGCGAAGTTCGCCGCGATCCGCTTTCGCATCTGCCGCCGAGCCAATATCCCGACCGCAAGGGAGGTGATAGCGCCGATCTTGTGCTGACCACCAAGCAACAATCCGCGCTGGATCAGATCACAGCCAAACTGGACGAAGGCAAGTACGCGGCGTTTTTGCTGCACGGAGTAACGGGAAGCGGCAAGACTGAAGTTTACATTCGCGCGATGCGAGCCACGCTGGACAAAGGCAAAACCGCGCTGATGCTGGTTCCGGAAATTTCCCTGACGCCGATGTTCGCCCGCCGATTGCGAGCGCATTTCGGCGACGCGGTGGCGATTCTGCATTCGTCGCTTTCGGACGGCGAACGCCTGGACGAATGGAATCGCATTCGTCGCGGCGAAGCCCGCGTCTGCATCGGAGCGCGTTCGGGCGTTTTCGCTCCGCTGGAAAACATCGGATTGATCGTGGTGGACGAAGAACACGAAGCTTCTTACAAACAGGACGACACGCCGCGTTACCACGGACGCGACACTGCGATCATGCGCGCTCATCGCGCCGACGCCGTCATCATTTTGGGAAGCGCGACGCCTTCGATGGAAACTTATCACAACGCTCACACTGGCAAATATCAATACCTGAAACTGAACGAACGAATCGGCGGGCGGCAATTGGCCGAAGTCGAAATCGTGGACATGCGCAAGGTTTTCGAACGTCACGGCAAACAGCAGGTTTTTTCCGACGAAATGAAAACCGCGATTCTGGAAAACTTCGCGCGCGGCGAACAAACGCTGGTACTGCTCAACCGGCGCGGATTTTCCGCTTCGCTGCTTTGCCGAAGTTGCGGCCATCGCGCCACCTGCCCGAACTGCGACGTGACGCTGACCTATCACAAGATCGAAGCCCGTTTGATCTGCCATTACTGCAACCATCACGAACGCATTCCGCGCGCCTGCACTGTCTGCGAAGGCGCGTACATTTATTACGTCGGCGAAGGCACTGAACAGATCGAAGCCTTGCTGAAAGAGCTTTACCCGAAAATGCGAATCTCGCGATTGGATCGAGACACCACGCGTCGGCGCGGAGCTTTTGAAAAATTGCTGGGCGAATTTGCCAGCGGAGACATTGATCTGATGGTCGGCACTCAGATGATTGCCAAAGGCCACGACTTCCACAACGTCACTCTGGTTTGCGTGGTGTCCGTTGACGCCGGATTGTCCATGCCGGATTTCCGCTCAGCCGAGCGAACTTTCCAACTGCTGACTCAGGTCGCAGGCCGCGCCGGACGCGGAGAAAAATCAGGCAGGGTGATTATTCAGAGCTATCACACGGAACA
>CAYRQB010000528.1:0-3008 GCA_964426025.1 uncultured Heliomicrobium sp.
ACGAAAACCGCGAGAACAAGCGCAAATTCGGCGCGTTTCTCGAAGCCTGTTACAGCGCAACGCGCGAGGAGCAGATTCTGGCCGAGATGAGCCGCCTCGCCGCCGCAAAGATCAAGGGACTCGGCCCGGCGGTGGCGAGCATCGTTTACTTCCTGCACCCCACGATGGTTCCGCCGTTCAATACGGCCATCGTCAACGGCTTCAACGCGCTCTTCAACGACAAAAAGAAACTCGGTTCGTGGGAGAGCTATCTGGCGATGCGCGAAGTCATCGTCAGCGCGAACGAGGAAGTGCGCAACCATCTTTCCAAAGACCTCGGCGCATTCGCTGGGCTGTTGTTTGAAATTGGCGTGGGCCGCCTGGTGATTCCCGGCAATGCCGAAGCCGTACTGCAAACGGAGCGCGCCAAAGCCGAGAAGGCCGCGAAAACACGTCACGCGGACGTGTTGGCCGAACAACGCGAAGAGTCTGAACACACGCAGATGCAGTACCTGCTCATTCGCGCCGGACGCGCGCTCGGTTATGACGTGTACGTGGCGCGCAATGACCGGCACCGCTGCTGTGGAGGAGAAACCTTCGCGCTGCTGACGGTGTCGGGGCTGCCGGAACAAAACTGGTCGGAAGATGTCTCGTTGGAAGTCAAAGACACGGTGAGCCTGATTGACGTGATCTGGCTCAAGCAAGGGTCGGGCGAAATCGTTTGTGCCTTTGAGGTCGAGAAAAGCACTTCGATCTATTCGGGCATTCTGCGGCTGGAAGATCTGGCGCGTTCGCTGCCGGGGCGTGACTGTCATCTCTATCTGGTCGCGCCGAACAAACGGGAAAAGGAAGTGCTGGCGCAATTGACGCGCCCGGCATTCAGAAACAACCTGCGCGAGATTTCGCTCGCGTGGATTCCATTCGGTGAACTCGAAGCACATTGCGACGCGCTGGGACGGTTCGGTGAAGACCACACCGTGTTACAGAAGATCGCACGAGGTTTGACGACTTGAGCTTCGCAATGTTTCGACCTGTACCATCAAGAGAAAGTCAGGCAAGATGAATCGAATTTTTATCATATGTTTGCTTGGCTCGTTGCTGGCGATTGCTTCATTCGGGCAATCCTCATCACCTCGCCCGGAACTGCTTAATCCGAAAACAGTCGAAGCGATTAGCGCCGACGAATTCCGACAACTCATCGCGCATCACGCAGGCAAAAGCGACAAGAGCGGCAATGTGATCCTCGTCAATTTCTGGGCGACGTGGTGCGCGCCGTGCGTTAAGGAAATTCCAGAGCTGATGAAGCTGGAAGAAAAGTACAAAGCACGCGGGCTGAAGCTAATCGCCGTTTCAATGGATGAACCGGAAGAACTGGAATCGAACGTCAGGCCGTTTGTGGCGAAGCGTTTTCCCGGCTTCGTTTCTTACCTGTGCAAAGAATCCGATCACGATAAATTTGCCGGCGTAATTGACCCGGCCTGGAACGAAATCATGCCGACGAATTTTCTGATTGATCGCACAGGTAAATTACGCGCAACTCTGGCAGGCGGTAAGAATCTGGCGGAGTTTGAGGCGGCGATTGCTCCGTTGTTGGAATAAACCTTTTTGGCGATGAAATGGCACAACAATCCTCAATGAAGGCAGGCCGCGAACGTGATCTCAAGCCCTGGTGGTTGCTCGCTGGAATTATTGTGATCACATTTTTGCACTACAACACCAGCACGCATTATTTGTTGCTGCACGAGATTTATCAGCGGCTTTATTACATCCCGATCATTTACGCGGCTTACAGCTACGGACTGCGCGGCGGTCTCGCAGCCGCTGTTTTGAGTACGCTGATCTATCTGCCGCATCTGGCTCAGCATTCCGATAACCGCGTCTACGCGATTAATCAGTATGCAGAGATGATTCTGTTTCAGGTGGTGGGAGCCGTCACCGGTTTGCTGGCAGGCGCGGAGCGGCGAGAACGCCAAAAATACGAGCAGACCGCCGTCGAGTTACAACGCGCTTATGACGAATTACGCAGCACGGTGGATCAGTTGCTGCTTGCGGATCGTCACGCTTCGCTTGGTCAGATGTCAGCGGCGATTGTCCACGAGATTCGCAATCCGCTCGGCGCGCTTCACGGCGCGGCGGAGGCGCTCGAATCCACCGTGCCGCCTGAACATGAGAAGGCGGAATTTCTGACGATCATCAAGCGCGAAGCCGAACGACTCAACGGCCTGGTGACGGACTTCCTGCAATTTGCCCGCCCGCGTTCGCCGGAATTGCTTCCGACGCCGCCGCGCGAAATTGTCGAGTCAGTCGTCAAGTTGGCAAGCAAGCAGGCGGAACAGACGCGCGTGAAGATTGCTGTGGATGTCGCCGAACCGCTGCCGCTGGTGTTGCTGGATGCCGAGCAGATGAAACAGGTGTTGCTCAATCTCATTCTCAACGCCATTGAGGCTATGCCTGAAGGCGGGCAATTGACGATCAGCGCCGGACAGCGCGGTGAAGACTTGTCGCTCGCCGTGCGCGATACAGGCAAAGGAATTGACCCGACAGTACGCGAGAAACTGTTCAGCCCGTTTGTGACCACCAAAACGCGCGGCACGGGTCTTGGCCTGGCGATTGCACATCGTCTGGTGACACAACACGGTGGCCGCATTGAGGCTGTGGATGGAGAAAACGGTGGCGCTCTGGTTGATATCCGGCTGCCGCTCAAACGTTAAGCTTATGCACTAGCGCTCCCGATTTTTATGACAATGACCAACAAAACAATCCTGCTGGTAGACGACGACGCCAGTTTACGGCGCGTACTCGCGCACCATCTGTCGGAAGCTGGCTATCAGGTACTTACCGCAGCTAACGGCAAAGAAGGTTTGGACGTGTTCACCAGCCAGCAAGTGGAAATGGTGATCACTGACATTCAGATGCCAGAGTTGAGCGGTCTTGATCTGATGCGGCGGATCAGCGTGATGAGTCCCGATGTGGTGGTGCTGGTGATTACAGCCTATGGCTCAATTGAAACGGCTGTCGAGGCGATGAAG
>CAYRQB010000529.1:0-2996 GCA_964426025.1 uncultured Heliomicrobium sp.
TCATCGGCGAAGCTCCGTTCGTTCACAATTTCCTTTCCAACGCCGAAGCGATGACACGCATTTGATCGGTCAATTTGCTGAATTGATCCAGAGGCAGGGATTGCGCTCCGTCGCAAAGCGCGTGATCAGGTTCGTGATGAACTTCAATGATCAAACCGTCGGCTCCGGCGGCGACGGCGGCGCGGGCCAGGGGTGCTACTTTGTCGCGACGGCCTGTGGCTCGACTTGGGTCGGCGATGACAGGCAGATGCGAAAGCTTCTTGATCACCGGAATCGCCGCGATGTCCAGCGTGTGGCGCGTATAAGTTTCAAAGGTTTTGATTCCGCGTTCGCAGATGATCACACGATGATTGCCGCAACGCATCAGGTAATCCGCAGACATCAACGTGTCTTCGATGGTTGAAGAAGTTCCTCGCCTGAGCGCCAGCGGTTTGCCGAGCTTCGCCAGTTCCCGGAGCAATCCGTAATCCTGCATGTTGCGTTCGGCAATTTGAATTATGTCAACGTACTGTTCAAACAGCGGCAGATGCGCGGGGCTGGTGATGGTCGAAAAAGTCAGCATCGAATTTCTGTCCGCCGTTTCGCGCAACAGCTTCAAGCCTTCTTCACCCAACCCCTGAAAACCGTACGGATCATTGCTGACGCGAAAAGCAGTGCCGCGCAAAATCCGCACGCCTTGTTTTGCCAACGCTGAGCCGATGGTTTCCATCTGCTCGCGGTTTTCAACCACGCTCGGCCCGGCGATGACCGTCACCTGATCGCCGCCTATGGCAACGTCGTTGATTTTGATCTGCGTGCCTTCCGGGTTAAATGCGCGAGCCGCCAGTTTGTATGGGCTGCTGATACGGACGACTTTGTTGACGCCTTCCAGCAATTCCAATTCGCGGGTGTCGGCAATTCGCGAACCGACCGCGCCCAGAATCGTGTAACGCGAGCCGGTCGAACGATGAATGTCGAAACCCAAATTGACCAGACGATCCACGACGCGAACGATCTGTTCTTCCGCCGCGTTTTCTTCCATCACGATAATCATAATTTCACTTTGAAAAGTAACCACGGATGAACGCAGATAAACAAGGATGGACACGGATAAACAAAGGCAATGGCGGATGATTTGCTCAACTGTGTGTGTTCATCTGTGTTCATCGGCGCTCATCATTGCTCATCTGTGGTTTCAGTCTCTTCCTTGCTTGAATGCGTTCGATGTATGAACGCAGATAAACAAGGATGGACACGGATAAACAAAGGCAATGGCGGATGATTTGCTCAACTGTGTGTGTTCATCTGTGTTCATCGGCGCTCATCATTGCTCATCTGTGGTTTCAGTCTCTTCCTTGCTGGCGTGAATGCGTTCGATGCGTCGAGCTTCGTCAATCACGCGCTCGAATAGACGGCGAATGGCTTCGGCATCCAGCGGGCCGGTGTTGGCTCCGGTGACGTTGGCAATCACTTGAGCTTCGCGCGAAGGCGAATAGATTTCCAGGCCCAACTGTTTTTTGATGTGGCCGATTTCGATGGCGCACTGCGTCCGTTCGTTGAACAGTTTGACCAGTTCCAGATCGAGTTCGTCAATCCGGTCGCGCCATTTGGCCATCTCTTTCATGCCGTCTTCGTGTGTCATCCGCCGCTCACTGTCCTTTCAGTTCTTTTGCCAGCCGGGTCACTCGCTCGACCAGTTGCGGCGAGTTCAGATTGTTTTCGATTTCCAAAACCAGACGGCTGCCGACGACCGCCGCATCGGCGTAGCTGCAAACTTCGCGCACCTGTTCAGGTGTTGAAATGCCGAAACCGACAGCGACGGGCAGGGAAGTATGCCGTTTGACTCGCTCGACCAGTTCGCGAACCTGAAGCGAAACGTTGTCTCGAACGCCTGTCACTCCGGTTCGCGCGACGACGTAAACGAAACCGGTGGTTTGTTCGCAAATCAGTTTGATGCGTTCATCGGTCGAAGTCGGCGCGACCAGAAAGATTGTGTCAACATCCGCTGCTCGCATTTCGGCAACGAAGCTTTCGGCTTCTTCGGGAATCAGGTCTGTGATCAGCACGCCGTCAACGCCGGCGGCTTTCAGCTTTCGTCCAGCATCTTTTCTGGCGAATTGCATCAGCGGATTGAAATAAGTGAACAAAACAATCGGGACATCGCTGACTTTGCGAATGCGTTCGACCATTGGCAGAACTTCAGCGACTCCGACGGGATTTATCAGCGCACGTTCAGAAGCACGTTGAATGACAGGGCCGTCAGCCATCGGATCGGAAAAGGGAACGCCGAGTTCGATCACGTCCGCCCCGGCATCGGCCAAAGCCAGAATCAGTTTTTCAGTCGTCGCCAGATCGGGATCGCCCGCCGTGATGTATGGGATGAAGCCTTTGCGGTTTTCAGTTTTGAGTTTGTTGAATTGTTCGTTGATGCGGGTCATTTCAGGATGAATTGCCGTTTATTATTCAGCAAAGTACGCGTTGGCTGTCACCCAACGGAAATTGTAGTAATTGGAAATCAACGGAAAGTCTTCGTTGTCGGATATGACTGTCACGCCGGTTTGTTTTGCGGAAACGGCAATCAGCACGTCCCGAATGATGCTCTGTTTCTTTTCGTTGCTTAGCTTGGGGCGGCGACCTGTCTGTTTCCGGCTGGCGTCGCTCAAGATGTTGTTCAGAATTCTGCCAGCCATTCGCCAGGCTTCGGCATCGGGTGTCAGCAAACGTTTTTCCCGAGCATATTGTTTGGCGATAGCTTTCCATTTTTGCAGATCGGCTTTTCCTGACGCTCCGGCAAGTAGCTCTTGAAGTGTTACGGACGAAAACCAGCCTGGAAAAGGGATATTCGGGTAGCTAATCCAGACGGAGGTGTCAAAAACCAGCGAGGCATTTTTCAAGTTAATCTTCTCCCCTTTTGGTGGTCTTCGTAGGTCTTGGCTGCTGCCAGTATTACCAGGTCTTCCAGCGATAGGTTTTCTATCTCGCGAATCTGAGCGTCTTCATCAAGCGAGAAGTACCAT
>CAYRQB010000530.1:0-2977 GCA_964426025.1 uncultured Heliomicrobium sp.
ATTACATCATCGGCGAAGTCGTGGACGGCGAAAGCAAGGTTCAGTTTGTGTAAAAAGCGTTTTCCGGTGGCGGTGTAGAGTAATGACCAATTCAGAGATTCGCCAGTGGTATTTGAATCAAATTTCTACAATTCCGAAATTGAATGAGCAATGGGTTCAACAGGGACTTTCAGCAAAGGAAAGGGCAGAGGCTGCATGGCAAATCAGGCACGACGCCCGGTTAAAAGCGCGATTGTTGATGGCAAATCCGTCTGAGATCGAATTGTTACGAGCAAGGGATATGGCAAAATATGGAAACCCCGACGGCACAACGTTCAAGTATCTGGTTGAGCAGATCAAAGGTATCGGATTGGAGGGCGAAGCAATTTATGAAGCAATCGTTGCCGGTTCATATAGAACAAATGAAGGCGTGAATAAGACGCTTGGCTTTTGAATTCGGAGGAATAGAGATGATTGTAAAATCACAAAACTGGTTAAAGGAAGAGATTGTCTGGGAAAAAAGTTCTGATCCCGAATATCCATTCATTGCCGATTTCAATGGCGAGAAATGCGCCATTCGCCTCAACGACTTTCCTGCGGAAAAACTTTACACGTTAATGGTAAATGAAAAAGAAATTGCTGATTTTGATGATTGGCCAGAACAATGGTCTCAAGTTAAACAGCCGGTTGCAGCGGATTAAAACAATCAGGCACTGGCTGTCCATGATCGCGAATTTTGTATGGCCGATTAAAAGTCCGACTCAAAGGGAAATACTTTCCTTCCCCCTGAAGTTACTTTTCACACGTACAAAAGTATGAAGATGACCCGTTTTCACCGCTTTACAGTCTGGATTTGTATATTTTCGCTGTTGACGACCACACCTGTCATTGCGCAACAATCGCAATCGAAGAAATTCGATCTGACCGTTGACAGCATCATGCGCGGTTTTGATCTGGTCGGATATGAGCCTTCGCGCGTTTACTGGTCGCAGGACGGCCAGCGAATTTACTTCCGTTGGAAGCGCGCGGGCGAACCGCGATTGAAAGAGATGGATTTGTACGTCGTCAATCGCGATGGCAGCGGTTTGCGCAAACTGACTGAGGACGAAGCGAGACTGGCTCCGCCATCAACCGGCGATCTGTCGAAAGATAAAAAGCTGACGGTCTTTGCCGACGAAGGCGACATCTTCATTTACGATCACGCCAAAAACCAGCGGCGGCAAATCACTTCGACGATTGACGGCGAAAACAATCCTCGCTTCAGTTCCGATCAGAAAAGTATTCTCTTCGTTCGCCAGAACAATCTTTATCGAATGGCGTTGGACGGCAGCGCGCTGGAACAGTTGACGGATATTCGCACTGGCGGAGGCGGCGGAGATTCGACTCCGCCCAAAGGAACCGACAGTCAGGAATATTTGAAAAAAGAGGAGCGCGCATTGCTGGAAGCAGTCCGCGAGCGCGCTGAAAACCGCGAACAGCAGGAAGCCAAGCGCAAACAGCGCGAGAAGCGCAAACCATTTTCATTGCCCGGCGGCCAATCGGCGTCGAACCTGCAGCTTTCGCCCGATGGCAAATTCGTCATCGCCACGGTCATCCAACCCGCGAACGGATCGAAGAATTCGATAGTTCCGAACTACGTCACCGAATCGGCCTACACCGAAGACATCAGAGCGCGCGGCAACGTCGGCGACGCGCAGGGAAAATCGCGAATGGCCGTCATCGCGGTTGAAAATGGTGAATCCAAATGGGTCGAGCATGGTTTGAAGCAAGCCGTTCCGCCGACGCAAAACCAGCAAGGCAATTCAACTCAGAACCAGCCGAAGGAAAAAGACCGCGACGTTCAACTTATCAACGCTCAATGGTCTGAAGACGGCAAACACGTCGCGATGCTGGCGCGTTCGGCTGACAACAAAGATCGCTGGGTGATGCTGATGGATCCGGCGACGGCGAAGCTGAAAATTCTGGATCATCTGCACGACGACGCCTGGATTGGCGGCCCCGGCGCGTTCACGCTCGGCTGGTTGCCGGATAGCAAAACAATCTACTTTCAATCCGAACGTGCCGAAAAAGACGGATGGTCGCATCTATACTCTGTGTCGGTTGAAGGCGGCGAGCCGAAGCAACTCACTTCGGGCAGGTTCGAAGTTTCAGACGTTCGTTTGTCGCAGGACAAAATGAAGTTCTTCTTCACATCCAGCGAAGGCAGTTTGTTTGAACGGCATCTTTATTCGATGCCGGTTGCCGGAGGCGAGCGCACTCGTCTGACTTCGATGGCCGGCAACAACGACGCGACGATTTCGCCGGATGAAGCGACGCTGGCAATCGTTCGATCTTACAGTAACAAACCGCCGGAGCTTTACATTGCGCCGAACAAACCCAACGCGGCAACAAGCGAAATCAAACAAGTGACGACTTCGCCGACCGAAGAATGGCTCGGCCACAATTGGATTGATCCGCCGATTGTCACGTTCAAAGCGCGCGACGGCGTCGAAGTCCCGGCACGGTTGTATAAACCGGCGAACTGGAAAAAGGGCGGCCCGGCGGTCTTTTTCGTTCATGGAGCCGGTTATCTACAGAACGTTCACAAATGGTGGAGCAGTTATTTCCGCGAATACATGTTTCATCACTTGCTTGTCGAGCGCGGTTATCTGGTGATGGATGTTGATTACCGCGCTTCAGCCGGATATGGACGCGATTGGCGAACCGGTATTTACCGCCACATGGGCGGCAAGGATTTGACCGATCACGTTGACGCCGCGAAATGGCTGGTCGCCGAACACGGAGTTGATCCGAAACGCATCGGGCTTTACGGCGGCAGTTACGGCGGATTCATCACCTTGATGGCGATGTTCACCGAACCCGATGTTTTTGCGGCTGGAGCAGCGCTTCGTCCGGTGACGGATTGGGCGCATTACAATCACGGTTACACCTCGAACATACTGAACGTTCCGCAGGAAGACGCCGAAAGTTACAAACGAAGCTCGCCGATTTACTTCGC
>CAYRQB010000531.1:0-2975 GCA_964426025.1 uncultured Heliomicrobium sp.
AATGAGCGAATTCATCTTTGTGTACGGAACGCTGCGGCCTGCGATGGCTCCGCCTGAAATGAAAGAAATAGTCGGGCGATGGAAACCTGCTGGTTCGGCGACGGTGTTGGGGCAATTGCTGGATTTGGGCGATTACACGGGAGCGGTGCTGGATGCGAATACTTCATCGCGCATCGTCGGCGAAGTGTTCGAACTGCCGAACGATCCGGCGATGATTGCTACGCTGGACGAATACGAAGGCTTTGACGCCGACGAACCTGAAACCAGTTTGTTCCAACGCGTCAAAACCGAAGTCAAAATGGCCAGCGGCGGCAATCGGCATTGTTGGATGTATGTTTACAACCGCGATGCTTCCGATCTGGCTTCGCGAACAGGCAGAGATGTAAACAAACCGGTTGCGGCTGCGGCATCAGCCGGAAGAGCGCAAAAGAAATCATCACGCAAAACATCTAAACCGGAGAAGGATTTGAACGAACAGGATCAAACAGCAAGTTTTACGCTTGAGCAGGCTCAGACTTTGGAATCGCAGTTTTTGATGCAGACTTACGCGCGTGCGCCAGTCATGTTCGTGCGCGGCAAAGGTTCGACGCTATACGACGCCGACGGCAAAGCCTATCTGGATTTCATTTCAGGCATTGGCGTCAACGTGCTGGGTTACGATCATCCGCGAGTTCGTCGCGTGTTGCGCGAACAAGGCGATTTGCTGCACACGTCGAATCTTTACTATCACCCGTTTCAAGGACAATTGGCAGCAGCGTTGGCCAAAGCCGCCGGAATGGCGCGCGCATTTTTCTGCAACACCGGAACCGAGGCCAACGAGGGCGCGCTGAAGCTGGCGCGCGGGTTTCACCATCGGCAAGGTCGCGAACAACAAACCGAATTTGTCGCGTTGACCAGTTCCTTTCACGGGCGGACGCTCGGCGCGCTTTCAATTACAGGTCAGGAAAAATATCGCAAACCATTCGAGCCGCTGATTCCCGGCGTGAGCTTCATTGATCCGAACAATTGCGCCGACAATTTTGCCGAAGCGCGAGCGGCAATCACCGAACGAACTGCCGCCGTGTTGATCGAAACCATTCAGGGCGAAAGCGGAGTTGTTGCCATCAGCGACGAATTTCTGAAAGTCGTTCGTCAGCGCTGCGACGAAACCGGCACGCTGATGATTCTTGACGAAGTGCAATGCGGGCTTGGCCGAACGGGCAAGCTCTTCGCGTTTGAAAACACTTCGGTCAAACCGGACGTGCTGTGCGTAGCCAAACCGCTGGGCCTGGGCGTTCCGCTTGGAGCTTTTCTGGTCGCTGAAAAATTCGTCGAAGGCTTGAAAGCCGGAGATCACGGTACGACTTTTGGCGGAGGCCCGCTGGCTTGCCGATTGAGTCTGGAATTTCTGCAAATGCTGGACGAAGAAAACCTGATGCAGCGCGTGATGGAAGTCGGCACATTCTTCCGCAAAAAGCTGCGCCGATTGCAGCGCGACGTGCCCGGCGCGATCAAGGAAGTTCGCGGAATGGGGTTGATGGTCGGAGCCGAACTCAACTTCAGCGGCAAAAACGTTGTGACGAAAATGCTGGAAAGAGGCTTTCTGATGAATTGCACGCACGACACTGTGCTGCGATTTTTGCCGCCTTACATCATCAAGAAAGCCGAAATCACCGCGCTGGTCACGGCGCTGGTAGAAGTGATTGATGAAGAGGCAAAAGTAATCACAGATCAACACAGATGAACTCGGATGAACAGAGATTCCGAAAGGCTGAGGGATCGCCAACAAGAAGGTAAGGGACGGACTTGGAAGAGGTAAGGCATGGATTTGGGGGAGATAAACAAAGTTACTGAAGTGATCATCGGGGCTGCGATGAAAGTCAGTAATACGTTGGGCGTAGGTTTTCTGGAGAAGGTTTATGAGAATGCTTTGGCTTTGGAAATCAGAACAGCCGGTTTGAAAGTGGAACAACAAAAACCTATTTCAGTGACTTACGAAGGCGTTGTTGTTGGTCGTTACGCCGCTGACCTTGTCATTGAAGTTGTTGTGCTGGTTGAGTTGAAAGCTTCAAAGGCGATTGACGATATTCATCAAGCTCAGTTGTTGAATTACTTGAAAGCGACCAAGTTGAAAATAGGTCTTATTCTCAACTTCGGAACTTCGAGACTTGGAATCAAGAGAATGGCCAAATGAAAGCCTAATTGCTGAACTATCTGGCTGAACTATCTGAAAGCTACAAGGCTGAAGATCAGCTTGATTCTCAACTTCGGCACTTCGAGACTTGGAATCAAGAGAATGGTCAACTGATTAATGCTATCTGTGTTTATCCGTGCTATCTGTGTTCATCTGTGGTTTCTCGTTGGTTAACATCATGGAAATTCGCAAAGCCAAAACCGCCGACGCCGTTCGGATTCACGAACTGGTCAACAATTACGCTCGGCAGGAACAGATGCTGCCGCGCACGTTGTTGAGCATTTATGAAAACATCCGCGATTTTCACGTAGCGGTTGATGACGGCAGAGTTTACGGTTGTTCGGCGCTTCATTTCACCTGGGGCGATATGGCCGAAGTTCGGTCGCTGGCGGTTGACGCTTCAGCCGGACGGCAAGGCATCGGACGTGCCTTGGTCGAGGCCAACATCGCCGAAGCTCGCGAGCACGGATTGATTCAGGTTTACGCTTTCACCTATGTGACGGAATTTTTCGCCAAGCTGGGTTTTCGCGTCGTGGCGCACGATTCCATGCCGCGCAAAGTCTGGATGGATTGCATCAATTGCCCGAAATTCAATTGTTGTGACGAAGTGGCGATGGTGCTGGATTTGGTCGAAGGCATTCACCCAGAACCATTCGATGTCAGCCAGGTCAACATTCCGGTTGTTAAACTTTCCGGCATAGCTCGATGACGGAGGTTCGTTTTTGAACACCACGATTCCGAAAGCGGACGGTTTGTAATTGGACGAGACAGCGATTGTCTCTGTAAATCAATAAAATTCAGG
>CAYRQB010000532.1:0-1464 GCA_964426025.1 uncultured Heliomicrobium sp.
TGCGTCGTCGAACCGATGATGGTCAGTCCCGGCGGAGATTTATTCGCGCTGGTTTGGGACGCGAAGAAAAAAGAATTGAAGGCGTTGAACGCCAGCGGACGTTCGCCCAAAGCTATCAGCATTGACGAATTGAAAAAGCGCGGTTTCACCAAAACGCCCCAATCAGGCATTCACACGGTGACGGTTCCCGGAGCGGTTGATGGTTGGGCGAAGCTGCTGGAACGTTACGGCACGATGAAACTGTCGCAGGTTCTGCAACCGGCCATCGAATACGCTGAGCGAGGTTTTCCGGTGACGGATGTGATTGCCGCCGATTGGGACAACGCCATTCAACACAAAGCCAACGCCGATTTTGCCGCGACGTTTTTGCCGAATGGAAAGCCGCTGGCCGCCGGAGAAATTTTCTCCAACAGAAATCTGGCGAACACCTTGAAGCTGGTTGCGGCTAAAGGAAGCAGCGTGTTTTACACCGGAGAAATCGGGCAGAAGATTCTCAAGTTCGCTCAGGCTCAAGGCGGATTGCACACCGCCACTGACTTCGCCAATCACACCTCAAACTGGCTTGATCCGATCAGCACGACTTATCGCGGCCACACGGTTTACGAATTGCCGCCGAATAACCAAGGCCTGGCCGTGCTGGAAATGCTGAACATTCTGGAAGGTTACGATGTGAAATCGCTTGGCCATAACTCGGCGGAATACTTGCACCTGCTGGTCGAAGCCAAGAAGCTGGCTTACGCCGACCGCGCCTGGCACATCGCCGACCCTGCGTTTTACAAAGCTCCACTGGAAAAGCTGCTGTCGAAAGAATACGCTGCCGAACTCCGCCGGAAGATTGACGCGGGCAAAGCGGGCAGCGACACGCCGCCCAGTTCGCGCGGCGGCGAAGACACCGTTTACCTGACCGTGGTGGATAAAGACCACAACGCGGTTTCCTTTATTCAAAGCATCTTCAGCGCGTTCGGTTCCGGTCTGGTTGCGGGCGACACGGGCGTGGTGCTGCATAATCGCGGAGCAGGTTTTTCCTTTGACCCGAATAATCCGAACAAACTGGAAGGCGGCAAACGACCTTTTCACACTTTAATTCCGGCGATGGTTTTCCACGACGAAAAACCGTGGCTGACGTTCGGCGTGATGGGCGGCGATATGCAGGCGCAAGGCCACGCTCAGGTGTTGATGAACATGATTGATTTCGGCATGGACGTTCAACAGGCAGGCGAACAGGCGCGGTTCCGGCATTTTGAAAGCGGGCTGGCGCTGGAATCGGCGATTGGCGCGGACGTGCGAAAGCTGCTGGAAGCCAAAGGGCACAAACTGACAATTGCTCCGGGAATGTTCGGCGGCTATCAGGCAATTGTGATTGATCCGAAAACCGGCGCGCTGTTCGGCGGTTCCGATCCGCGCAAAGACGGCTGCGCGATTGGCTGGTAGGAATTTTCATCCACGAAGGAACACGAAGAAGAC
>CAYRQB010000532.1:1564-2966 GCA_964426025.1 uncultured Heliomicrobium sp.
TGCAAGGCGGCAGCCCGCAGGGATATTCCAAAGATCAGCCCTGGCACAACAGCGCGTTTGAAGCCGATGGCAGTTTGCGCGCTGATTATCTGTCGCGGTTGGAGCGGATTCTGGATCGGGCAGATGAACTCGGCATGGTCGCCATCGTCGGTTACTTTTACTTTGGGCAAGATCAGCGATTACGGGACGAAGCGGCGGTGATTCGAGCTACGACCGAAGCTACGAACTGGCTGCTGGCCAAAGATTACCGCAATGTGCTGGTCGAAATCGCCAATGAATGCGACAATCGCTCATACGATCAACCGATTATCCGTGCTGATCGCATTCACGAACTGATCAAACTGACAAAGTCATTAAAACGCGGCGGACGCCGATTGCTCGCGAGCGCCAGCTACAACGGCGGCAGCATTCCGCGACCGAATCTGGTTTCTGAAGCGGATTTTTTGTTGCTGCACGGCAACGGAGTCAAAGACCCAAACCGCATTGCCGAAATGCTCGAACTGACACGCAAGGTTGACGGTTATCGTCCGATGCCGATTTTGTTCAACGAAGACGATCATTTCGATTTTGACAAACCGGCCAATAACTTTTTGAAAGCAGTCGAAGCTTACGCCTCGTGGGGATATTTCGATCCCGGCAAGAGCGATTACAGCGACGGGTATCAATGCCCGCCGGTCAATTGGGGAATCAACACCGAACGCAAACAGGCGTTCTTCAAATTGCTAAAAGAAATTACTGGCGCATAAGCCCATAACCATCACCATACTTTCGGAGGACTCAAAACCATGGCAGAGAAATCAGTATCCAGACGCAATTTCGTCAAAACCGGCGCTGTCGCTGGCGCAGGCTTGTTGATCGTTTCGCCTCAAACGGCTTTTGGATCGGTGGCCAATTCGTCGCTGGGATTGGGAATCATCGGCTGCGGAGGGCGAGGCAATTACGACGGCGGAGAATTTCTGAACAACACCGACGTTCGCGTGACGGCGTTGATGGACGTGTTTGAAGATCGGCTGCAATCAACTCGCGCCAATCTGAGCAAACAATCCGAAGCCAAAGGTCGTCCGGCAATCGCCGAAGCCAATCTGTTCAAAGGTCACAAGTCTTATGAAAAGCTGGTCCAATCGAAAGACGTTGATTTGGTCTTGGTGACCAGTCCGCCATATTTTCACCCCGATCATCTGGAAGCCGCCGTCAGCGCAGGCAAACACGTTTACCTGGAAAAACCCGTCGCCACTGATGTGACAGGTTGTCTGAAAGTGAAAAGCATCGGCCAAAAATACAACGGCAAAGTCAGCATGCACGTCGGTTTTCAGAAACGGTATGACGAAGGTTATCGAGGAATGGTCGAGCGCATCCACAATGGAGAAATCGGCGACATCGTTCTGGGACAGACGTTTTATTA
>CAYRQB010000533.1:0-2964 GCA_964426025.1 uncultured Heliomicrobium sp.
TGCGCTGGCCAGTGTCTGGCCATCGGGTGAAAAGGCGACTGACCACACGCTTGAGGTGTGTCCGGTCAGAGAGCGCAATAACGCGCCGTCCGACCCCCTGACGATCAAAATGTTTCCGTTCGGAACGCCAATGGCCAGCAATTCACCGTCTGGCGAAAACGCCACTGGAAAGTCCTTTCCGTAGAAACTAAAGCCGTACCCGGTTTCCAAATTTTGTGCCACAGGCAGCAATTTTTTCAGATTTATTTTGCCGCTGACGCCGGTCAAACCGCGAGCGCCGGACAGTTCGGCATCGGCAAAACTGTCGGGCGAATACGCGTCGGGTGGAACTGCGCCAGGCATTTCGCTGGGATAATCTTCGCGCGGAGTAAACCAGGTTTCGGTCAAATCGGCTGCGGCAAACAAAGCCTGACCGAGTTTGGCCAGACGAAAATCTGCTCGCGCGGCAGCGACGCAGACAAACGAAGCCTCGGTCAAATCAGCGCCCGCAAATCTGGCATCGGTCAAATCTGCGTGATCGAACTTGGCTTTGGTCAGAACGGCGCCGGCGAAATCTGCTGCGGGCAAATCGGCGTATTCCAACTCGATTTCGGCCAACTTTGCACCGGCCAGATTCGCGTCGCGCGGGAATCTTCCAGCCAATGAATGTTTGAGTTTTTCGCCATCGGCAATTTCTTCCTCCATTCGACAGCTTATGCGCCCGCTCCAGTAAAGAATCTGCAAGGCGTTTTCCGAAATTCGGTGGCGGTAAGGCTCAGCCAGAATTTGTTGCAACGGAGCGGCAATCAAATCCTGTTTGTCCATCATTGTCAGAAAATGGAGTATTCGGCGATTGAGTCGGCGTGTGTTCAGCAGTTCGACTCCGGCAGGCAGTTCTTCCGTCAAAGCCAGATACAGACGGCGCGCCAGGAAATACTCCATAAACGAACGATGGATGAACGAGAAGGCTGACTCACCTTCGCGCTTCAGGAATGAGCGCAGATGTACGGCGTTGACAATCTGTTCAATTTCCCGCCCGCGAAATTCGACAACACGGGCAGCTTTCATCTCTTCGACAAAATCGCTGAGTTCGCGGTAACGCATCACACGATCAGGATCGTTCCACACGCGCCAGGCCAGTTCCATCATCAGCCGCAACTTGTCGACAGCTTTCAGCGTGAAGTTGCCAATCCGAGCTTCGCGCGTGATCCAGTCACTTGTGTATTTTTCATAAAGCCCGGCTGCATCCACTTCTTCACCAGCAGCAAACTTTTCCAGCGACTGGCAGATCATCTCCAACAGCAGAGGAAGTTCGGCCAGCCCTTTCAAATCATAAATCTTGTCAATCTTCTCCCAATCTTCGTCCATCGAATTGGGGCGAGCTTTGGACAGATAGCTGCGAATCTTTGTTTGATCGAATGGCTTCAGATAAACAATCTGATTGCTGCGGCTTTCGCGCAGCTTGTCCCAGTTACGAGTGCCAGCCGAACGAAATGCCGTATCAATCATCTCGCGCTGTTCGTCCACACTGACAAAGTGTGTGATTCGACTGGTTACGAAAACCTTGCCCTTGAATTCGGCAGCGCGGCTGAGTTCACAGAAATTGTTGAAGCTTTCATCTTCGCTGACCCGGTCGGCCATTTCGTCAAAGGCGTCAAATAGCAGAATGACTTTGCCGATGCGAACCAGATGTTCCAGATGGTTGAAATTGATGTCGTTGAAATTTCGCCGAATGAAATGTTCGTCAATGATGGCTTTGAGCGAGGTTTCTTTGCGGACTTCGCCCAATGGAATCAAGACCGGAGCAGGATGTCGCAGCGGGTCTTTCAGAAATTTCCGCGCCAGTTTTTCAGCCAGAAATCGCATCAGCGTACTTTTGCCTGATCCGACATCTCCAAGAATAACCAGTTGATTCTTATCGGGATTGCTAAGCCATTCACTGATGTACTTCAAAGCGATGTAATCGCGACCTGTGCGGTCTTCCCGCACATCTGGGCGAACAAACCAATCCTCTCCATTCCATTTTTCGATGCGCCACTGTTCGGCGTTTTGAATCAACTGACGAGCGTAATCATCTAACGGCGCGAGGTCGCGCAACAATTCCTGATACGTCCAACAATCCACTCCGGCAGCTTTTAACGCTTGTTGCGCGTCAGGGGTGAAGCCTTGCGAAGAAACGGCAATGCATCCATAACCTTGTCGCTGAAAAACGTGATAGCGCGAAATGATCTGATCGCGTTCTTCTGCGCCAATGCGCGTGGCTTTGCATTCAACTACGTCTTTGCTGCGACGACCAACGCTCTTCTCGATAACCAGGTCAATCTGCATCCCATTGAGAATCACATCTTGCTGCACCTGATAACCATGCAATCGGTAAATCGCCGCGACTTCGTCTTCGAATCTTTTGCCCTTGCGGTAGTTGAGCCTTCCACGCTCAACCCTGTCGAGTTCTTCTTCAAAAAGATGCTGGTCGTCCTTCTCGGCAAATTCGTGCTTTGGCAGGTCGAGAGCTTCAATCAACTCATTCAACCCAAATTCAAAATCGTCATCGTTGGTGAAATCAATGGCTTTGAGGTCGGCGAGCAAACCGGGAACCTGGCATTCACGGCGCAACAGCGGGATCAACCTGCGGTCGCGGTTATCCGGGTCTTTCATCAGCGCCGAAGACCATTCGGCCTGCGGCCAGCAAAATAATCCGGCGACATGACCATCGCCACCTTGTAACTGGTATCCAGCGCGTTGGAAACCTGAAGCGTGATCTTTTCGCCCGGCGCGATGCTTTCAGGGGCGAAGAAAACCTCGACACCTTTTTCCTTCAGACGACCGTTGAGCCGTTCCGCCCATTCCAGGTCGGCTCCGGTATAGCTGATGAAAATCTGGTATTTGTATTCCTGAGCTTCGTCTGGCATTTGAGTTCCGGTTGAAAGGTTTGGCGCTAAGGTAAATGGTATGGGTTGTGAAATAAGCGTATTTTCAATCCTGCCC
>CAYRQB010000534.1:0-2961 GCA_964426025.1 uncultured Heliomicrobium sp.
GAGCAGTGCCACTGCAATAGTTAGTCACAGTAGCGCCCGCCAATTGGATATTTTCATAGTTCGGCAGATTGAAGAATTCAGCCGAGAAAATCATGCGGCGATCTTCGCCAAGGCTGATGCCTTTCTGGACGCGCATATCAACGTCGTAAACCGACAGATTTCTGAAAGCGTTTCGTTTGAATGGAACACCCGGAGCGCTGTACGGTCTGTCAGGTCCGCCGAAATCAGCGTTGGCGTCTCCTCCGAATCCGACGTCAATCGGCAGCGCGGAACGCAAACGAATGGCGGCAGAAACATCAAACCCGTAAGGCAGGAAAACCACCGGGCTGGCAACGAATTGATGGCGACGATCCAATCTGGAGTAATTGAATTCAGGACGCAGATTGAAAGCGTTTTCAAAGCTGATGCCGCCGGCGTCGCGTTCGTTGTCATCATCCGACAATGAGCGCGAAAGCGTGTAAAACGCGCTGAGCTGCACGTGTTTGCGGCGCACCTGAGCGCGGAGAGTCATCGCCTGATAAACAGACCGTCCGGTTGATTCGCGAACCTGAATGCTGCCAAGAGTCGGAACCGGGCGCGCTTGAACCGGATTGCCAGTGACGCTGCGAACGCCGAAATACGGACGTTGAGCCGGATCGTTGGCTCGAATCACCGGAGTCGGCAGATTGATGTCGCGGTTACGCTGCAGGTAGAAGGTGTTGACCTGGCTGTAATCCACGCCCACGCTGAATCCGCCGCCAAGCTCGCGTTCAATGCCGCCACCAAATTGATAGGACTTCGGATTCTTGTAATCGTCGGCCCAGGTAATCGGTTGAGCGCCACGGAAAGGGTCAAAAGGCAATCCCAAAGCGGTCGCCACGGACTGAACCTGCTGCGCCGTGATGACCGGCAGTTTGTCCAGCGAGAAGTTGTTCAGATCAACTCCGATCAGTTTCAATTGACAGTAAACCGTCGTGCAGCTTCTGAGCGGGCTGTTGGCCGGCAAAGCGGAAGTCGAAATCGGCAACTGAATTGAAAGATCGCCGGGGATGGCGCGGAAATTATTCAACGGCGCGGCGAACAACAGCATCGGCGTGCGGGCATAGTAAATGCCGCTGAAGGCGCGAATGACTGTTTTTCCGTTTTTGCCCGGATCCCAGGCGAAACCGAATCGCGGACCGAATTGATCAGTGTTGTCAGGAATGTATGTCGGATCAACTGTGTGACCAGACGGGAAACGAACGCCGCGAACCTGATTGAGCAACGATGTGTTGGTCGCTTCAGGACTCGGGTTGAACTGGCCTTCCCAGCGCAGTCCGTAATTGAGAGTGAAGTTCGGTTTGATGCGCCAGGAATCCTGCGCATAGAAAGAGAATTCGTCTGTGGCCAGGTCCAAACGCCCGTTACCGATCTGACGCAGATAGGTGGCAGCCGAATTATCGAAGCGGTTGACCGTGCCGGTGGTGATGCTCGGCGTGTATGAAAGAATGTCCAGAATTGTTGTGGCGTTATTGCCCGCCATCTGGAAACGTCCGAACTGGTTGAAGGCGAATGTCTGGTCGGCGTAAACGTGATTGATTTCAGCGCCGAATTTGACCGAGTGATTGCCCAAAATCCAGGTCAGGTTGTTGAACAACTGGAAGCGCCAATCGAATTGAGTTGTCGGCAAAAAGCTGACCGTTCCGGTTCGACCGATGAAATTTTCAATGGTCGGAGTTTCGGCGTTTGCCAGACGCGGACGAACCTCGCGCGTGTACTGGGTGCGGAGTTCGTTGACCAGGTTTCCGGCGAAATAATCCGTCAACTGGCCGACGACTGTGTAGGTGCGATCTTTTTCAGTGCCGTTGTTCGACAGTGCGCTGATCGTCGTGGGGAACAATTGATTGCCGGTGGCATTGGCGTTCAGAGCGTTGTTGTCGCTCTGGCTGTAACGAATATTGAAACGATGCGAATCGTTGAAATTGTAATCGAAACGAGCCAGACCGGCTTTGGCATCATTCGTCTGCTCGAAAGGAACTTGCAGGGCTTTGTAAAAATCAAATGCTTCCTGCGTGGCCGGAGTCGGCGTGAAGGTCGAGATGTTGTCGAAAAAGACCTGGCGCGGATTGCGAAGTCTTTGTTGTTCGTAAGAACCGAAAAAGAACGCTTTGTCTGTTTTGATCGGTCCGCCAATCGAACCGCCGAATTGATGCTGCGTCGGAGCGGCAATCACGCTTCTTCTCAGGTTGGCAGCGAGCGCATCGTAATAATCGTTGTTCCGCGAAAGTTCGCGATGTCGAACCAGATAAAAAGCCGAACCGTGATATTCGTTCGTGCCGGATTTGGTCACTGCGGTCACGATGCCGCCGGTCGAACGTCCGAATTCGGCGGAATAACCCGCCGCCACAACCTGGAATTCCTTGATGGATTCCTGCGGAATGGTAAATGCCGTGTTCGACCGTTCGCCGCCGCGGATGCCGCCGAAGAAAGGCTGGTTGTAATCCACGCCGTCAATATTGATGTTGGAATTGATGCCGCGCTGGCCTGACAGTGAAATCTGGCCGCGTTGCGGATCCACCTGCGCCGTCGGCGTCAACGTGACGAAATCCTGGAAACGGCGTCCGTTGATCGGCAGATTGTTGATCTGAGCTTCATTGATGACCGCGTCAGGTTGTGAAACCGTGGTCTGCACGACATCAGCGGTGACGGTCACGGCTTCATTTACCGTTCCGACACCCAACGTGATGTTCGCGTCAGTGATTTGACCGACGGTGACTTTGACGCCGATTATTTCAGTTTTCGAAAAACCCTGAGCTTCCGCCGTTAGATTGTAAGTGCCCGGTGGCAACAGCACGAAACGAAACAGTCCTTCTGCGCTGGCAGTGGCAGACTGTTGCGCGCCGGTTTGCGTATTGACAGCTCTGACAAGAGCTCCGGCAACCGTAGCTCCCTGACTGTCACGCACTGATCCAGTAATCTGGCCGGTGCTTCCCTGAGCCTGCG
>CAYRQB010000535.1:0-2958 GCA_964426025.1 uncultured Heliomicrobium sp.
TTATGAACAGACTTGATTCACTCAAACTTCGTTGTTTCTGGTTGGTTATGCTGTCAGTTCTTGCCATCGCGCCAGCCTTCGCTCAATCGAAAACTCTGACCATCGAAGAGTACGAGCCGAAATCAACGCTCGTCACCAAAGAGCACAAGATTGATCGCGCCAAATTTCCTTTCGTTGATATTCACAGCCATCACAACAATCCAACGCCGGAAAGAGTTGACCAACTGGTCAAGGAGATGGATTCGATCAACATGCGCGTGATGGTCAATTTGAGCGGCGGGACGGGCGAGCGGTTGAAGCAAACCGTCGCCGCGATGAAAGGCCGTTATCCCGATCGTTTCGTCGTTTTCGCCAATCTGGACACCAGAGATTTGAACGAACCCGGATTCGGCAAACGCGCTGCGGCAAGGTTGGAAGAAGACGTCAAAAACGGCGCTCAGGGGTTGAAGATTTTCAAAAACTTCGGGATGGACATGAAATATAGCAACGGCGAACGCGTTCATGTTGACGATCCCGAATTTGACCCCATCTGGGCGAAATGCGGAGGGTTGGGCATTCCTGTTTTGATTCACACCGCCGAACCGGCTGTGTTTTTCGACCCGATTGATCGTTTCAACGAACGCTGGCTGGAATTGAACCAGTTTCCCAATCGCGCTCGTCCGCCTGAAAAGTATCCGACTTTTGAAACGCTGATGACCGAACGCAATCACTTGTTCGCCAAACATCCGAAGACCAATTTCATCGCAGCGCATCTGGCTTATCACGGAAACGATCTGGAACGGTTGGGCAAACTTTTCGACACTTACCCGAACGTTTACGTTGACAACGCCGCTGTGCTGGCCGAACTCGGACGCGTGCCGTATTCGTCGCACGATTTCCACATCAAATATCAGGATCGGATCGTTTTCGGCAAAGACATTTACAACATAGAAGAATACAAATGGTATTTCCGCGCGATGGAAACTCGCGATGAATACTTTGCCTATTACCGCAAACGGCATGCGTTCTGGAACATTTACGGATTCGATCTGCCGGACGAAGTGCTGAAGAAGGTTTATTACAAAAACGCGCTCAGGCTGATTCCAGGCATGAACGCCAAACAGTTTCCGAAATAATCCGTACTGTACAGGGAGCGGTAACGACCTGGTCGGTTTCGAGTCTTTCACCAGGTCGCTACCGCTCCCTGTACCGCCTCAACTTACAAGGAGACCTCCAATGAAGCTGACGCTACTCGCCTTTACATTCCTTTTATTGACTCTGCCTTTCGCTTCGGCGATGGCGGCGGATGACATAGAAAGCCGTGTCGAACACGGTTACGCTGATTCGAATGGAGTCAAAATCCATTACGCCGCGCTAGGCGACAAAAAGAATCCGCTGATTGTCATGATTCATGGCTTCCCGGATTTCTGGTATTCGTGGCGCGATCAGATGAATGCTCTGTCGAAGGATTATTACTGCGTGGCGATTGATCAGCGCGGTTACAACCTCAGCGACAAACCCAAAGGCGTAGAAAATTACGACATGCGATTGCTGGTTGGCGATGTGATTGCCGTGATCAAACATCACGGACGCGACAAAGCGATCATCGTCGGTCACGATTGGGGCGGAGCCGTGTCGTGGTCGCTGGCGATGGCTGCGCCGCAATTCGTTGACAAACTGATCATCTGCAATCTGCCCCATCTGCGCGGATTGAATCGCGAACTTGCCAACAACCCCGAACAGCAAAAAAACAGCCTGTACGCTCGCAACTTCCAGAAAGAAGGCGCGGAGAAAATGCTGACTGCCGAAGGACTGGCTTTCTGGGTGACAGACCCTGAAGCGAAGAAGAAATACATCGAAGCTTTCAAACGTTCGGATTTCGAAGCGATGCTGAATTATTACAAGCGCAATTATCCACGCGAACCTTACGTCGAAGACAAATCGCCAATCGTCAAAGTCAAAATGCCTGTCCTGATGATTCACGGTTTGGGCGACACGGCTTTGCTGTCTGGAGCGTTGAACAACACCTGGGATTATCTGGAGCAGGATTTGACTCTGGTGACGATTCCGAAAGCCGGGCATTTCGTCCAACAGGACGCATCCGGTCTGGTCACGCGTTCGATGATCATGTGGCTGAAGCGATGACTTTTTGGACTGCGGCGGCTCGACGCCGCTTTTTGTTCGCACTTGGTGGTTCCAGCTTTCACTCGAATCATTCAGTCAAGAAAACCAAAGCTGCGCCGAGTCGCAGCACTCCAAAGGAACAACATTGAAACTCAAATCTCTTTTCGCAGTTCTTTCGCTCTTGCTTCTGGCCTCGCTCGCTTTCGCTCAAGGGCAGGACTTTTCTAAAGTCGAAATGAAAGCCACGCACGTCGCAGGCAACGTCTGGATGCTGGAAGGTTCTGGCGGCAACATAGGCGTTTCGGTCGGCCCGGATGGATTGTTGATTGTTGACGATCAGTTCGCGCCGCTGGCCGACAAGATCAAAGCCGCGCTGAAAAACCTTGGCGAAGGCAAACTCAAATTTGTCATCAATACTCACTGGCACGGAGATCACACAGGCGGCAATGTCGTTTTCGGCCAGGATTCGACGATCATCGCGCACAGCAACGTTCGCAAACGTCTGGGCAGCGAAAGCACCAATCGCGCCGGCCAGAAAGTTCCGGCTGCGCCCAAAGCCGCTTTGCCAATAATCACCTTTGACGAAACGTTGTCGGTTCATTTCAACGGCGAAGAGATCAAGGCGATTCACTTTCCGCACGGACACACCGACGGCGACGGGATTATCTTCTTTACCCAATCGAACGTGGTTCACATGGGAGATCACATGATGACCGGCAGATTTCCTTTCGTGGATACCAGCAGCGGCGGCAGCGTCGAAGGCATTGTTCGCAACATCGGCAATATTCTGGCCAAGCTTCCGCCCGACGTGAAAATCATTCCCGGTCACGGGCCGATTGCCACGATTGAAAACGT
>CAYRQB010000536.1:0-2955 GCA_964426025.1 uncultured Heliomicrobium sp.
GAACTTCTTCAGCGTTGGATCGAAGAGGGAGCGAACTGGCCAGAAAGCGAATCCGCAATCCGAACTCCGCAATCCGCAATACCCAAACATTGGGCATTTGTGAAGCCCGTCAGACCGGAATTGCCGCAAGTCAAAAATTCTGGCTGGGTTTGGAATCCGATTGATGCTTTCGTGTTGGCTCGGCTGGAAAAGGAAAACCTGAAGCCTTCGCCCGAAGCCGACCGAGCGACATTGCTTCGCCGTTTGAGCCTTGACCTGATCGGCTTGCCGCCGACGATTGCGGAAGTGGACGCTTTCCTGGCCGACACATCGCCGGACGCATATGAAAAACAGGTCGAGCGGTTGTTGGCTTCGCCGCATTACGGAGAACGCTGGGGCCGCTTGTGGCTGGACGCCGCGCGTTACGCCGATTCGGATGGTTACGAAAAAGACAAATCGCGCGCGGTCTGGTTTTACCGCGATTGGGTGATCAATGCGCTGAACGCCGACAAGCCTTACGATCAATTCATCATCGAACAGATTGCTGGCGATATGTTGCCGAACCCAACGCAGGATCAAATCGTCGCCACTGGTTTTCTGCGAAATTCCATGATCAACCAGGAAGGCGGGGTTGATCCCGAACAGTTCCGAATGGAAGCGATGTTCGACCGAATGGACGCCGTCGGCAAAGCCGTGCTTGGCCTGACCGTTCAATGCGCGCAATGCCATAACCACAAATTCGATCCGATCAAACAGGAAGAGTATTACCGAATGTTCGCCTTCCTGAATAACTCGCACGAATCGAACGTCGCCGTTTACACGCCCGAAGAGCAGATGAAGCGCGCAGAAATCTTTCGCCGAGTGCGCGAAATCGAAGTCGAGTTGCAGCATCGTGCGCCCGATTGGCTCGAGCGCATGAAAGCATGGGAAGAATCAGTCAAACGCGATCAGACTGTGTGGACGATCTTTCAGCCCGAAGTTGATGAAATCTCAACCGACGGTCAGCGCTATTTGCCGATGAAGGACGGATCGTTTCTGGCAGACGGTTACGCTCCGGCCAAACATCGTGTGAAGATGACGCTGAAGACCGACGCGCAAAACATTTCGGCGTTTCGGTTGGAACTGCTCAACGATCCGAACCTGCCGCGCAACGGTCCCGGACGATCAAGCAAAGGTTCGTGCGCGTTGACTGAATTTGAAATCACCGCTGCGCCCGCTTCTTTTTCGGACAAGGGCGACCCGAAGAAAATCACCAGGCTGAAAATCGCCAGAGCCACGGCGGATGTTTCTCCGCCTGAACGAGAGCTTGAACCGATCTTCGACGACAAGAGCGGCAAGCGCCGTGTTGTCGGGCCAATCGAATTCGCGATTGACGGCAAAGAAGAAACCGCCTGGACGATTGACGCAGGCCCTGCGCTTCGTAATCAACCACGCAAAGCGGTCTTCGCGCTCGACAAACCAATTGCCTTCGATTCTTCATCGGGCGGAGTAGTTCTGACTTTTTACCTGAGCCAGAAACACGGCGGTTGGAACAACAACGACAATCAGCAAAATCAACTTGGCCGGATGCGACTGTCGTTCACCACAGCGAAAAACGCCGTCGCCGATCCAGTGCCGGAAAATGTTCGAGAGATTCTTTCTTTGTCGCACGACCGACGCTCAGCGGCTCAGCAACAGGCCGTGTTTGCTTACTGGCGAACGACCGTCGCCGATTGGCGCGAAGCCAATGAGGAAATCACGCGCTTGCTCGGCCAGCATCCGGAAGGTTCGACGCAATTGATTTATCAGGAACGCGCTGAAATGCGCGAAAGCCATTTGCTGAAACGCGGAGATTTTCTGCGACCCGACAAAGCCGTCGCTCCGGGCGTTCCGGCGTTTCTTCATCCGTTGCCCGCCGGTGAAAAGGCTGATCGGCTGGCGTTCGCTCGTTGGCTGGTTGATCGAAATTCGCCGACGACGGCGCGCTCAATCGTCAATCGCATCTGGCAGGCGTATTTCGGAACCGGCTTGCTGGAAACTTCCGAAGATTTCGGATTGCAAAGCCCTGCGCCATCGCATACTGAGTTGCTGGATTGGCTGGCGGTGGAACTTATGGATGGACGCGGGGCTAAAGCAACTTTGCAAAAAGAGAATCCGCAATCCGCGATCCGCAATTCGCAATCAAAGGCGTGGAGCTTGAAGCGCATTCATCGTTTGATTGTCACGTCAGCGACTTACCGCCAGTCATCCGCAAATCCGCAATCCTCACTTCGCAATCCGCAATCGGATGATCCTTACAATCGTCTGCTTTCGCGCGGAGCGCGTTTCCGCGTTGATGCCGAACTGGTTCGCGACATTGCTTTGTCGGTGAGCGGTTTGCTCAATCCGAAAATCGGCGGCCCCAGCGTTTATCCGCCCGCGCCAGGCTTTTTGTTTGATCGTCCGTTCAGCTTTGGGCCGAAAGTCTGGAACGAAGAAAAAGGCGAGAATCGTTATCGCCGAGCGATTTACACTTTTCGTTATCGTTCGGTTCCTTATCCAATGTTGCAAACTTTCGACGCGCCGACCGGAGACATTTCCTGCGTTCGCCGAACGCGATCGAATTCGCCGCTGCAAGCTTTGACGACGCTGAACGAAACTCTGTTTGTCGAAGCTGCGCGCGCGCTGGCTTTGAAAATTGTCAGCGAAGGCGGCGCGACCGATCGCCAGCGTGTTGTCTTCGCTTTTCGCAGCGTGCTCTCACGTAAACCGGCTGAAGCGGAAATTGTCGAATTAATCGGTTTGTTCAACCGCCAGCGCGAACGTTTGCTGGCCGGAGAATTGAACGCCTGGAATCTGGCGACGAACGATCCGGACAAATCATTCGCCTTGCCAAAAGGCGTGAAGATGGAAGAACTGGCCGCGTGGACTGCCGTCGCGCGCGTGCTGCTGAACCTGGACGAAACCATCACAAAAGAATAATTGACAGCCAGAGTAGAGCAAGCTGCCGAGGTTGCT
>CAYRQB010000537.1:0-1200 GCA_964426025.1 uncultured Heliomicrobium sp.
TTCATGGAACATCTCCGTAAGCGGGGGCAAGAAATTAAGCAAAGGATAGGCGGTAGTATCGGGAAAAGTAATTGGCAGAGAACCTTCTCTGCCAATTACTTCAGGCGCATTGCCTCAGGTTATCGTGGCTAGCAAGAATAGCTAATGATGCTTAGCTTCTGGCAGCCTGGGCATTCCCACCATCCGTAACCACCACAGCCCTGATCAATATAATCGAAAAGGAAGCGGTCAAAGCCGTTAGGCTGAGGATCATTTAAGTCATAAGCGTCATTCCAAATATTGCAGTCACAACTTGCACAGTATGTTGGATATGAAGCTGCAAAGCCTTTCCAATAAGCACATATTGAAAATGCACTGACTGAAGTCATGCCGTTCACTCTTTTGAAGTTTGCGTTATGAACCTGGATATTCTGACGGTTGGCTTTATTCCTGTTGGCCTGAGAAATCTGTGACCAACCTCCCGGTGAGTTCTGGTCTTTACGATGCATCACGCCGTACTGCCATAACGTGTCATTGGTCAATTCGACAGTGTCAACTCGAATTAACAGTCGCTGTTGCTCACGACCGGCTTTCGCAAAGCCGACACGCATATTTTCTGCGCTTATTGTAGTCGCCTTACCAACAACTTCGTCGCCAGCTGCTAAATCGTTGACTTCCAACCCGCACATCGTCGCAAATGTTCTACTGGCTTGCGGATCAATCCAATCAATTGTGAGGCGAGCGGACTTAATCTTCTCCTGAGATTTATTTTTTATTCGCAACTCGGCGACGCTAAGCAAATCCATATCTGATCTGAACACACCGCCAACAGGCAAAGACGAGTTATTACGGGTAACTTGGACAATCTCTAACGGTGAGGGCTGAGACCCAACCATAATGCCATTGCTGGCAAAAATGTACTCAACCTGAGCAGCTTGCAGTTTTACAGCCTTGCCGGTGGAGGCATTTACCCCTGACGCTCCCGCCGTGTTCAAACCGAAATAGGCCACGACGGACAACAAAATTGACAACAAAACTCCTGACGCGAAAGTTTTAGACACGGTATTCATCATTTCCTCCAATAGGATTTTCGAGAGTAATTGAAGTTATGGCTTAACGATAACGCGCTTTCAATTTCAGCATTGCTGAGGTGTTATCGCATTGCCGAGGTGTTATCGCATTGCCGAGGTGTTATCGCATTGCCGAGGTGTTATCGCATTG
>CAYRQB010000537.1:1300-2954 GCA_964426025.1 uncultured Heliomicrobium sp.
GGTGTTATCGCATTGCCGAGGTGTTATCGCATTGCCGAGGTGTTATCGCATTGCCTCGGCAAAGGCCGAAAGAGCTACTCTGATCAATTTTCGAGGTGCTTTACGGTCTTGGGCAACCGGCGAGGATAATATGCACAGAGAGTTAGTTTGTCAATAACTGATTCGATAAAAACCGTACCTTAATGACAATATAGCATACTAACTAACAAAGGTTGGCGGTTGAAGATAGCTTGCGAATAGAAAAGTGTTACTTCGATTGTTATTTACATTCGTCCCTAAGATGTTTTTTCTTAGATCATACAAGGCAGATGGATATGCAATCTTTCAGGCAATAAGATGATTGTGTTACAAGCGACACAGGCCGATAAGAAATGGTATCGAATACGCTGTGTTCGGAATTTGGCAGCGATGCCCCGCATGGCTTCACACGCGACGTGGTTTTGGCGATACTGTACACACATAATCCAAACATCTTGACAGGAGCTTTTACGGTGAACGTTTCTCAAACCGAAGCTAAACATTTTGCCCGATCGCATCGCGGAATTATTCTGTTATTGCTTTTCATTTCGGCGCTGGCCGTCGCTTGTCAGAAAGACGAGCACGCCGGACACAACCATCAGAGCGAAAGCGAAAAAGCCGCCTGCGAAACCCAACCGCCCAGCCGAGCCGCCGCTCTGATGAAAGCCGCCAACGTTCAAATCGTCAAAGGCTCAGGCGAAACCGAAGGCATGGTCTGGATTCCGGCTGGCGAATTCGTGATGGGTGCAGCGGCGAATGATGAAATGGCGCGGACGGACGAATCGCCTTCGCACAAAGTAATCGTTGACGGTTTCTGGATGGACGAAACGGAAGTCACCAACGCAGAGTTCGCCTCCTTCGTCAAAGCGACAGGTTACGTGACCACTGCCGAGAAAGCTCCCGATTGGGAAGAAATGAAAAAGCAGTTGCCGCCGGGCACGCCAAAGCCTCCGCTGGGCGTGCTGGTTCCCGGATCGTTGGTGTTCAAACAACCGAGCGAGCCTGTTCCATTGAACAACGCGGCGAATTGGTGGGTTTACACGCCGGGAGCGAATTGGCGGCATCCTGAAGGTCCGGGCAGTTCCATCGAAGGCAAGGACAATCATCCGGCGGTGCAGATTTCGTGGGACGACGCGGCGGCTTATGCCAAATGGGCTGGCAAACGTTTGCCGACCGAAGCCGAATGGGAATGGGCTGCGCGCGGCGGATTCGCCAACGCTATTTTTGCGTGGGGTAACGAACCGATTGATCAAGGCCAAACCAAAGCCAACACCTGGCAAGGTCGTTTCCCGGATCAAAATTCCAAACGCGACGGGTATTACACATCCGCTCCGGTCAGATCATTCAAACCGAACGGTTACGGATTGTACGAGATTGCCGGAAACGTTTGGGAATGGACTGCTGATTGGTATCGGCCTGATTATTACGCGGCAGTCAATCGCCCCGAAGGAATCAAAAATCCGAAAGGACCGGATTCCAGTTTCGATCCAGATGAACCAACCGTGCCGAAACGCGTTCAACGCGGAGGCTCGTTCCTTTGCCATGATTCTTACTGCGCCAGTTACCGCGTGTCGGCCAGAATGAAAGCCAGCCCCGACACAGGCCTGTCGCACGCCGGTTTCCGCTGCGTCAAAAA
>CAYRQB010000538.1:0-587 GCA_964426025.1 uncultured Heliomicrobium sp.
AACGACGGACGTTTTGCTCCATGATTGTGATAAGCTTGTGACAACAATTCGCCAACTGCTGACAGAAAAATAAAGGCATCGTTCAAAATCAGGAGAGATATTATGGGCACCGCAGTGATAACGAATATTGGAGAACTAATCACCAGTTCTCCGGAAATTCGTGGAGGAAGACCGCGCATCGCCGGCACAGGGATCACGGTAATGCGGATTGCCGGTTGGCACCGGCTAGGCTTCATCCCCGAAGAAATTGCCAGAAAAACTGACTTATCGTTGGCTCAAATACATGCCGCGCTTGCTTACTATCATGCCAATCAAGAAGCCATTGATGCCGAACTGGATGATGAAGCCGCCTTATACGATAGACTGGCTGCAGAACATGGTCGAAAAAATCAGCCGCAAGAATAGACAAAACGATGAAGATCGCTCTTTACCTCGACGAAGATGCGCAAGATTCCGATCTGGTTAGTGCGCTGCAATTGCATGGTGTTGACATCGTCAGAGCCTGGGATGTTGGAATGCGCCAACGAGAAGACGAGGAACAATTGGCCCTCGCTTCTTCTTTGGGTCGGGTATTGTATAGCTATAAC
>CAYRQB010000538.1:597-2951 GCA_964426025.1 uncultured Heliomicrobium sp.
ATTATCTGCGCATTCATCGTGACTGGTTGACTAAAGGGCGCTCACATGCCGGGATAGTTGCTGCTGAAGAAATGGAAAATCGGGTTTCGTTTCTCAGTGATTGGGGAGATGCCTCGTAACCATTACTCAGGGACAGTTGAAATGAAAAGAATGTTACTGATTGCCGTGGCTATCACTCTGGCCGCGAGCCTTGTTTCAATTCACTACGCCGACGAAGGCATGTGGACTTTCGATAATCCGCCGCTCAAACAATGGAAAGAGCGTTACGGTTTCGAGCCTTCGCAAGCCTGGATGGATCACGTCAGGCTTTCTATCGTGCGGCTCAGCGAAGCGTCGGGCGGCGGAGCGACCGGTTCGTTCATTTCGTCCGACGGACTGATTTTCACCAATCAACACGTCGGAGCCGGACAGGTCGCCAAGCTTTCTACCGCCGGACGCAATTTGACCAAAGACGGTTTTTACGCTCGAACACAAGCCGATGAGTTGAAGTGTCCCGATTTTGAAGCCAACGTGCTGGTTTCTTTTGAAGATGTGACTTCGCGCGTTCAGGGAGCGGTTAAAGCCGGCGCTTCCGAAAAAGACGCCGCCGCTCAGCGCAAAACTTTGATGGCCGCGATTGAAAAAGAAGAATCGGCCAAAACCGGTTTGAAGTGCGAAGTCATCACTTTGTACAACGGCGGCGAATACTGGCTCTATCGCTTCAAACGTTACACCGACCTGCGCCTGGTTTTCGCGCCTGAAGAACAGATAGCCTACTTCGGCGGCGATTACGACAACTTCACTTATCCGCGTCACGATCTGGACATCAGCTTCTTTCGCGCTTACGAAAACGGCCAACCGGCGAAGATCGAACATTACCTGAAATGGGCTGAGCGGGAAGTTGCCGAAAACGAGTTCGTCATCGTTCCGGGATTTCCCGGTTCGACCGCGCGGTTGTTGACCGTGGCTCAATTACGTTATCACCGCGACGTTGGCAATCCATTGCAGATGCAGGTCTGGACTTCGCGAAGCGCGGCGCTCAAGGAATATTCAAAACTCGGCGAAGAGCAGCGACGGCAGGCGGCGCAAAGCATTCGCAGCCTGGAAAATTCAATCAAGCGTTTGATCGGCCAACAAGCCGGACTGGAAAATTCGCGCATCTTCAAAAAGAAAGAAGACGAAGAATCAGCCTTACGAAAAGCCGTCGCCGCCAAACCCGAATGGCAGCGCGAATACGGCGCTGCCTGGCAGCAGGTCGAAACTGCCTACGCCGCAATGCCTGCGATGGCGAAACGGATCACCTTTACAACTCTGACGGCTTCGCGATTGGGAACGCTGGCGTCAAATTTCGTCCGTTACGCCGAAGAAGTTCGCAAGCCGAACGATCAACGTTACGAAGAGTTCCGCGATAACCGCCTGGATTCGCTCAAAGTCAATTTGCTTTCAACCGCGCCGATTTACACGGAGATGGAAGCGGCGATTCTGACCGCCTGGTTGGAAGAAGGATCGAAAGCTTTGGGCAAAGACGATCCGTTCATTCGTGCTGTCATCGGCAATTCGTCTCCGTCCGAAGCGATCAAAAAGCTGATCGGCAATTCGCAGCTAAAAGACGTCGCTTTCCGCAAAGCCTTGCTGGAAGGCGGCGCTGACGCGATCGGCAAATCGAACGATCCGTTTATCGAACTGGCGCGCAAGATCGAACCGATCATCCGCGAGCTTCGCGCCTGGAACGAGGAAAAGATTCAAAGCGTCGAAGCTTCGGCGGGCGAAAAAATCGCCAAAGCGCGTTTCGCCGTTTACGGCAAATCGGTTTACCCGGACGCCAATTTCAATTTGCGAATCACTTACGGAAAAGTCGCCGGTTACGAAGAAGACACGACGCTCGTTCCGTTCAAAACGACGTTTTACGGTTTGTATGATCGCGCGCTCGGCTTCAACGAAAAACCGCCTTACGATTTGCCGCCGCGCTGGCGCGAAGCGAAAAACAAATTGGAGCTTTCGACGCCGCTCAATTTCGTTTACACGGCAGACACCATCGGAGGTTGTTCGGGCAGTCCGGTCATTACTCGCAACGGCGAAATCGTCGGAATCAATTTCGACAGCAATCTGCAGAAATTGCCCAATCGTTATTTGTACGTTGACGAAAACGAAGGTTCGCGAGCCGTCGGCGTTCACACCTTCGCGATCATAGAAGCTTTGCAAAAGCTTTACGGCGCGGATGAGTTGGTGAAAGAGATCAAAAGGAGATAGAAGCAAAAGATGGCAGGCAGTGTTCTGAAACCAAAACACGACGCCAAAGAATTGGCGTACATTTACGATTTATATGTAGTCCCGATTTGGCGCGAAGCCTTCGACCGAATTGTGGATGAAGAGAT
>CAYRQB010000539.1:0-2950 GCA_964426025.1 uncultured Heliomicrobium sp.
TTTCGTTTTCGGATTGGTTCTGATTGCGACGGCCTTCCAACAGTTCGTAAACCATGAACGTCGCCATCAAAGTGTCGGCCACGGTGGCTTCGTCGCGGCGGACGTAATTTGAAACTATGCTTTCAAATTCGCTGATGACGCCCATGTAAGCGACGCGAGCTTCGTTGTCTATCACTCCGCCGCAGAGCGTGATCTGAAACAGCATTTCGTAAACGGCCTGTTCGACGGTCAATTCCTTGATCGGCGGACGGCGTTCGATCAAACGCGATTTGACGAAATCCAGATCGCGACGAATGCCGCGATAAGCCGAGCGCAATCGCCAATCAATCCGCCCGTTTTCCAGCGTGGTGAAAATCCGCGTCGCCAACATTGAGTTGGGAAAACGCGCCAGCACGGTTTTGTAATCGGCGGCGTCAATCTGAATCGGTTCAAGCGGCGGACGGCGGCGCAAACCCAAATGCTCGGTGTTTGAATACTGAATGAACTCGTCTTCGCTCATCCCCTGCTCGGCGGCTTCTTCTATCGCTCGCCTGTCTTTTTCGGTGAAGAAGCGGTCAATTTCTTTCAGCGCGGCGCGGACATCCGGCATGCCGATTTCGCGCGTGCCGAATTCAACCTGGCCGGAGGCGTGCGCGGCCAGAGCTTTGTAAAGTTTGAAGTCTTCTTCGGGCGAGCCGAATTCGGCGATAACCGAAGGCAGTTGAATCGTGTGGCCGTCGCTGATGCGCGATTCTTCCGGAATGGAACCGATTGGCGCGATGATCATTTCGCGTCCGGTCAGGCCTTCGACATACAACCGCAGCAGGTGAGAAATTGATTCCAGCGCGACGCCGTCGTGCGAACCTTGCAATTGTTCCTGGCTGGATTTCGATTCCAGCGCGTAATAAGCCTGAGCTTTGCGGCGGTCGTTGCGATGAAGTTCCGCGCCGTCCCGCGCCCAGGATTGAAACTGATCCAGCGAAGCCGAAGCCAGCGCGCGCGGGCTGGATTTGAAACATTCCAGCGCGACGTAAACGTTGCGGTCGGCAAGCTCTTCGACAACATCCAGCACGGCGTTGACGCGTTCAGGAGCGCGGCGGCGTTGAGTGACCGACAGCGTGGCCAGAACCTTCGGCGTCAGCTTCAGGAAGTCGTAAACAATCGCATTGCCCTCGTCGGCGACTTTCCGCGTGACGCGACTCCATTTTTCAAAGCTGGAAACTCCGCCGACTTCGATGACAGAGCGCGCCGAGCGGAAGTACTGCAAAGCCGTTGCCCCTCCGCGCTCCAGAAAGACCGAGGTCTGATTGCAGAGCGCGACGACTTCATCGCCGCTTTGCATAAAGCCCAGACCTTCGCCGACGGCTGACAAAAATTCCGCCGCTGTCGCGCCCGTGCGCTGAGCGAAGTTTTCAGCCAGATTCAAAACGGCTTCAGTCGGAGATTCATTTTGCGATTTTTGTTGAGCGGGAAAACCGGCCAGCGATTTCAACGCCTGAGGCGCGGCGGTCAAAACTTCCGTGCTGTGTTTGACCGAACGATGAGCGACTTCGACGGCGATTCCGAACAAACGTGTGGCCGAGCGCGGATCGCCAAGTTGCGCTGTTGTGCGCGGAGCATTGCGAAATGTGGTTAAAGCGGCGGCGGGCGACAGGACAATCTGTTTTGAGCAAAGCGAAATCAGCAACGAGCGCAAACCGTCAGGCACGGCCTGCAATGTTTCCATCGAAATCCGAAAAAACTCGTTCGCTTCCTCGATGGAATTGGCGGCGACGCGTTTTCCCAACTCCGCCCAAGCTCGCAGATCGCCGTTGTCCAGCAGAGTTGAAACTTCCTGAACGGCCTTGAAAAATTCCATCGCCACTTTGGGCGAAGTGCTGACCAGCGAAGCGCCAATATCCACCGCCACCCAGCCGCGGTCGCTCGGTTTCAATCCCATCTTCATCGCCAGCGCTTCGACGGTGTTTCGCGTCAAACCGCGCAGCAATGAACCAGTAAAACTTTTCTTTTCTTCGGACATACTTCAAAAGGTAAAAGGCAAAAGGCAAAAACCAAAAGGCAAAAGGGAGGACCTGCAATTCTTCTATTTTTGACTTTTGATATTTGCCTTTTGCCTTTTGATTTCAGATCACGGTGGTGACGATTTCGCGGATGCTGCGTTGCAATTCGGAATCGTCAGTGATGGGGCTGGCGATTGCAATTTCGCAGGCGGTGACCGGATCAACTCCGCGCGCAATCATTTGTCCGGCGTATACCAGCAATCGTGTCGAAACGCCTTCTTCCAATCCGTGACCTTTCAGGTTGCGAACCTTTTCGCCGATCTTGACCAGATCGCGGGCGGTCGCCGGATTGATGCCGCCTTCGTGAGCGACAATCTGCGTTTCGGCTTCGGCGTTGGGATAATCGAATTCAAGAGATAGGAAACGCTGTCGCGTTGATTGCTTCAGGTCTTTCAGAACGCTTTGATAACCGGGGTTGTAAGAAATCACCAGCATGAAATCGTCCGGCGCGTTCAGCAGTTTGCCAAGCTTTTCGACCGGCAGAATGCGCCGGTCGTCAGTCAGCGGATGGATCAAAACAATTGTGTCCTTGCGCGCTTCGACGACTTCGTCCAGATAACAAATCGCTCCGTGACGAACCGCAGTCGTCAACGGGCCGTCGTGCCAGACGGTTTCGTCGCCTTCGATCAAAAATCGCCCGACCAGATCGGTCGCGGACAAATCTTCGTGACAGGCGACGGTTATCAATGGTCGCCCCAGCCTGTAAGCCATCGCTTCGACAAATCGCGTTTTGCCGCAACCGGTCGGCCCTTTCAGCATGACGGGCAGCTTGGCTTTGTAGGCGGTTTCAAAAAGCGCAACTTCGTCTTTGACGTTTAAGTAGTATGGCTCTTTGGTTATCAGATATTTTTCAATGGATTGCTCTTTTGCTTTTGCAGCGTCAGTTCCGGTTTGCTTCATTGTCTTTTTAA
>CAYRQB010000540.1:0-2934 GCA_964426025.1 uncultured Heliomicrobium sp.
ACGTCGCGCCAGTCAGGGCCATTCCAGGCCAGCGATTTGGCGTTGCCGATTTCAAACGGATGGCAAATCAGCGGAGGCCCTGCCTGCGCGCTTTGCTGAAAGACAGCCACTGAAATCAGTAGCGCGATTGCCAATGTGAACGAACGTTTCATATTGCGTTTCATTTTGTTTCCTCCCAGTTTGGAATTGAAGTTGATTGGTAAGTCAGAAGCGCGATCCAAACGGGTCGCAGCACAGACTCTTTATTTCGCCTGAGTCGGCATTGATCCTTTCCACATCCGCCACCATTCCGTATCGCCAAGCCCAAGTTCTTTCCACCACGCATCGAACATCGCGCGGTCGCCGCTGATGACGGCTTCGCGTGTAACTTTCTTCGGCGGCGGAATCAATTGCGCCAGCCGGTCGAAAACTTTGCCGCGCGTTTCGCTTTCGGTGCGAGCCAGCAGATGCCACAGAGTCAGCGCGTCGCGTTTTCGCGCCGAAGCCAAAACAGTTTCAAGCGAATCAATATTGCCGATGTCAAAAGCCGTCAAAGCGGTTTGAAGCTCAGCCGAAGCGTCGGCAAAGTAAGGCGTTCCCGGCCCCAGTTTTGGTCGCGTGACGCATTTGGCTTCGGCGGGCACGAAAGATTCGCGGCCTTGCCATTCAAACGCCACCCAGCCCATCGTCACATGCAATAAAGCTGTCCCGTCTTCGGCGACTTCCAGCGTGTAACTGCAACCCAGATCAACCGCCAGCGCCGAAGGAGTTTCGACAAAAAACTTTCGCGGCGGCGCCCAGATGAAAGCTTCCATCTTGCCGCGCTGCATGGCCAGACGATGATTGTCGTCTTGGGCTTCGACCAATTGAACGCGCGAGTTCGGTTCGATTTTGACTTCGCCGATTTGGCCTACGCTGATTTGCGCGCGCGATGCATCATCGGTCGTCAACCATTCGCCGAGCGGAAGTTTTCCTTTTTCGTCAATTCGCTGTTTGCCAATCGCGGGCTGACCATCCAGACGAGTGACTTCCCACGAAGGACGATTGTCCGGCAACGATTGCTCTGATCGCCGTCCAAGATAAACAAACGTCAACACAGCGATTGCCACAACCGTCACGCCCGTCAAAGCGACTTTCACTGGCGGCCAGACAAACACAGATGCTCTTTGCGCCGCCTTTGCATTCTCTGCGCCTGTGCGTTGAGAAGAAATCGCCGACTCAAGTTCAGCCCATAAAGATTCCGGCGCTCGTTCGCGCTGAAGCTGGCTGGCCAGTTGAGCGCCGAATTCGATCTCTTCAAATTCGGATCGGCAACGCCCACAATCGCGCAGATGTTCGGCGACGCGGCGCGCTTCTTCCGCCGGAAGCTCGCCGTGAAGATAAGCCGATATTTGTTTGTGAACGTGACCTGAAAACATCTTCGTGGTTATTGGTAGTTCGGAATGTTCTGGCCCAACACAATGTCTCTGTGTCCGATCCAGATTCCATTTTGGTTTTTTGTCAGTTTGATGATGCCGGAGCCGCCGCGCTTTTCCTGTCTGGCTCGTTCCGATGCTGTAACCAGCGGGTCATCATCGAACAGATATTCGTCAATGTAATATTCGTTCTTGTCCTGTTCTTTGATGACTGGATGAATGTGCGCAGGATCGTTGCGGTTTGGGTAAGCCGCAGGTTTGATGCTGCGAAATTTGTACCGGCCTTGTTCATCGGTTTTCATCCACCCCCTCAGCTTTCCGTGCCTGCGAGCGGAGGTTTGATTCTCGGCGGGTTCATAAAAGCCTTTCGCGTTGGTGTGATAAACGTAAAGGATCACACCCGCGGCAGGAGTTTTGCCATCCGGTTTGAAAATCTTTCCGCTGATTTCCATCCGCTCGCCGGGTTCGGATGAATCTGACAGGGTCGTTTCCCAACTCAGTTGTTTGGGCATTCCGTCAAACATCATTTCGCAACCATCGCAAGCGCCGCCAACCAGTTTCTTTTGAGCCTGAGTTGGCGGACAACCGACAAGCGACAACAAAACAATCACAGCAATCAGTTTCATCTTTCCTCTTATCCTTTCTATTGCTTCAAGTGCGCCAGCTTTCGCGCCAGTTCCTTGTGACCGCGATTGAGCCTTGAAGCCACAGTGCCTGGCGAACAACCCAGCGCGCGCGCCATTTCTTCGTAAGACAAACCTTCGAAGTACTTCAACAAAATTGCCATTCGCAGTTTGGGCTTCAATTCTTTGACCGCAGCTTTGACGGCAGCGGAAATTTCCAACTGCGAGTGATGATCCTCCTGCTCCATCCGCTTGAATCCCTGATCGAATTGACGGGCCAGTTGCCGATCCATCTCGTTCGTCTCGGTCGAACCGTCATCGCCGCGTCTGAAAAAATCAAAAGAAAGAAAACGACTTCGACGGCGTTGTTCGTCCATGCAGGCATTTACCACCAATCGGTAAAGCCAGGTTGAAAATCCGGCTTCGCCGCGAAACTGATTGATGGCGGTGAAAAGTTTCAGAAATACCTGCTGCGTGATGTCGCGCGCCGCCGTTTCGTCGCCGACGAAATGCAGGGCGATTGACCAGACGCGGTCTTTGTGCGCCTCGAACAATTGCCGGAACGCATCGCGATCGCCGTTGCGACAGGCTTCAATCAACCGCTCTTCGCTCTGGTTTTCATTCATTACGGCGCGCCTCAAATCATCCGTTTCAATCGCGTTCATTGATTAGACGGAGCAGGGTCTGGTTTTCTTCCCTTTTGGAAAAGATTTTTTCGATGGCGGGCAGAAACGTTTGCGGCACGGGCGGACGAAAACGTCCGTCAACCAGTCTGCGGACAAAGATGTCCGCGCTCCGGCTATACATCCGCGTTCCGGCTGCTATTCATCAGTTTCGGTTTCGTGGCGTTTGTGACGTCCGGGCGTCGCCAATGCGGCCAACGCCAGAAAGAGTTGGGCGTTTGAAGTGACCTGCAA
>CAYRQB010000541.1:0-2924 GCA_964426025.1 uncultured Heliomicrobium sp.
CTCAAACGGATCAACGCCTGCCTGATAAAAAACGAAATCGGGTTTGAACTCGTCCAGAATTCGCGTGACGTGCTGTTGAAGCGCGGCCAGGTATTGTTCGTCGCCGATTCCGTTTGGCAGGTGAATGTCCAGCTTGCTGCGTTCTTTGCGCGCCGGGAAATTTTTTTCGCCGTGAATTGAAAAAGTGAAAACGTCTGGGTCGTCCGCGAAGATCGCCGCCGTCCCGTTGCCCTGATGAACGTCGCAATCAATGACAGCGAAACGTTCGGACAAACCGTCGCGTTGCAGCACTCTGATGGCAATCGCAATGTCGTTCAGCACGCAATAACCTTCGCCGTGATCCGGGTAAGCATGATGAGTTCCGCCAGCCAGGTTCGATGCCACGCCGTCGCGCAAGGCGCTTTTGGCGGCGATGATCGTTCCCTGCACGGCGGCGCGCGAACGCCGAACCAAAGCTTCGGACCAGGGAAATCCCAGCCTGCGCACTTCCTGAACGGTCAATTCGCCTTTCACGCATCGAAACCAGTAATCTTCGGTGTGAACCAGCAGGATGTCCGCATCGCCAACCAGCGGCGGTTCGGTCAAATGCCAATGAGTTATTGAACCTTCTGCCAGCAAACGGTCGCGCACCAATCTGTATTTCGGCATGGGAAACGGATGCGTCGGCGGCAGCGGAACCATGTATCGGTCGGAATAACAAATTCGCATCAGTCTTTGATCGGAATGGGTTTTCGGTCTTCGTCAACGGCGACGTAAACGGCTTCGGCTTCCATCACGCGAACAACCTGATCGCTGTCGCGGTAACGCATGGCTTCGACGATGATGCCGACAGTGACAGAGGTTCGTCCGACTTTGATCGTTCGCGTATAAAAACTGACGACATCGCCGACGAAAACCGGAGCGATGAATTCGACTCCGCGCATGGCCACGGTGACGAAAAGCTTGTCAGCTTGTTTGCGAGCTTCGATTCCCCCAGCCTGATCCAGATGGCTGAGAATCGCACCGCCGAAGATTGTTCCGCCCGGATTGGTGTCTCGCGGCAACATCGAAACGCGAATCGCCAGTCCGCCCAATTCATTTGCTGTGGTGTTTTTGCTGTTCATAGCTCGCGTATGGTAGCCGACGGCTTCGCCGGTCATCAAATCAAGAGTTTTTGGCGAAATTGTTGCGCAAGTCGCACAGGCTATGTTGCAATCCGAACATGAATGAAAACATGAGAGCGCAAACTCAAAATTTCTTTTCTGATCTGCAAGACAAAATCTGTCGGGCTTTGGAATCAGCAGACGGCTCTGCCAAATTTCGCGAAGACAATTGGCAGCGCGAAGGCGGCGGAGGCGGCAGAACTCGCGTGATGGAAAACGGCGCGGTTTTTGAAAAAGCCGGAGTCAATTTTTCCGCTGTCGCGGGCGTGTTGCCGGAACAGTTCGCGGCGAAAATCGGAGAGGACATCGCCGGAGCCGAAGGCCGGGAATTTTTCGCAACTGGAGTTTCGCTGGTTTTGCATCCGCGCAATCCTTACGTGCCGACGATTCACGCCAATTTCCGCTATCTGGAAAAAGGAAAGGCGAGTTGGTTTGGCGGCGGAGCCGATCTGACTCCATATTATCCTTTTCGCGAAGACGTGATTCATTTTCATCAAACGCTGAAAGACGCCTGTGACCGCCACGATTCGGATTATTACTCGCAATTCAAAAAATGGTGCGACGAATATTTCTTCATCAAACATCGAGGCGAAACGCGCGGAGTCGGAGGAATTTTTTTCGATTACCTGCAAGGCGATTTTGAAAAACTCTTCGCCTTTGTCAAAGACGCGGGTGAAGCCTTCCTGCCAGCTTATCTGCCAATTGTCGAAAAGCGTCGCGATCAAAATTACGGCGAACGCGAAAAGCAGTTTCAGTTGATTCGGCGCGGACGTTACGCCGAATTCAATCTGGTTTATGACCGCGGGACTATCTTCGGTTTGGAAACAAAAGGACGAACCGAGTCAATTTTGATGTCGCTGCCGCCGCTGGCTAGCTGGGTTTACGATTACAAGCCGGAAGAGAACACGCCGGAATCGGAAGCCTGGACATACTTCTCGCCGCAGGATTGGCTTGGGTCGGCATGAATAGCGGTTGAGTCAGCGGCTAAGGCCGTTACTTAACTCGTTGGGCGAGGGTGTGGCAGATATTTATCGTGATTTTCGGCGCAGGCTAACTTCTTCGATCTCCATCGTCTCAGTCAAACGTTTGATTGTCTCACATTGTGCAGGCAGTGGAATTTCATCATCATCGGTGGTTTGTTGCGTGTTTGTCTGAAAGCCTGTGATTGCCCTTTTGATCTCCGAAAAATTGAAGCGCGCTTCCGAAATTCTGGATAATTTTTAAAGATCCAGTCAGGTTCAATCCGACCACATTACTGATAAACCAAAGGCTTTTTAGGGAGATAAGCCTGGGATCAACCCGTTGGATCATCGTGGCATTGAGCTTGCTCTATTCAGACCTGCGTGCGAGATAGTTTCTTGCACCATTGTCTTCCAAGTTTTCATCCCAGCAAAGCTAGCCTTGATAGGAGAGATTGAAAAATCTCTCCTTATTTTTTGGTGACATTGGCTGAATTGACAAGTCACTGATTGAGACATAGCTTCACACTTCATCAAGCGCCTGCCCGAAATCTCCCAGCAAGTCAGCTTCATCTTCCAGACCGACAGAAATTCTTACTAAACCATCGTTGATTCCAGTAGCGGCGCGTAGCTCTTCGGAAAGTTGAAGACTCCACATTGAAGCCGGATGCACGATCAAGGTTTCAAAACCGCCCAGACTCGCCGCGCGTGTTGCCAGTTTCAGCGAAGACATCAATTTATCCGCCGCCGAATATCCGCCACGCAATTCGACGCTGAGCATTCCGGTGAAGCCGGACATCTGCGAATTAGCCAACTCATGCTG
>CAYRQB010000542.1:0-2901 GCA_964426025.1 uncultured Heliomicrobium sp.
GAGGGCAAGTTATATTTATGGAATCCGCAATCCGCAATCCGCAATCCGCAATCCTGGAAATGCGTGGCATAGGCAAACGCTTTCCCGGCGTCATCGCGCTTGACGATGTTGATTTCGACATCCACGAAGCCGAAGTCGTCGCGCTGCTCGGCGAAAACGGCGCGGGCAAATCCACGCTGATGAAAATTCTCGGTGGTGTTTATCAGCCCGACGCTGGCGAAATCAGAATCGCTGGATCGCCTGTCCTCATCAGTTCGGTCAATGATTCGATAGACCTCGGCATTGGATTCATCCATCAGGAACTGAACGTGCTGGACAATCTGGACGTTGCCGCCAACGTCTTTCTTGGTCGCGAGCCTGTGCTGGCGGGCGCGCTGAAACCATTGAAGCTGATTGACCGGCGAAAGATGAATGCTGAAACCGTAGTTCATTTGCGCAGACTCGGTTTGAATGTTTCGCCTGACACGCCGCTCAGCCGTCTTTCCATTGCGCAACGCCAGTTGGTTGAAATCGCCAAAGCTCTATCGCTCAACGCGCGTTTGCTGATTATGGATGAGCCGACTTCCAGCCTGACGTTGTCTGAAACCGAGCGGTTGTTGGAGGTCGTCAAAGACCTGCGCGCTCACGGAGTCAGCGTGATTTACATCTCTCACCGTCTTGGCGAAGTTTCACAGATTGCCGATCGAGCCGTGGTGCTTCGTGATGGCCGCAACGCCGGAACCCTGGCCCGCGAAGAAATCACTCACGACAACATGGTTCAATTGATGGTTGGGCGCGAATTGCAGCACAGTTACGTCGCGCCGCTGCACGAAACCGAAGCCGGTTACTTTGAAATCCGCGACTTTCAAACCGCGCGCTATCCCGGTCGCAGGATTTCCTTCGCGCTGGGCAAAGGCGAGATTCTCGGTTTTGCCGGATTGGTCGGAGCGGGACGTTCGGAAATGGCTCAGGCGATTTTCGGCGTTGATCGCAGACTCGGCGGCAGATTGTTTCTGAACGGTCAGGAATTGAAAGTCGAAACATCACGCGACGCGATACGTCAGGGGATTTACCTTGTGCCGGAAGACAGGCGGCAGACAGGGTTGATCGTCGAAATTCCAATTCGCGAAAACATCAGCCTGCCTGCTTTGCAAAGATACTCAGTGCAGGGATTGATCAATCGCGAACGCGAACGCAACGCCGCGCAGTCAGCCAGCGAGCGTATGAACGTCAAAACCTCTTCGGTTGAAACGCTGGTCAAAAATCTGAGCGGCGGCAACCAGCAAAAAATCGTTCTGGCCAAATGGCTTCAGCTTGAACCCAAAGTCATGATTTTTGACGAACCGACCAGAGGAATTGATGTTGGCGCGAAGGCTGAAATTTACGAACTGATTCGTGCTCTGGCCAAAAACGGAGTCGGCGTCGTTGTCATCAGCAGCGATATGGAAGAGATTCTGGGTTTGAGCGACCGTCTGGCCGTCATGCACGAAGGTCGAATCACAGGCATTCTGAACCGCGACCAATGCACGGAAGAGAATGTCATGCGCCTGGCGGTCGGCGCAGAACTTTAATCGGAGGTGATTGAAGGATGAAAAAACTGTTTGCAGTAATCTGGTTGTTGTCGTTGATTTCGTTTGGGACGGTTTTCTTCTCCGCTGCTTCAGCAGTTGAAGATCACTGGCCGACGTGGCGCGGGCCGTTTTTCAACGGCATGGCTCGCGGAACTGCGCCGACCGAATGGAGCGACACCAAGAACATCAAATGGAAAGCGCCGATTGCCGGACGAGGTTTTTCGACGCCGGTGATTTGGGGCGACAAAATCTTTCTGACGACTGCGATACCGACCGGCAAGCTTGACGAAGCTACGGCAGCCGCAGCCGCTCAGCGCCGCACAAATCCCAACGGCGGAACGGGTGAAGGACAAGAACACAAATTTACCGTGCTGTGCCTGGATCGAAAGACCGGCAAAGTTGTATGGGAACGCGTCGCCAAAACAGCTTTTCCGCACGACGGCTATCATCGGACTTACGGCAGTCTGGCGTCGAATTCACCAATCACCGATGGCAAGTTTCTTTACGTCTGGTTCGGTTCGCGCGGAGTTTTTTGTTACGACCTGAACGGCAAACTGATTTGGGAAAAAGACCTGGGCGTCAGGATGCGAATGCGGAATCAGTTCGGCGAAGGCACTGCGCCAATGCTGGCGGGCGACAAATTGATTCTGAACTGCGATCAGGAAGCAGATTCCTTCATCGTCGCCCTGGACAAACAAAGCGGCAAGGAATTGTGGCGAAAATCGCGCGACGAAATCAGTACTTGGGCAGCGCCGTTGCTGGTTGAACACAATGGTCGTCATCAACTCGTCACCGCCGGAACAAACAAAGTTCGCTCATACGATCCGGCAAACGGCAAATTGATTTGGGAAGCCGCCGGGCTTGGCCTGAACGCCATTCCGGCGCCGGTTTGGCAGGACGACATGGTTTACGTGATGACCGGACACCGCGATCCGAAGTTGATGGCGATTCGATTGGGCAAAGAAGGCGATCTGACCGGAACCGACGCCATTGCCTGGAGCCATACGCGCGGTTTGTCATACACGCCTTCGCCTGTGCTGCATGAAAATAAATTCTACGCGCTGACCGACAATGGAATGTTGAGTTGTTTCGACGCCGCCACCGGCAAGCCGTTTTATCACCAGCAACGATTGCCGCAACCGGACAGCTTCAAGGCTTCGCCGGTAGGGGCTGACGGCAAACTTTATCTGGCCAGCGAAAGCGGCGCGGTGTTCGTCATCAAGATGGGCGAAAAGTACGAAGTTGTGGCAACCAACATGCTGGAAGACCAGTTTTTCGTAGCTTCGCCGATCGTCGCCGAAGGCGATCTTTTCCTTCGCAGCAGCACGCAACTTTTCTGCATCAGCGACGG
>CAYRQB010000543.1:0-2867 GCA_964426025.1 uncultured Heliomicrobium sp.
GCCGGAGTTATGCGGCTGCGGCTGATGCGGCGATGTGTCTGGTCAACGAATCAAAAGTGATCCGGAAAATCACGCCGGTCAATTCGCGCAACTCTTCGGTGGGTACGCAATTTCGAGATTACGACATTGCGATAGCGACAACAGGCGAATACGCGCAAGCTTATGGCGGAGGAACGGTTAATGGGACATTGGCTTCACTCAATATCTGGTTGACGCAACTGAACTTGATCTACGAACGCGAGCTTTCGATAGGGCTGTTTCTGGTTGGGAATAACCAGCAAGTCGTTTACCTGAATTCGGCGACTGATCCATTCACCAACGGCGATGCCAACGCGATGGTGGATCAGGTCAGAACAGTGTTGGGGAACAGCGGATTGAATTACGATCTTGGGCTGGCGCTGGGGACTGGAAACGGAGGTTCGGCTTATGTCGGCGTGGTGTGCGAGACGGCATCGGATGCTTCAGGGCCGTACAAGGGCGGCGGCGCGGTATTGGTTAATGGCACGACGGGCAATCCGGCGAGCGTGGCTCTGATGGCGCATGAGATAGGACATCAGTTCGGAGCTACGCATACGCAGAATGCCAATTGTGGAAACAGGACGGGCGATACAGCTTTTGAATCGGGCAGCGGATTGACTTTGATGTCGAATGCCGGAACTTGCGGCGCAGATAACATTGCTACCTCACGTTCGGCCAATTTTCATTCCGGCAGCTTCGAGCAGATCGTAGGATTTTTGAATGTGCTTGGCGGGAGTTGTGCGGCGCTCGGTTCGACCAACGGGAATTTGCCGCCAGTGGTCAACGGCGGTTTGGATTACGTAATACCGAAACAGACGCCATTTACGTTGACGGCTTCAGGCAGCGATCCGAATGGCGACACGCTGACTTTCAGTTGGGAGCAGATTGACGCAGGAGGAGTCAGTTACTTCAATCCGCCATACAGCGACGCAGGCGATCAGTTGTTGACGACTCGGCCAATCTTCAGGCCATTCGATCCAATGTCAGGCTCATCCCGCATTTTTCCCAGTCTTGCGAATATTTTGAGCGGCCAAAATGCCGGGCAGTTTGAGAGTTTGCCTCAAGTCGGACGCGCGTTGAATTTCAGAGTGACAGCGCGCGACGGACATGGCGGTGTCGCTAACAGTTCGGCGCGGTTGGATGTTGATGGTAATTCTGGGCCGTTTGTTGTAACCGAACCAAATACCGCCACGGCCTGGACAACAGGTCAGCAAGTGAGCGTGACCTGGCAAGTGGCCGGAACAAACAGCGCGCCTATCAATTGCACTCATGTGAATATCGCGATTTCGACCGATGGCGGAAACAGCTTTTCCACCCTAGTCGGCAATACGCCGAATGATGGCTCTGAAACCTTCGTCCTGTCCGGATCACTGCCTGCTACAACTCAAGCGCGCATAAAAGTCGAAGCCGTCGGAAACATCTTCTTCGATATCTCCGACACAGACTTCACCATCATCCAACCGAATTGCGTTTATTCAATCAGCCCAACCAATCAGCCTTTTCTGTCAAGTGGCGGTAGCGGTTCGCTCAACGTTACTGTTAATGCAGGGTGTGCGTGGACGGCTGTCAGCAATGCGGGATGGATAACAATTACTTCCGGAGCGAACGGTTCAGGCGCTGGAACGGTCAATTATACGGTTGCCGTTAACAACACAGGCACCCCGCGCGTAGGCACAATCACAATTGAAGGGCAGGCATTCACCGTCAACCAATCTGCCGGGGCTTCGGGTTTGGTTTTTTACCCTTTGCCAAAACCTATCAGGCTGTTTGACACGCGAGCGCCGATTCCAGGATTCCCGGCATGCGAATATCTGAGTCAGTCGTTAATTGCCAATCAGGAACTGGTCAAAAATGCTCGTATCACCTGCGATGGCGTGACCATTCCGGCTACGACCCTGGCCGTTGTAGGGAATGCCACAGTGGTCAACCCATCAGCGGGAGGGTTCATAACGATATGGCCGGATGGCCAACCGCGCCCTCCGGTTTCCAACCTCAACTTTAGCGCAGGGCAAGTCGTGGCTAACGCCTTTACTGTTGGGCTGAGCAGCGCAGGGAATTTACGGTTTTACTCCACTGCCAATACGGAATTTTTTGCCGACATCGTCGGGTACTTCGCGCCGCCAATTGTTGGCGGACTGTATTACCATCCATTGCCAAAACCGATCAGACTGTTCGACACGCGCACGCCAATTCCCGGATTCCCTGCGTGCGAATATCTAAGCCAACAGCTTACGGCGGGTAATGAACTTGTCAAACAGGCGCGAATCACCTGTGATGGAATTACGATTCCGTCCAACGCACAGGCTATTGTGGGTAATGCGACAGTAGTAGGACCGGCTGGAACAGGGTTTATTACGTTGTGGCCGGATGACCAGGTGAAACCATTTGTCTCAAACTTGAATTATGTGACCGGACAGGTCGTGCCAAACGCTTTCACTGTAAGATTGAGCAGTGCAGGTCAATTCCGGGCTTTTTCTTCCCAGAACACTGATTTCATTGTGGATATTGCCGGTTATTACAGCCCTTCTGCGGTGGACGTTAATGGCTATGGATTACTTTACTCACCTTTGCCCAAACCGATTCGATTGTTTGATACGCGCGCTCCGATTCCCGGGTTTAATGCCTGTGAATATCTTAGCCAAGCGCTGATTGCGCAAACGGAATTGGACAAACAGGCGCGAATTACATGCGATGGTGTCACCATTCCTGCCAATGCTCAGGCCATTATCGGCAACGCGACAATAATCTCTCCTCTTGCAAACGGCTTTGCGACGCTTTGGCCAGACGGACTAGTGCGCCCGCCAGTGTCCAATTTGAACTACACTGCAGGTCAGATCATTCCCAACGCA
>CAYRQB010000544.1:0-2847 GCA_964426025.1 uncultured Heliomicrobium sp.
GCCGACACCCTGGCGGCTTTGCGCGAAGGCAAAGACAAAGGTTCCAAGACGCTGGCCATCTGCAACGTGCAGGGCGCAATGATGACACGCGAAGCCGACGGCACGATTTACACGCACGCCGGGCCGGAAATCGGCGTCGCCTCGACCAAAGCCTTCACCTCGCAGATTGTCGCGGCGTATTTGCTGGCGATGTATTTGGCTCAGGTGCGGGGAACCTTGAGCGAAGAAAAACTGAAATGGCATGCGCAGCATTTGTCGGAATTGCCGGTGAAGATTGAAAAGTTGCTGAGCGCCGAAACCGATTACGAAGAGCTTTCACGTTCTTTCGTGCTTTCGACGGATTTTCTTTATCTGGGGCGCGGCATCAATTTTCCGATTGCGCTGGAAGGCGCGCTGAAGCTGAAAGAGATTTCCTACATTCACGCCGAGGGTTACGCCGCAGGAGAAATGAAACACGGTCCAAACGCGCTGATTGATTCGCGATTGCCCGTCGTGTTCATCAACACGCTCGATCCGGACGACGAAAAATCGCGGCTGAGATACGAAAAAACGATTTCGAACATTCAGGAAGTCAAAGCGCGCGACGGAATAGTCGTTGCCATCGTTACCGAAGGCGACCAGGACACGCGCGACGTCGCCAGCTTCACCATCGAAGTTCCGCCATCCAGCGAATTGCTTTCGCCCGTGCTGGCGGCCATTCCGCTGCAACTGATGGCGTATCACATTGCCGTGCGGCGCGGATGCGACGTTGACCAGCCGAGAAATTTGGCCAAGTCCGTGACGGTCGAATGACTGTGTCAGCTTAAAGTTTTGACCAGCGATTGCATCTGTTTGAATTCCGGCGTGCCAGCCGGGCAAAGCTCGAACAGCGCCATTTCGATTGAAGAAATGACGGCTCCGGCTTTGGCGATTTTGTTGATGGCGACTTCGCGGTTTCGCGGCAAACGCGTGGAAACGGCGTCGCTCAGCAAATGAACCTGATAACCGTTGTGCAACAGATCGTGCGCAGTCTGGCTGACGCAGATGTGAGCTTCGATGCCGCAAACAATCACCTGTTCGGCGTGAAGCTCGCGCAATCGCGTGTCGAATTCCTGAACTCCGCAGGCTGAAAAAGAAAGCTTTTCGATTGGCTCAGCGCCTTCGGGCAGATGTTCGGCAATTTGAGTCACAGTGCGGCCAAGTCCTTTAGGGTATTGTTCGGTGACGATGATCGGCACGTGCAAAAGCCTTGCCGCTTGAACCATCAACGCGATGCGCCCAGCCGTCTGATCGAAATCGCCAATGATCTGGCGAAAAGCTTCCTGCATGTCAATCACTGCCAGCGCGGCTCGTCGCCGATCCAGCAAAGCCGGATGTTTGCCTGCCATAATTTTCTCCTAGCTTTATCAATTGACGGTAGCTGTTTGAACCGATCCGAAAGCATGTTCGCGCGCCGGTTGGGATAAAGCCGTGAACGTCAGTAAGACCAGCGCGATCCAGATCAAATCCGACAACAGCAGATGAATGATCTGCAACCAGATCGGCGCGTGCAGCAGCAGATTGACCAATCCTGCCAATAATTGAACAGCGACCATCGCAATCAATGCCGACGAAAGTTTGTTTGTCAGCGCGTTGCCGCGCCAGGAGCGAGCGAGCGCCGCGGTCAGTACCAAAAGCGCGCCAACGGCAATGGCGATGAACGGATGGAAGAATCGCAATCGAATCAGGACGTGCGCGGTCGGAGACAAATCCTGCTTCAAGCCTTCGGCCAGCGAACTGACGGGGAAAAGAGTTCCGCCCAGAGCAGTCACGGCTCCACTAACGCCCAGGATCAAAGTTCCCAGAATTGCGGCTGCGAATAACCAGTTCATATTGCCTTGCCAGCGCGGTTTAGCTTGTTCTTCGGTCGAAGCCGTCCAGGCCGTCAGCGTCAGCATTGCCACCAACAGAAAGGTATTGATCAGATGGCCTGACATCCACAATGCTCGGCCAATGGATTTGTTTTCGGCGACGTATTCAAACAAAACCAGCGCCGCGCCGACCGCTGCTTCCATTAGCATAAAGAACATCGAAAGCGCGGCGTACATTCGCGCCGGATGTTTTTTGGCAAATGCCCTGAAAGCCCAGACCAACAAAGCTACAGTCATCAACAGCGCCAGTCCGCTTGAAAGCCTGTGGGAAAATTCGACCAGGGTTTTGATCGTCGGCGAACGCGGAATGATTTCGCCGTTGCATAAAGGCCAGTGGCTGCCGCAACCTGCGCCAGAACTGCTGGCGCGAACATAAGCTCCCCACAGAATTACCAGCAGGTTAAAAGCCACCACGCCCCAGGCGTATTTGGCAAATCGAGAGAGTTTCATTTCAAACCTCAGTTATGAATGAAGGCGTTTGATCGGACTCAGTATCTCAAAATCCGCATTCCCAAACAAAACCGGGTGACCAAACTTTTAGCTGATCACCCGGAATCGAAACTCGAAACCTGATTTTTGCCCTTGACGCTAATCGCGTTGAATAAAACGGATAAATAATTACAGTTCGCGAGGGCTGGAGTATTGATCGTAATGACGATATGGCTCCCATTCTGGGTTGAATTCATATCGTGTTTCGGGGCAGCGTTCTTCCAATTTGACGATTTCGACTGCTTCGATGAAAAGACGGTCGAGATTTTCAATGGGGCTGCCGGTTTTCATGCAAGCGGCAACGTGCGTGCGGATGACTTTGTCAACCTTCACTCGTATTGCGGGCGAAAGCTGACTGATCATCTTCAATGTTTGATCAGATATTTTCATGATTTCTTCTCCTGCGAATTTGGGTGTCGAAATGAAATCGCAATCATACACTGGTTTATTCCGTTTGCAATTATTTCAC
>CAYRQB010000545.1:0-2838 GCA_964426025.1 uncultured Heliomicrobium sp.
CTCGACAACAACAACAACAACCTTAGTATCCTTTTGGAAAAGCCCACGCACAGATATGAAATCAAGAATTTCTCGTACATCCCATTTAGCAATAAATTTTTGACGGAAGCCAAGAGACTGCTGGTTATAAAGAAAGTTGTACTGCTGAAGCAGGCTGAGCAAGCCACCTTTAGCCAACATTTCCATTGCTTCATGCAAGAAGAGATAAGCAAGCTGCTTATCTGGCAAAGGCCCTTGTTCAGTTTGATAATGTTTATAACTACGCTTAGCCCCCTCTGTATTTAGGCTGGATGTAAAAGGTGGGTTTCCTATTACTACGCCAATCGGTTCCTTCACCAAGCCTTGTTCCTTAGCTTCAAAAAAGCACGATTTATGCAGCGTCTCTCCCACCAGCGGGTCAAAAAGTTTGATGCTGGCGCGAATTTCTTCTGGCTTTAGTGCATCACAAAGCGCCAAACACAAACTAAAAGCCGCAAGCTCGACAGCTCCTTGCTCTAAATCAATGCCATGAACTTTTTTCAGCAAGTCTTTTAGCACCGCCTTGTCCGGCCTTTCCCAGTTATTGCGGCTACGCCAATGCAGGACAAGTCGCTTGTAAGCTTCAACGAGAAACACACCCGACCCACAAGAAGGGTCCAAAATGATTTCATTGCGCTGAATTAGGCGATCAAGCCGTTCCCAACTCAACGCCTCTTCCAGCATAAAGCGAACGAGAAATGGTGGTGTGTAAACGGCGGTCGTAGTGTCTTTGACGAAAAGTTGATAGATATGGCTTATCAACTCCACTGGCAAGTCTTTGAATGAATAGAGTTCCCAAAGTGTCAGTTGCCCGCCTTTAATCTCACGTGCTTCGATAAGCTTGGCAAATCGGGCAAGCTGCTGACTATTTCTTAACCGTTCACGATCTGCATCGTCTAAGCTGAAAACATTGCCATTAAACCTTGTTTCCAAGTCGTCCAGTAAATTTACCAATGCCTTACCATCGGCAAGCACTTGAAAGAATTTTTCCGCACTCTGCAGAAACCGTCCAAAGTAGCCTTCTTCAAAAGCCCTTCGCTCTTCCAAGTAGGCAATCAGTAAAGAAAGAATCAGCAGCTTTCGACGCAAATGTTTTGGCAGAACTCCCTCAGTGTCCAGGTCGTCGCTGAGGTCTTTGATGGCCTTAATCAATCCTTTGTGCGCGGACTTACTGGCAGAGAGTAGTTCTTTACAGACTTCCGCGTCATCCCACAGTGTGCCATTGCGTAACCGCTCGGCATCCCACCAAGCATCATTGCTATCAGCATCATTGATGAGGGCTGCGAGTTTTAGCAGCTTATATGGCTCGCAGGTTTCTTTGCCGTTTTTGTCAATAAAGTCTGGTTTATGGGCGCAGCGGAAAAGCTGCACAAGTCCAGGAGTTTTTCTGTAAATCAACGGAACGCCGCCCCAACTCCATAACTGCTTATGTTTTTTAGCAAAACCAGGATCATCGGCTGGGCCATCTGAAACATAGACGAAGGCCTGTGCTATAGGAGGTCGTCCCTTACGTTCAGCTTCAAAAAAGACTGCATAAGCGCCGTAATCTTTTGCCTTCTCCATCATCACGACTTCTTCTGGAGGACGGCCTTTGCTCTGGTATCCGCGAACGAGCACAAGGCCATCCACAGAGCGATCCTTTGTAGCTCCGCCAAGATCAATCAGCCATTGTGCGTGATTACCCATAAGATTTTAGTTTTCTTTTTCCAGTGTTAGCGTCGAACGATCTCTTTGAATCAAGAATTTGAGGCTTGACGCAACGAGCGAATGGCTTTTGCTTTCACTCTCCAGCTTTTGATACTTGGCCATAGCTTGGAAACTTGAGCGTTCTTTCGCCTCACTATGACAATGACGACTCTTTTGCTTGTGCATCACAGTGTAAGCGACGTTTCACTTGTAAGACAAGATGCCAAATCATTTTTTCTACTCAAGCCAAGTTTGTGGTTCGGTGTTGGCTGAAAGCTATCTTGCCTAAAGCTCGTAACCGCCCGATACTGTTGCTCGTCTGAGCAATTGAACTCATCAAGCCGCGCCGTTCGGAGCGCGAACAGGAAACCACATTTTTATCGGAGGCCCGTTATGACTCGCTCGCCATTCACGCTGCGAAGCGTCGTTGCGCATTTCGCCATGCTTGCCTTGCTCGGTTCGCTTGTCGCCAACCCGGCGTTTGCTCAAGGAGCCAAAAAAGCTACGGTCGTGCCCACTGCCAAAAGCGATCAGCCGCAGCAAATTGACAAGGAATACACCGACTCCATTTTGAAAAACACGACCGACAGACAATTCCTGACCGAATTGGTGGATCATCTGCCCGCTTCGGACAAAGTTCCGTCGCCGATGAAGGTGCTCGGTTATCCGGTCGGCACGCCGAACAAACTGACGTACACCAAAGATCAGTTCAGGTATTACCGCGAACTGGAAAAAACTTCGCCGCGCGTCAAGGTTTTCACCGCACCGGAAAAGAGCGAACTCGGACGCGAACAATTGCTGATTGCCGTCGGCGACGAAGCTTCGATTGCGAATCTGAATCGGTACAAGGAAATCACGGCTCGGCTGGCTGATCCTCGCCGGACGAATGATGAACAGGCCAAAGCGTTGATCGGCGAAGGCTTGGCGATTTATTGGGCTTCGGGTTCTATCCATTCGCCTGAAACCGGCAGTCCCGAAATGTTGATGGAAATGGCGTATCGGCTGGCCGTCGAAGAAACGCCGTTCATTCAGCAGATTCGCAAAAACGTGATTGTGCTCATCACGCCGACGCTGGAAGTGGACGGGCGCGACATGATGGTTGACCTGTACAACTGGCGAAAGGCGAACGAAGGC
>CAYRQB010000546.1:0-2823 GCA_964426025.1 uncultured Heliomicrobium sp.
GCAGCACGCCGGCGTGGATGGTGAAGTAATCAACGCCCTGTTCGGCCTGTTCGATCAGCGTGTCGCGGAAGATTTCCCAGGTCAGGTCTTCGGCTCGGCCTGAGACTTTTTCCAGAGCCTGATAAATCGGCACGGTTCCGATGGGCACGGGGCTGTTGCGTATGATCCATTCGCGCGTGGCGTGAATGTTCTTGCCGGTGGACAAATCCATCACCGTGTCGGTTCCCCAGCGAGTAGCCCAACGCATTTTTTCGACCTCTTCTTCAATCGAAGACGCGACGGCGCTGTTGCCGATGTTGGCGTTGATTTTGACCAGAAAGTTGCGGCCAATGATCATCGGCTCGGTTTCCGGGTGATTGATATTGGTCGGAATGATGGCTCGGCCACGCGCTACTTCATCGCGGACGAATTCGGGCGTGACGAATTTCGGGACGCTGGCGCCGAAAGTTTCGCCTTTGTGAGCGAAGTAAAAATCGTTGCGATCGCGGTCTTCTTTTTCCAGTTCGGCGTAAAGTTCCGTGCGGTACTGGTTTTCGCGAATGGCGATGAATTCCATCTCGGGCGTGATGACGCCACGCCGAGCGTAATGCATCTGGGTCACGCGCTGGCCGGGCTTTGCGCGCAGCGGCGAACGTCGCAGGCCAGGAAATTCTTCCAGCTTGCCTTTGGCTTTTTCTCGCGCGTAGGCGGCTTCTTCCGGCGAACGATAGCCGTTATCCACTGGTTGAACCGGTCGGCCTTCGTATTCTTCGACATCTCCGCGCGCGATGATCCAATCGCGACGAAGCGCGGGCAAACCGTCGCGAACATCGCCACTGTAAGCCGGATCGCCCCACGGACCGCTGGTTTCGTAAACGTGAATCGGGTCGTTGGTTTCGATGGAACCGTTGACAGTTTTGGTCACGTGCTGAGTGATTTCGCGAAACGGCACCCGCACGCCCGAGTGTTTGCCCGTTTTGTAAACCCGGCGCGAAGCCGGAAATTGGTTCGATTCGTTTGCAGTTGAATGTCCGTTCTTGTTTCCGTTGTTCATTGTTTTCCTTTCTCCCTACGACGGTTTTAACCGTGTCAGGTTCAGAGGGTCTTCTGAATGCGAATTGCCATCGGCAATGCTCAGAACTCTCAGCCGGTTGGTTCGGCTCCCCTGAAAGTTTTGTTTGGTTGGGTTGGTTAGCGATTTTTCCCCGCCTGTTCACGCATAAACAGCGCAGGCAAGGTTTTCAGAATAATTTTCAAATCCAGCCAGAGCGACCAGTTTTCAATATAGAAGATGTCCAGCTTGACCATTTGATCGAACGAGAGGCTGTAACGACCGCTGACTTGCCACAATCCTGTCAAACCCGGTTTGACGTCCAGCCGTTTGCGATGCCACGGTTCGTAACATTCCACTTCGTAAGGAATCGGCGGACGCGGCCCGACCAGACTCATTTCGCCTCTGAAAACGTTGAACAGTTGAGGCAATTCGTCCAGGCTGGTTTGCCGCAACCATCGTCCGACTCCGGTCAGTCGCGAATCGTTGATGAATTTGTAACTCGGCGCTTCTTCTGTTCCCAGATTGATACGGCCTTCGTTTTTGATGACCTGTCTCATGTAACTGCGATGAGCTTCGTCAACTTCGTCATCGTCCAGCATCGAACGGAATTTGTACAACAGAAAGATGTGACCGTCCATGCCGACGCGTTCCTGGCGGTAAAGAACCGAGCCGCGCGAACCGAGTTTGATCGCAATGGCGATGATCAACCAAAACGGCGAAGTGACGGTCAGAATCATTGTGCTGACAAAGATGTCAATCGAACGTTTGAATAATCGCGCCGGACCTGACAGCGGTTCTTCAAACAGCCTGACCATCGGCACCGCGCCCAATTGTTCGACGTAGGTTTTGCGCGGAATGCAATTGAGCAGGTTCGGCACGACGCGAAAAGTCACGCGCGAACCGCGCCCGCATTTGACCATCGTGTCAAACAACATCTGCGCCGGGATTTCAGGATCGGTGATCAGAACTTCGCCGATGCCATGTGATCTGATGAAACGATGCATTTCGTCGTAACGGCCAAGCGTCGGCCAGGCTTGCAAGGCTTTGCTTTTCGGCGGCAAACCGGTTGCGGTGACGAAACCTACGACGCGTCGGCCAAGTTTCGGATCGTGAGCGATTTCGTTGACGCACATTTCAGCGACGCCGTTCGACCCTATGATCAGAATCGGAATGACGTTGATGTGACGGCGGCGATAGAACGTTTGCAGGCTGCGCAATCCGGCTCGATAACCGACAAAGACGATCAAGTTGAGCGCGTAAAAAAGAATGAAGACGATCCGCGAATAGGAAAACGCCGAATAGGTGAATCCGCCGCGATAGAAAAACGCCACGACCGTCACCAGCAGGGCGCTGATTGAAACCGCCTTGAAGATGTTGACGAAATCTTCGGCGAAGGAAAATTCGCCGCGCACTCGATACAAACCGCGATACCAGAAAGTGACGATCTGAATCAGCGGGACGAAGTAAAGCACGCTCAGGTAAGGCGCGAAATCCTGATGAATTCCGCGCGGCAACCAGGCGCTCAAGCCTACGACTTCACTTTCCCCAAACAGCAGCAAGGTCTTTTCAGGATGCCTCAGCCAAAAAGCCAGAACGAACAATCCGGCGGCCAGCAAACCGTCGCAGATCACCAGACAGCCTGTGATCAATTTGATGGCAAGCTCGCTGAACGGGAGTAAGTGCGGCAAGGCTGGACGGCGCGCGCCGGTCGTTGTCGGAAATGTTTTGCTGTTCAAGGGCGAAAGTGATGACATTACAGAACCGATCCAATGCCAGCGAAATATCGGTGA
>CAYRQB010000547.1:0-2823 GCA_964426025.1 uncultured Heliomicrobium sp.
GCTTCGATAATGTGGTGCTGGTTGCGACCGTAAAAAACTTCTATGTGCAGATTGCAGCGGCAATGTTCGGCGAACGAATGCCAGAAATGTTCGGCCAGTTCGACCGAAAACGTGCCGATCTGGTCGCGAGTGTTTTGAACCTTGTAAACCAGAAAGTACCGTCCCGAAAGATCAACCACCGCCCGCGCCAGAGTTTCATCCATCGGCACGTACGCGTGGCCGTAACGCACAATTCCTTTCTTGTCGCCCAGAGCTTCAGCAAATGCCTGCCCCAGACAAATGGCTATGTCTTCGACCGTATGATGATCGTCAATCTGCAAATCGCCCTTGCAGGTCAATTCCAGGTCGAACAAACCGTGCCGCGCGAACAGATCGAGCATGTGATCCAGAAACGGCACGCCCGTGCTGACGGCGCTCTTGCCCGATCCATCCAGAGTCAATTTCAGATGGATGTCGGTTTCTTTGGTGGTTCGTTTGATTTCAGATTGGCGATTCATTGCAGCCTGATCATCTCCTTATGCATAAACGATTGCCCCACGATAAATACCTTTCGTGGGGCAATCTGTAAAGCTCGGGGTTCTGCTCTCATCGCATTTTAAGGCGCGAAGAAACCATGACGTCCACACGGCGATAGTCAAAGGCGAGCAAATCTTTCAAACCATCGTGGCTTTGATGGAAGTAACTATCATGCCTTCGCTTGAAGCTTTCCGCTCAAGCCGAATCCTGTGCCCCCGCCCGCAATTCTGAGCAATAGCCTGTCAGCGATTAAATTGCTTTACCTGAATGTTCTGGCCGTTCTTCAAGGCGGAGCCAACCTTGATACGTTGCGGAACACAACGCCGCAACTACCAAATTCGTATGTGCCCTCAGGAACTCCAGAAGCCGGATACGAAGACCCGAAGCCATTGAACACGGCAAATTACAACAGCTACCTGACTCAAATGGTTCAAGCCTACAACCCCAGCGGACCCGCTGGAGCTTTGCCGTTGCAAGCGGCTGATCCAACGGCTTCAAGCTCTGTTGTTGGCGGGGTCAGCGCATTTCTGGATTCCAGGCAGTTCAGTTTTACTGCGCCTGTCTTATCGCTGGCAGGTCGAGCCGGAATGAATGTTTCCTTGGGATTGAGTTACAGCAGCAAGGTCTGGGTAAAAGACACAGCGACCAACACTATGGTCTTCAACGCGGATCGCGGTTTTCCGGCTCCGGGTTGGCGCTTGGGGTTCGGAGCGATTCAGGTTCACACCAACACAACCGGCCCATATTTCAACTCCACTACCGGCAAATACAGCATTATTTTCCTTGAGCCGAGCGGAGTTCGACGCGACATGGCTTTGAACTCTTCGACAGGATTGTATGAAAGCTACGATTCGTCCTATCTGAAGTTCGACGCTGCGGCGCAAGTCATGTACTTCCCGAACGGCACGCAAATGAAGTTCGGCGCTTATTCGTACTCGGCAAACAATCGAGACTTTCAGGCGTTGCCGATTCAGATCAAAGACCGCAATGGCAATTACATTGACATTTTCTACAAGACGCTGGACAACGAGAAAGTGGTGATTGATTACTTCATTGACACATCCGGGCGTCGGGTGGATTTCGGCTACCAAGGCAATCGCCTGATCTGGATCGGCCAGAATCGCGGAGGAACCTGGTTTTACTTCGTGCGAATTGATTACCAGCCGATTACGATCCAGACATATTTTGATTCTTCGCTGGCAGTTGATCCTCCCACCATCAATGGCGCGCAAGTCTGGATGCCCAGCCGTGTAACGTATCCAACTGGAGCCAGCTTGCGACTTCTCTACAATAGCTACGGGCAGATGTACGAGGTTGGCAGGCATGTTCCCACCATCAACGGGCAAGGCGCGGAGCGAAAAGTTGCTCTGACAAAATTCCATTTCCCGGAACATTCCACAGGCTCGTTCGACTTCGATTGCCCCAGTTTTCTGGCTCGATACGAAAGCGCGGAAAACTGGCAGAATTGGGCGCTGTCAGCGTACGCTTATGACGCCAACGAACCGAGAGTCACCGATCCATCAAGCAGAACATTCAAGGTTACGATCAACGGATTGGAGCACAGCCTGGAAATGACTCCGTTCAGCGGCGAAGGAAAGATTGACAACACGACTTACGAACAGGATTCAGGTCTTGCTTATCGTTCCAACCCGCGTGTCGTCGAGCGAAAGTCATACTTCACGCAAGACCAAACTCAATGGCTGGCTCGAAAGACCAAATACATTTACACGCAGATGGATGGGATTTGGCTGGAAACGATGAAGGACGAATACTCCAGCGAAACCACCGTTTACCGCCGCACGACAACGGCTTATAACAGCTATCCGGCGCGGCACATTCTTGGTTTGCCGACGGAAATTTCAGTTTACGCCGGGACGGGCGCGACGCTGATGTCCCGTTTCACCAACACTTATGACCAAACCGGCGCGTACAATGATTCCAACAATCAAGCTGCGGAATATTTCATCAACGCCGCCTCCGCAGCCGTGATCCAGCACGATGATCTGAATTACGGTATCGGAATGACGCAGCGCGGAAACCTGACCAGCGTGACGCAGTATTCCGTCGTGGGTGGCGCGATCAATGGTTCTCGCGTTATTCGCCGAACCAGTTTTGATACCAACGGCAATCGCCGAGCGGAAGCCGATGGCGCGGCCAATCGCCAGCAATACGATTACGCCGATTACTTTTCCAACAAACCGGCAGGCGTCGGACAAACGCACGTTTACCTCAGCACGGCAGCCAATCCGCACGGGTTTAAGACCGGAGCAAAATACGATTATTACAATGGCAATGTCGTCAGGAGTT
>CAYRQB010000548.1:0-2788 GCA_964426025.1 uncultured Heliomicrobium sp.
CAGCGCCGTAACCTCCGGTCAGGTTGACCATCGCGCGAACGTTCTTGCTGTCCATTACCGGCAGAATCTCTTCGCGTTTGGCGCGGAAGTTGGCTTTTTCAACTTCGCCCGAAGCGTTGGTGAAAGACAGGTGCGTGTGAAAATCAATGACCGGAAAACGCGCTCGCGGAACTTTGGTTTCCTTGACGTGCAACATGCTTTTCGGCTCGTACTCTGTGATCGAAAGCGGTTGTCCGGTTTTCTTTTCGCCCTGTTGTTGAGCCATCAATCTGTTTGACGCCAACGCCGTCAGCGCCAGAGTTTGCAACCATTCTCTGCGAGTTGATTTGTTCATCGTCTCTATTTCCTGAATTGCGGTTTCGTCGCTGGAATATGGCGCATTGTAAGTGCGAGCCGCGCGGTTGTCCAAACTGGGAACGCGCGCGCCCTCGCGTGCCAGTTTCGGATACTCGCTTTTTTCTTTTTAGTGGGTTATTGACCAGACCCGCACGCGAGGGCGCGTGCGTTCCCAGACCCGCACGCGAGGGCGCGTGCGTTCCCAGTTTGATTGCGCTTCGCTGGTTAGTGGGCTAGATTACGCGCGCGCCGAATGAGCATGAAAGCTGAAAGTTGAAACTGGGATCGGCGCTCATCAGTCTTAAACATCGAGCAAACTTTTTAGATTTTGCCGGCGAGTTCAAGCTCGCAGAATTCAATCCAATCCGCAATTCGGAAAACACGATTTATAAAACAAGACAGGAGCTATTCAGTGATGAAGCGTAATTCATTACTCGCGTTTGCCTGTGTGATTGCGCTGGCTTTGGCGGGAGTTTTTGCCGCTCGCAGCAGTTCAGCCAGCGTAATTCAAGGCGAAGCTTATGCCATTCGCGGCGGAACAATCGTCACCGTCACCGGCGCAACGATCCAGAAAGGCACGGTCGTCATTCGCAAAGGCCTGATCGAATCAGTCGGCGCGGACATTCCGATTCCCGCCGACGCACGCGTCATTGACGCCACGGGAATGACCGTTTATCCGGGATTGTTCGACGCTCACACCAGTTATGGAATCAGGCAGCAAACTCCAGCCGGAGGGCAGGGACGCGGAGGAGGAGGCGCTCCACCAACGCCGACCGATCCGATTCAGGCATTTCTGGCTCAGGCTGCGGCAACGCCTGCGAACGCCGGTCTGGAACCGGAAGTTTCGGTCGTTGATCAATTGCAGGTTGCCGAAACCACTTTTGATCAACAGCGCGCCGCCGGAATAACAACGGCGTTGACCGCTCCGCGCACGGGAGTTTTCCAGGGGCAGAGCGCGATCATCAACCTAGGAACTGACGCGGCGGAGAAACTGATTCTGAAAACTCCGGCTTCGCTGAACGTAGGTTTGAGCGGCGGACGCGGATTCGGCGGCGGTTATCCAAGTTCGGCGATGGGCATTCTGGCTTTCCTGCGACAATCATTGCTCGACGCCCAGCATTACCGCGAAGAGTGGTCGCGTTACAACAAGAACCCGCGCGGCGCTCAGCGTCCACAAGTTGATAAGTCATTGGCTGCTTTGCAGCCGGTGATCAACGGCGAAATGCCTGTCGTCTTCAGCGTCAATTCGGTTCGCGAAATGGAACGCGCCGTCGGCATGGCCGAAGAATTCGGATTGAAGTACCTGCTGTCCGGCGCGACGCAAAGTTATCTGAACGCCGATTACCTGAAATCGAAAAAGGCGACGGTTCTGCTCAGCTTGAGCTTCCCGCAAAAACCCGCCGGATTGGAAGACCCCGAAAGCGAATCGCTGCGAACTCTGCGCGAACGCGCCGATGCGCCGAAAGCCGCCGCCGCGTTGCACAAAGCCGGCGTCAGGTTCGCATTTACTTCCGGCGCTTTGTCGCGGCCATCCGATTACATAGTCAATGCCGGACGCGCGATTGAAGCCGGATTGCCGAAGGATGAAGCCTTGAAAGCGCTGACGATTTATCCGGCTGAAATCTTCGGTTTGTCGGAACAACTCGGCAGCATTGAAAAAGGGAAGATCGCCAACCTGATTGTCACCACCGGCGATTTGTTCGCCAAAGACAGCAAGGTCAAACACGTTTTCATTGACGGCAATCATTTCGAGCCGAAAGCTCCTGAAACGCCTCAACGTCCGGGCGGGGCGCTTGGTGGCGGTGGCAGAGGCGGCGGTCGCGGAGCAGCCGGTGGAAATCCGCCTGCCGGTGGAAATCCGTCTGCCGGTGGAAATCCGTCTGCCGGTGGAAATCCGTCTGAAAGCCCCGGCGCTGGTCTGGCGGCGGGTTCATGGATTCTGACCGTCAATTCGCCGCGCGGAGAAATGAAGATGACTGCCAATCTGCAACAGAACGGCAATTCCATCAGCGGCGAACTGGCTCTGCCGTTCGGCGCTGCTCCGATTACCAAAGGCTCGATCAACGGCGACGAGATTGAACTTGAATACACCGTCACCACTCCCAACGGCCAGACGATGAACGGAACGCTGAAAGGCAGGATCGAAGGCGATTCAATCAGCGGCCAGTTGGGAATGATGGGACGCAATTCGGATTTCACTGGCGCCAAAACGCCGAAAGAATGAATCAACAACTGGGAGCGCGGACATCCTGTCCGCATTTTTCAATGGAGATAGCAATGAAACGAACGATTCTTTTTTTCTTGTTCGCATTCGTTTTCGGCGCGGTGGCGCTGGCTCAAAACAGCGAAGAGATTCTGATTCGCAATGCGACGATCATGACCGCTTCGCACGGAACGATTGAAGGCGGTTCGATTCTCATTCGCAATGGAAAGATCGCCGCCGTCGGCAAAG
>CAYRQB010000549.1:0-2764 GCA_964426025.1 uncultured Heliomicrobium sp.
AATACCCCGGCGGGCAAAGCAGCTATCGTTAGCCCTTAGTGAGAAAACTTATGACTTTGCTAGAAAATCTTGTCGTGGGATTGCTCTACCTGCCTTTTCTGCTCGCGCCGTTTGCATTGCTGTTTTGGTATGCCTTCGCCGCAAATCGTGGAAGCGAAACCGAGCAAGTCCAAAAACCCGATGATGCCAGTCAACGCCCGACGCGTTGACTTATCCTTCGACTGAGTTACAAAAGGCTGACTGAATCAATACCGTAGGGAATGGTCGGTCAGATACTTCCATCCTTCATCGCCGATCAGGTCGAGCGAGGACAGGCCGTCCTGCGAAGTGCCGGGATAAACGTAAATGCCGTCGCGTTCGATTGCGCGCGGATCGAGCGATTGCAGTCCTTGAAGCAATTGTTTGAAGGTTGCGGGACGCCAGTATTCTTCTTCGTCAATGTTGTCCACCAACAAGCGGAAAGGCTGAGCCAACTGTGAATAAGTCGCGCGGAATTGATAATCGCCGACATCGTCCGTGACAGGCTCTTCGCGGTTGTCAATCAGCATCATCAGCGTGACGATCAGATATTCCTTTTGATCGGAGAAGCGATGCAGGCGATCAATTTCGCTGCCGAGTTCTACTCCTTCGGTCGCCATTGAAGCTTCGATTTCATTTCGCCATTGATTGAAATTGCTGATGGCGGCATCGGCGTCGCCGTAATAATCCCAAAATCCATATTCCCAGGCGTACTGGTTTTCGATCAACAGCGAAGCCACCGATTTGATGAAGCGGCGTTTTTCGTCCGCCGAATCGGTTTCATCTTCGGCTTCGATCAATCGCGCCAGTTGAGCGCGTAATTCGTCGCTGCCGAAAATCTGAATCACCAGTTGAATGCCGAAAAATAATGCGTGGTCGTTGGCTCGGCCTTTCCCCGCCAAAAACGAGCGGCGGCTGCCGTCAATGCGACCTTGATTGCTGCTGCTTTTGACCAGATAAATTCCTCCGGCAAAAGCTATTGCCAGAATCAACATCACCAACAGGAAAGTTCCAGTGCTGATCAGTAAAGCCAGAGTAACGCCGAGCAAAGTTATAAGAACTGTCATTTGTGAACCCGGTTGAATTGATTGAGGCTAGCGCGTAATTCCAGGTCAGGAAAGTAACCACAAAAGGCACAAAAAACGCATAATGGTTTTGCGGCAAATCGGAACTCGGAGTTTCTTTTGTGATTTTTGTGGTTTCAATTAACGACCTGATTTACGCACACCCATCAATTATTGTCTGAGATTTGAAAACGATTGTTTGCTTTTCGTTTATCCGCCGAACCAGCTTCCGCCGCTGCGTCCGTAAGAGCCTGATCTGCCGGATCGAACTCCGCTGACGCGACCATTGCTGCCCATTCGGACGCTGGTGCGACCAAATCCGCTGGGTTTGGTTCTGCCGACGCCGGTAGCTCCGGGCGAAGTTCCCACACGCGAAGCGCTGAAAATCGTCGGACGTGTCACAGGCCTGTAATTCGGCGGATTGAATGACGGCCTTTGTCCGGTTGCCGGAGGTGGAATGGGCACATTCCGTCCGCCGCGGTAAACGTAAACTTCGCGCGGACGGCTATAGTAATAATGGTCGTAAAACCACCAGTGAGAGAATGGCGAACCGCCGTAATAATAATGCCTGTGAACCGTCGAGGTTGGCGAAGTCGTAGCAGTTCCGCTCGTCGCGGTCAACGGTTCGTCATAAGGTTTGAATTCCGACAGCCGCAACATTCTGACGTTGACACCGTTTTTCTGCCATTCGACGAAATCTTCGTTGATGTCGTCCAATTCCGCCGCCTGAGTCTGATCTTTGGTCAGGTAAATGACCTGTTGAATTCCGCGCTGTTTGAGTTGGTCGGCTGGAGGAAGTTTGGCCAGATAACGATTGTCGAATTGAGAATCCTGATCAGCATATGGCGACAGCCGATTGCTATCCAGCAACATCATCGCCGGAGCATTCGCTTTGAGGTTGCGGCTTTTTTGTTCTATTTCGTGAGCGTAGTAAGCCATCGCTCCCAGCGTTTCGTGCGCGCGAACGACTCCCAGCGGGTGCGGCCAGTTATCAAACACAGGAACCAGCGTCACTGTGTCTGCCAGCGCAGCGCCGGCTGCTATTGAAGCCGGGCCGGGCAAATCGGAGATGATCAGAGTTTGATTCGTGTTTTCACCCGAAGCAAGAAGTGATCGCAAACCTTCGGCGCGTTGGTAAGCGTCAATCATCTCGCCCGTGCGAATCAGTTTGATCTGGCCGTTGAGCGAAGATTGCGAAAGCGATTGCAACAAGGTCGGCGCGAAAAACGGCTGCCAATTGGCGTCGCGCGGTTGGTATATCGAAATCAGATAGTTCGAATCAAAGGCGCTCCAGTATTTGCCGACGCTGTCGGCTGGCGTGACTCCAGCCGGAAAGCTCAATGTCTTTTCGGTTGAACCGACGTTCCAACCTTCTTTCCTCTGCAACTCCAGAGAGTCCATCGTGACTTCCGGTTCGTCGTCGTCCTGCAATTGGTACAAGGTCAAACCGGCCATGCTCAGCGCAGCAGTCCAGGCCAGGCCTTTGCCAAGCTGGCGACGGGATAAATGATTCGAAAACCAGCCGGATGGAGTATTGCCGTATGTGGAATGTTTGATTTGCGAGCTTGAAGATTTCTTGGGGTTTTGGGTTTTGCGTTTCTTCGCCATAATCAAAAATTGAGAATCAGACGTGGCAGTTAATTTAACATTTCACAGATTCAGGCCAGCGACCGCACTTAATT
>CAYRQB010000550.1:0-2751 GCA_964426025.1 uncultured Heliomicrobium sp.
CATGAAGGGCGGCGGATTCGTGACGGGCGGCGGCTGGATCAATTCACCAGCCGGTGCTTACGTGCCGAATCCGTCGCTAACCGGCAAGGCAAGTTTTGGCTTTGTCTCCAAGTATCAACCGGGCGCAACCACGCCGACGGGGAATACCGAATTCCAATTCCGCGCGGCCAGCTTCAACTTCAAGAGCACCAACTACGAATGGTTGGTCGTCGCAGGGGCACGAGCGCAGTATAAAGGCACGGGTACTGTCAACGGCGGCGGCAGCTACCGGTTTATGCTCACGGCCATTGACGGACAACAGCCGGGCGGCGGCGGGCAAGACAAGTTCCGGATCAGAATCTGGAGCGATAGCGGCGGCGTGGTTTACGACAATCAGATGAACGATCCTGACACGAACGACCCGACTACTGTGCTTGGCGGAGGAAGCATCGTAATTCACAAACCATAGGACGAATTGAGCCAGGATCAAGCATCTATGGCTTTTTAGAAAAAGAATGTCATTGTGCCGATGAGCGCTGGCCTTCACCACAAAGCATCTGAAGCGGAGTGAATGAAAGCATTAAAAAGTGGAGCTTTCATTCACTCCGTGGCGATGTTGTTATGGTTTCTGCTCGCTGTCGCGCGGATAACGCTGCAACATTCCCGCCTCTTTCATCAACTTTTCGATCTCTTCAATTTCCATCGGGACAAAATCCGAAACGATTTCTTTGCCGGTTTCGGTGATGATGATCAGGTCTTCCAGGCGGACGTAGATTTTTTCTTCCGGCACAGTCAGTGCGGGTTCAATCGTGAAAACCATTCCGGCGCGCAACGGGCCTTCGTGCGGGCCGACGTCATGCGTAGCCATTCCTACCCAATGACCGAGGCTGGCGCGTGGGTTTTTGGCTGAAGTCTGATAGCGAGCGACGAACGTCCTGGCGGCGTTTTCGTAAGTCGGCTTGGAAAATTTCGTCGTAGCCAGCAATCGTTCCATCTCCGTGACCGCTTCCTGAATAATGGCCTGAGCCGTGGCGTTCGGGCGGATGGCTTTCAGCACCGACTGGTAACAGCCCAGATAAAATCCGTAAAGCTCCCGTTGCCAGGCATTGAATTTGCCGTTGACGGGCATCATTCGCGTTACATCGCTCATGTAATAGCCAACGTCGGGCGCAAAATCCATCAGCAGAAAATCTCCATCCTGCATTTGCCGTTTGCCCGCGTTGTAATGCGGATAGAAGGCGTTTGACGCGCTGGCGATCAGCGAATAATAAGCTTCACCCTGAGCGCCGTTGCGGTAATAAACGTATTTGGCCATCGCATCCAGTTCGTGTTCGTAAATGCCAGGTTCGGTCGAACGCATGGCTTCGATCAGCGCCAGTCCCGACAATCGCGTGGCTTTTTTGATCAGGGCCAATTCGCGCGGAGATTTGATCAGCCGGAGTTTATCCAGCGCAGGCGACAAATCGCGAATCTCGAATTGCGGAAAGCGGCTGCGAATCTGGTTGATCAAAGCTCCTTCGCGCGACGGGCGTCCGTCGAATGGATCGGCAGCGTAATCACCGATCACGCGCACGGCCAGGTCGCGGCTCATGGCGAAACCTTCGGCGGGGCTGAACGGCGTGTAAATCGCGCGTCCGTGCGAACGCGTCGCCCGCGCCAGCTGTTCCACCAGCAAATCGCTGCCAAACACTGCGTCCACGCCGCTCAGTTTTTTGACAAGCTCGGCGTCTTCGGCTGAAAGCAACTTGCCTTCGCCGCGTTCGCGCGCTTCATTACGATGGGGCAGGTAAAGCGCAGCGGTTTTCGCCGCGCCATCCAACAACAGGTAAGCGTGCGGAACTTCAATGCCGCAAAGGTAATAAAACTCGTTCGATTGCCGAAAGCGTGTGTAACCCGCCGGGTTTGGCGCGCCCTGCAACAGGGCCAGGCCGTTTTCGCCGATGACTTTGAAAACTTCTGCGCGGCGAGCGGCGAATTCTTCGGGCGGAAAATCCGTCGTGAAAAGCGGGAAACCTTCCTGAGCAAAAGCCGCAGCGCACATCAGCGCCAGTGGCAGGAAAACAAATCTGAGTTTGGCAAACATAAAAAGCCTCCTACATTGAAAAGCGACAAAATTAAGACAACCAATCAAGACAGGATTGGCTGGGTCTTCCTCGGAGTTAATAAGATGGTTGTTTGATGAAGATGCGTCAGAATTCAGCACGCGAAGGCGCGTGAGTTCCCAGCAGTTTGACGATTGCGTTCATCCAGTCAATCAAATGTTCTGTCACTTCTTCGCGATTGAGTTCGTTCAGCGTTTCGTGCCGGGCCTGGGTGAAGATGCGGTAACTGACTTTTTCCATTCCGATTGAGCGGTAATATTCGGCCAGCGCGGTTGAACCTCTGCCTTCGTCGTTGACCGGATCACGCGAACCCGAAAACAGGTAAATCGGCAGTTGTTTGGGAATTCGCGCGCGGAAGGCTGGCTTTGCGGCTGCGGTGATGGCCTCAAGCATGTCCAACCAGAGCTGATTTGAACATAGGAATCCGCACATCGAATCGGCGATGTATTTGTCCACTTCGTCTTCGTCGCGCGAAAGCCAGTCGAACGAGGTGCGGTTTGGTTTGAACGCCTTGTTGAACGCGTCAAAGGAAAGGCTGTTGATCAATTCGCTTTTGCCGCGTTTGCCCAAACGCCAACGTTCGATTCTGGCGATCAGTTTGCCGACGTGAACCAGCGGGCTGACCAGTCCGTTAGCCCCGGACATGGCAATTGCGTCGAAGTCATCTCTG
>CAYRQB010000551.1:0-2747 GCA_964426025.1 uncultured Heliomicrobium sp.
ATGGAACCTTCCAGCAGCGCGTCGCCGACTTTGGAATTTATGCCGACTTCATCGCGCGTCATCATCTTGGGTGAATTGCTGGCGCGATCCCACCAAACGTAATCGCCCCATTCGCTGCGCAGTTTTTCGGTCGTGTAATTCTGAGAAGTTTGCGCCGCCGGAGCCGGTTCCTTGTCTTCAGGTTTCAGCACGACGGTGTTTTTCAAATTGGAAAGTCCCTGACCGAACACGTCTTGAGCGCGCAGATACTTCAGCGTATCCATTCGCACCAGCACAGGCATGTCCGTCCATTGCCGCACGTATTCCCTGTCCCACAATCCTTCGCGCAGAATGACGTTCGCAAAACCCAATGCCAGTGCGGGCGTCGTGCCCGGACGAACCACCACCACGTCGTCGCCTTTGCTGGACGTGGATGAATACTCGCAAGCGATGACGACGACGCGCGTGCCTTTCAATCGTGCTTCGGTCAGCCAATGCGCGTCCGGCATCTTGGTGGAAATCCAGTTCATGCCCCAAACGACGACGGTCTTGGCGTGTTCGACGGCTGACAAATCGAATTCGACCGTTTGCTGTCCCGTCACCATCGGATGGCCGGGCGGCAGGTCTGTGTGCCACGAATAATTGTCGAAGCCTTTGCCGCCGACCGCTTTGTCCGGCCCGACTTTACGAATGTGCGCATCGAGCAGCGCCATCGAATTCGCCATTCGGTACAAGCCAAACACGCGCGTCACGCCCAGCAACGGCATGCCGCCACGAAACTTCAAGACTTGCGTGCCGATGCCGCCCGTCGCTTCAATGGTGGCTTCGTCGTAATGCTGCGCTTTCAATCGTTGTTTGCCCGCTTCGCCCGTGTAAGTTTCGGCGATGTTTTTCAGCGCGGCGGCAACGATCTTCGCGGCTTCGGCGTGCGGCAAACGCACCCATTCGTCGCGCGCACGTTGGAAATATTCTTCATCCGGTCGGCCATCTTTGCCGCGCGGGAATCCGGCTTCGTACCAGCGTTTGAAGCCCGCGCGCACCATCGTTTGATTGATGCGCCGGTCGCCGTAAAAGCGCCGCGTCAACGCCAGGCCTTTTTGACAAACGCGCGGATCCCAACGATTGGTCGCGCCTTTGCCGTTCAGGTCTTTGGCCTGGCCGTATTTCATCGTCGGCCCAATGCGCGTGATGACGCCTTGCCGCACGTAAGCGTTCAGCAAACAGTTGTGCGTGTCGTTCGGCGCGCAAGTGAAGGTGAATTTGGAATCGTATTTCCACAAATCGCGGTACACGCGCTCCCAGCCGCGATCCGGGTACGTCGCCAGCGGATTGGTGATTGCACCCAGTTCCCAGGCGTTGGCCGCCGAAGCCGCCAGCGCGCCGAATCCGGCGGCGGAAATGGTTTGCAGAAAATCTCGTCGGGATAGTTCTTTCTTCATAAACACTCCGTGAATCTTGTTGCTGTTTTGAGCCGTGGCTACAATCAGCGACCGTAAAGGAGAAATTACATGGACAATGAACTCACACTTGAAGCCAGAATCAGCGAGCTTGAAAGACAGGTCGCCGAACTCGAAAATCAAACTGCACAGAAGTATCGGCAGGAGATGTGGCAACTCATCATTGGTATCTCAATAATTTCAGTGACGCTGTTCGGTACAATCGCCTGGCTTTTTAAGTCGTAAAAAGCCTCCTCCAAACCATAACGATTCACTTTCCCTCCCAGGAACGGATGTAAGTCACTACAGCCTCAATCTCCGCTTGCGTCAGCGCACGCCGCACCGGCGACGGTTCCAGGAAGCCTTTCATAGCCGTGCCGCGACGGCCTTTGCCGATGGTTTCGACAAAGAAGCGGTCGTTGGCGGTTGAAAGCAAAACTTTGTTGTTGAGCGCGGGGCCTTCACCGCCTTCGCCTTTCGCGCCGTGACAGCCGGAACAATTCGCCGCGAAAAGCTTCGCGCCCTCTGCCGCATTGCCTTTGACCCAGCGCGGCGGATTCGTGTCGGGCGTCATCGCCGTGTTGCCGCCCAGTTGCCGCAAGTACGCGACTACACGCGCAATCTCTTCCGGTTTCAGCCCAGCCTCATTCGCCCACGAAGGCATCTTGCGACCGGGGCGACCTTGCTTGATGGTTTCGGTGATGAATTCGTCTGAAGCGACTTGCAGGAAATCCGGCCCGGCGATGTTCGGGAACGGCGGGATGCCGGGATAGCGCGCGCCTTTGCCGTCGGCTCCGTGGCATCCGGCGCAAATGGCGCTGAAGATTGTCGCGCCGTCGGCGGCGAATTCGCGCGCTCCAAAACGCGCAACGCTGACACGGTCTTTCGGCAAAAACGCTCCAGGCAATTCCCGCCGCCGCAGCGACAGCACGTACATCGTCAGCAAATCAATCTGCTTTTCATTCAATCCCATCATAGGCATCTGCGAACCCGGCACGATGCCCAGCGGCGAGCGGAAATGTTCGGCCAGCCAGTTCGACAAAATCGGCGCGCCCGGCACGTGCGTGAAGTTCGCCTGACCGGGGTCTTTTTCACCCGCGCGCGACAGATCAGGCCCGGCATCGCCGCCAACACCGCTGACTTTGTGGCAACCAAGACAGCCCAAAGAATTGAACTGCGCTTTGGCTTCGATCAATTTCGATGCGCCGACGCGCGTCGCCAGATAATCGCTGAGCGCCGCGCGGTCAGCTTCGCTGATGACGGCGAAGGAGTTTTTCCAGAGCGGTTCGGTCGCTTGTGTGTGCTTTTGCAAATGCGCGTCGTACCAGTTGG